>NZ_JBDPZC010000009.1:0-204608 GCF_039872765.1 Roseateles flavus | reverse complement strand
CCTGATGACCATAGCGACTTGGTCCCACTCCTTCCCATCCCGAACAGGACAGTGAAACGAGTCAGCGCCGATGATAGTGCGGATTCCCGTGTGAAAGTAGGTCATCGTCAGGCTAATATCCCGCCAAACCCCCGGTCCCCAAAGGATCGGGGGTTTTGCTTTTGGGGCGAGGATGCCCGCCGAGTATTCGCGGACGCCTTCCAACAATGCACGGGCGACATTCCGGTGAGCAGATGTCTTCTCCCCGCAGCCCTATCCAGACATGCCGCAGGCGTTGCGCTCTATCGGCGCTCCGGAGGGCCGATCAGTGCCCGCAGTCTGATGGGGCGCGCTGTGTATGCATCCAGACCAGGCGCCTGTCCTGCGCTCGCTCCCCGCTCATCACAACTGCGAGCGACTCGCATTTCGTCCGCTACCCAGGCGTTTCATCCGACGTGGGCGCAGGTCACTCTTCAAGGACGGCGCTTCGTCGCTTAGGGCTGGCGGGCGCCCCCATGACTTCAGATACTGTGTCTACACAATCTGACAGGGCTGGTGGGATCTATGAAGCAAATGCAGCAAGCTGAACGCGTAAGCCGCAAGGGTGCGGTGATGGCCGCTGCATGCCTGCTGGCTGTGAGCCTTTTTGCTCCTGCCCGGCCTGCGGATGCCAGCGAAGTCGTCAAGCTGACCCGACTGGTCCTCACCGGCAAGCGCTCCGTGGACAACGGCAGCAAGGCTGGCCCTGCTCAGGGCCCGATTGAGCGACTTCCCAAGGTCAGTGTTGATGGTCTCCGCATGGATGAGACCCCCACCCAGGTTGCCGGCCAGCTGCGCAGCGGCAGTCGCCCCAGCTGAAGCTTCCTCATCCCTACCGAGGGAACGGGGCCCTGCACCTGAGAGCGCCTGAGCAGTCCTTCAGCACCGCGTTACAGTGCAGGGCATTGCCATTGCCGACCCTGCCTAGATGCCCAAGCTTGTTTCCATTGCCACCGCCGAGCCCGCCCGGACTGCCACGCCCCGCGGAGAAGCGCCTGCTGGGCCTCAAGCAGCCGAGAAGTTTCTGGTGAGCGTGCAGCCTTCTCGCATTGACGGCCACGGCGTCTTCGCCGCTGAGCCTATTCCGGCGCGGCGCAAGATCGGCGAGATGCGCGGTGAGCTGATTTCCGTCGCCGAGGCCCGGCGGCGTATCAAGGGCCGGGCCCGCATCCACATGGTGGAGGTGAGCGAGCGCCGCGCCATCGATGCCACCAATTCCGATGGCCCGCTGCGCTACATCAACCACTCCTGCCAGCCTAACGCGGTGCTGCGCATCCGCCAGGGGCGTGCCGAGTTCTATGCTATCCGCGACATCGAACCCGGTGAGGAGCTGACTGCCGACTACGGCGAGAGCCACCACGAGGGACGGCTGCGCTGCGCCTGTGGGGCCTCCAATTGCAAGGGGCGCCTGTAAGTCTGGCTGCGGCCATGCCGGGCGCGGTCTTGCCCGCACCGTCAATGGCTCGCGAGGGAGGTTTCAGCGGGGCGCCTGGCGCAGATCCTGGGCAGCAAACAGTGCATCATCGATGAGTGCTGCCGCGCCGATGTCCTGCGGCCTGTCGTAGGCCTCCTGAAGATAGCCGAGCAGCTCAGGGCCCTCGTCCATGGTCAGGGCTGCAATCACGCCTAGCAACTCAGGGTCAGCGTCAGGGTGGGCCTCGGCCTGGCACTGGTGAAGGAAGCCCTCCGCCCATGCGCGCGCGGCTGCAGGCATTTGTCCTGAAGGAGCCCCCGCGCCGAGCCGGTCGATCGCCCATGGCAGGACCTCGGCCAGGGGCAGGGCGTCCGGGTCCTGGTGCAGCTGCTGAGGGTCGAGAGCCTCCTGCAGCGCTTGCCACCGTTCTTCCAGCCACGCCATGAACTCGTCCAGGAGCTCCTGTTCCACGAGGGCTTCGGCCCAGTCCTGGCCCCAGCAGGTGTCCAGAACGGCGACCGGCTCGTCGGCGGCTTGGAGGCACAGGGCGGCACACAGATGTCCGTCCAGATGATCCGGTGACAGGGGCGCTGCGCCACTCCGATCATGGACCGGGAGCAGGGCGAGGAGCTGTATCAGGCGTTCTTGCACAGAGTGGGTTTCCTCGGGCGATTGGCGTCAGACGCCGGCCCATTGCCGGTACAGGCGGTCCGCCTGCAGTGGGGCGCATGAAAAGAAAAAGGGGCCTCGCTGGAGGCCCCATGATGCATCAGGCAGGTGTTCAGAGGCGCTCAGCCACCCAAGCCTGCACGCTGGCCAGGGCTGCGGGCACAGCGCGCACATCGGTGCCGCCGGCCATGGCCATGTCGGGCTTGCCACCGCCCTTGCCGCCGACCTGTTGGGCCACGAAGTTCACCAGCTCGCCGGCCTTCACCTTGCCAATGCTGTCAGCGGTGACGCCTGCGGCCAGCTGGACCTTGTCGCCATCCACGGCGGCCAGCACGATGGCGGCGGTCTTGAGCTTGTCCTTGAGCTTGTCCATGGTCTCGCGGAGGGTCTTGGCGTCGGCCCCGACCAGCGTGGCCGCCAGCACTTTGAGCCCCTTGACGTCCACGGCCTGGCTCAGCAGTTCATCGCCCTGGGCCGAAGCCAGCTTGCTCTTGGCAGCCGCCAGGTCTTTCTCCAGTGCACGCACCTGGTCGAGAACGCCTGCCACGCGTTGGGCCAGCTCCGCCGGGGCGGCCTTCAGGCTACCGGCCAGACCGTTCACGGTGTCTTCCAGCGACTGCAGATAGGCGAGGGCGTTGTCGCCCGTCACCGCCTCCACGCGCCGCACGCCAGCGGCCACACCGCCTTCCGCGACGATCTTGAAAAGGCCGATGTCACCGGTGGCCTTGACATGGGTGCCGCCGCAGAGCTCCTTGGAGCTGCCGATGCTCAGCACGCGCACGGTCTCGCCGTACTTCTCGCCGAACAGCATCATGGCGCCGCTCTTCTGGGCGTCGTCCAGTGCCATCACCTCGGCCTTGGCACCGGCATTGGCCAGGATCTCGGCGTTGACGATGGCTTCGACCTTGCGGATCTCTTCGGCCGTCATCGGCGCGTTGTGGGCGAAGTCGAAGCGGGTGCGCTCGGCATTGACCAGCGAGCCCTTCTGCTGCACATGGGCGCCCAGCACTTCACGCAAGGCCTTGTGCATCAGGTGGGTGGCGCTGTGGTTGCGCACGGTCTTGGCGCGCGCCTCGGCGTTGACCTGGGCCTTGAAGCCGTCACCCACCTTGACGGAGCCTTCCATCACGCGGCCGTGGTGGCCGAAGACGTCCGCCTGGATCTTGAGCGTGTCCTCGACGAGCACGCGCGTGCTGGCGTTGCGCAGTTCGCCGCTGTCGCCCACCTGGCCGCCGCTCTCGGCGTAGAAGGGGGTGTGATCCAGCACGATCACGGCATCGTCGCCGGCCTTGGCCTCTTGCACGGACACACCGTCCACGTAGACGGCCGTGACCTTGCTGGTCTCGCAGACCAGGTGCTCATAGCCATGGAAGGCGGTGGCGGCACCGCTGTACTCCAGGCCCTGGGCCATCTTGAACTTGCCGGCAGCGCGAGCCTGCTCGCGCTGCTTGTTCATGGCGGCGTCGAAGCCGGCCTGGTCCACGGTCACACCGCGCTCGCGGCAGACGTCGGCGGTCAGGTCCACGGGAAAGCCGTAGGTGTCATGCAGCTTGAAGGCGGTGTCGCCGTCCAGCTGCTTGTCGCCCTTGGTCAGGGCGGCTTCCAGGATTTCCATGCCGTTGGCGATGGTCTGGAAGAAGCGCTCTTCCTCCTGGCGCAGCACCTCGGTCACGCGGCCTTCAGCCTGGCGCAGCTCGGGGTAGGCCTCGCCCATCTGGCGGACCAGCTCGGCCACGATCTTGTGGAAGAAGGGGGTGCGGGCGCCCAGCTTGTAGCCGTGGCGGATGGCGCGGCGGGCGATGCGGCGCAGCACATAGCCGCGGCCTTCGTTGCCCGGGATCACGCCGTCCACGACGGTGAAGCTGCAGGCGCGGATGTGGTCGGCGATGACCTTCAGCGAAGCGCTGCTCTTGTCGCAATCGCCGGCGCCGGCACCGTCCACGGCAGCCTTGGCAGCGGCCAGCAGGCCCACGAAGGTGTCGATCTCGTAGTTGGAGTGCACGTGCTGCAGCACGGCGGCAATGCGCTCCAGGCCCATGCCCGTGTCCACCGAAGGCTTGGGCAGCGGATGCATCACGCCGTCCTCGGTCCGGTTGAACTGCATGAACACGTTGTTCCAGATCTCGATGTAGCGGTCGCCGTCTTCATCGGGGCTGCCGGGAGGGCCGCCGGCGACGTCCGGGCCGTGGTCGAAGAAGATCTCGGTGCAGGGGCCGCAGGGGCCGGTGTCGCCCATCATCCAGAAGTTGTCGGACAAGTAGCGGCCGCCCTTGTTGTCACCGATGCGCACGATGCGCTCGGCGGGCACGCCCACCACCTTGTTCCAGATCTCGTAGGCCTCGTCGTCCTCGGAGTAGACGGTCACCCAGAGTTTCTCGGCCGGCAGCTTGAAGTGCTGGGTCAGCAGTTCCCAGGCGTAGCTGATGGCGTCCTTCTTGAAGTAATCACCGAAGCTGAAGTTGCCCAGCATCTCGAAGAAGGTGTGGTGACGCGCGGTGTAGCCGACGTTGTCCAGATCGTTGTGCTTGCCGCCGGCGCGGATGCACTTCTGGGCCGTGGTGGCCCGGCTGTAGGCGCGCTTGTCGAAGCCCAGGAACACGTCCTTGAACTGGTTCATGCCCGCGTTGGTGAACAGCAGGGTGGGGTCGTCCCCCGGCACCACGGGGCTGGAGGCGACGATCTGGTGTCCCTTGGATTCGAAGAACTTCAGAAAGGTCTGGCGAATGTCTGCTGCTTTCATGCGGCCACTTTCATTGCGGGCGTGGGCCCGGGGCAAGGGCGTCGGCGACGCGGTAAATACTTGATTTTTGGGGATTTTTGATTATAAGGGCCTGCATTGACCGAGGTGGCTTTGCGGCCGGGGTAGAGTGCTGTCTCCACACCCCCCCATTCCCGGAGTTTTCAATGGACAGCAAGACCCCCGCCCTGGCCGCCCTGGACGACGCCAGCCTGTTGCGCCAGCAGGGCCTGATCAACGGCGAATGGGTCGGCGGCGAGACACGTTTTCCCGTGAACGATCCGGCCACGGGTCAGCTGCTGGCCGAGGTGTCCCGGCTGGGGGCGGCGGAGGCCGAATCTGCCATCGCTGCGGCCAATGCGGCCTGGCCGGCCTGGCGCAGCAAGACCGCCAAGGAGCGGGCGGCCATCCTCATGCGCTGGCACCAGCTGATGCTGCGCCATGCGGATGATCTGGCTCGCATCATGACGGCGGAACAGGGCAAGCCCCTGGCCGAGGCGCGGGGCGAGGTGGTGTACGGCGCCAGCTTTCTGGAATGGTTCGCCGAGGAAGGCAAGCGTGTCTACGGCGAGACCATCCCCACCACGGACAACAACAAGCGCTACCTGGTCATCAAGCAGGCCATGGGCGTGTGCGCGGCCATCACGCCCTGGAACTTCCCCATCGCCATGATCACCCGCAAGGTGGCGCCCGCCCTGGCTGCGGGGTGCACCGTCGTGATCAAGCCGGCCGAGGCCACGCCGCTGTCGGCCCTGGCCGTGGCAGAGCTGGCGCAGCGCGCCGGGCTGCCTGCCGGCGTGCTGAATGTGCTGACCTCCGATGCGCAGGGCTCCATCGAGATCGGCCAGGTGCTGTGCCAGAGCGACGTGGTGCGCCACCTGTCCTTCACCGGCTCCACCGAGGTGGGCCGCATCCTGATGCGCCAGTGCGCGCCCACGGTCAAGAAGCTGTCGCTGGAGCTGGGGGGCAATGCACCCTTCATCGTCTTCGACGATGCCGACCTCGATGCCGCCGTGGAAGGCGCCATGGCCAGCAAGTACCGCAATGCCGGCCAGACCTGTGTCTGTGCCAACCGGCTGTATGTGCAGCGCGGTGTCTATGACGCCTTCGTGGAGAAGCTGTCGGCCAAGGTGGTCGAGCTGAAGGTCGGCAATGGCTTCGAGCCTGGCGTCAACGTCGGCCCGCTGATTGACGCGGATGCCGTCGCCAAGGTGGAAAGCCATGTCGCCGATGCGCTGGCCAAGGGCGCGCGGCTGCTGGCCGGCGGCTACCGTGCCGAGGGCCTGGGGTCCGGCCAGTTCTACGCGCCCACCTTGCTGGCCGATGTGAAGGCCGACATGCTTTGTGCCCGGGAGGAAACCTTCGGCCCCGTGGCGCCGGTGTTCTGCTTTGACACCGAGGCCGAGGTCATCGAGGCAGCCAATGCCACTGAGTTCGGGCTCGCGAGCTACTTCTACAGCCGCGACATCGGCCGTGTCTTCCGCGTCGGAGAGGCACTGGAGTACGGCATGGTCGGCGTCAACACGGGCCTGATCTCGACGGCCGAGGTGCCTTTTGGCGGCGTCAAGCAGTCCGGCCTGGGACGCGAGGGCGCTCACCAGGGCATCGACGACTATGTGGAGGTGAAGTACCTCTGCCTGGGAGACATCCTGCGCTGAGGCGCTGCATCCGGAGGCTCGCCGGGAGGGCCCTTGTCGAAGAGCGCCGGGAAGGCGGAGGGCGGGATGGAGCGGGTGATGGGAATCGAACCCACGTATCGAGCTTGGGAAGCTAGCGTTCTACCATTGAACTACACCCGCTGAGGTGTGGCACCAGCGCGCGGTGCGTGGGGCTGGCGCGGATTATAGGCAGGTTCAGGCGGGGCTCAAGGCGCCCGCCCTTTCTGGGCCAGGGCTGCGGCCAGGGCCGAGGCGCGCGGGCCGAAGGCGTAGGCGTCCATGCCCAGGCAGCCGTAGGTCACGCTCTCGTGCAGGCGCAGGGCTGGCGAGGCCGGGCCACCGGCGCCCGCGGCCACGAACCAGGGGAGCAGGTGCTCGTCGGTCGGGTGCATGTCCACGGCATGCGGGGCCTGGCGGCGGTAGTCCAGCAAGGCGGGCCAGTTCGAGGCCACGGCCTGCTCGGCCCACCAATGGCGGAAGGCCCTGGATTCTGCGACTTCCGGCGCGTCGACCGCCGCCCCGCCCTGGAAGACGCGGCGCAGGTTGTGGGTGATGCTGCCACTGGCCAGGATGAGGACGCCCTGCTGTGCCCAGGGCGCCAGGGCCTGTCCGAGTGCCCACAGCTCGGCCGGACTGGCCTGGGGCGAGAAGCACAGCGGCAGGACGGGGATGTCCGCCTGCGGCACCATGTAGCGCAGCGGCGTCCAGATGCCGTGGTCCAGGCCGGCCATGGCATGTGTTTGAAGCAGATCCGGCAAGGCCGACTGAAGCTCTGCGGCCAGCGCTGGTGCGCCAGGGGCGTCGTATTGCAGCTGATACAGCGCCGGGTCGAAGCCGCCGAAATCATGGACGGCATGCTGGCGTTCGGCCACGAGCAGGGTGGGGCGCCGCGCCAGGCTGTGTGCGGACAGGGCCAGGATGGCCCGCGGGCGCATCTCGGCGCTCGTCACGAGCTGGCGGCCCAGGGCCTGCATGAACAGGCCCGCAGCACCTGGCTCCAGCGCCGTCATCGGCGAGCCGTGCGACAGGAAGAGGGGGGCGATGGCAGTGGCGGTGGTCATGGAAGCATTGCAGCAGAGCGATCGCCGCACAGGGCTGAGGGGACTTGCACGCAGGGTTCAAATGCATTGGACATCCGCCCTTACAGTGCGGCATGGATTCCTCCACCGCCTCGGAGCGCCGCCCGTCTGCTGCGCCTGCTGAACGACCCCGCACGCCCTCGATCTTCCTGCTGGCCTGGCGCCAGCTGCAGCGCGACTGGCGAGCCGGCGAGCTGCGCATGCTGAGCCTGGCACTGGTGCTGGCGGTGGCCGCGGTGACGGCCGTCGGCTTTCTCTCGGAGCGCATGGAGGCCGGGCTGCGGCGCGACGCCTCGCAGCTGCTGGGCGGCGACGCGCTGGTGGCCTCGGACCATCCGGTGGCGCCCGAGCTCCAGGCGCTGGCCCAGCAGATGCAGCTCAAGCGCATGCACAGCGTCACCTTCTCCAGCATGGCGCGCGCCGAAGGCGGGAGCACGCGCCTGGTGACGGTCAAGGCCGTGTCGGCCAGCTACCCGCTGCGGGGTCAGGTCTTGCTCACTGACGGCCGGCGCGTTGGCGCGCCATCACCCGGCGAGGTGTGGGTGGACGCCCCGGTGCTCGACGCGCTGGACCTGAGCTCGGGGGGGACGCTGCTGCTGGGAGACAGCCAGCTGAAGGTCGCAGGCGTGATCCTCAACGAGCCGGACCGGGGCGCCGGCTTCCTCAGCTTTGCACCGCGCCTGATGCTCAACGAGGCTGACCTGGCCGCGACCGGCCTGGTCCAGCCCAGCAGCCGCGTCACCTACCGGATGGCCGTGCTGAGCCCTGCCGCCGATCCTGACGCCGCGGCACGCTTCCTGAAGGAGGCGGGCGCCCTCATCGAACGCCAGGGTTGGCGCGGCTTGCGCCTGGAGAACCTGGAGACAGGCCGGCCGGAGATGCGCCAGACCCTGGACCGCGCCAGCCTCTTCCTGCGCCTGGTGGCCATGCTGGCCGCCTTGCTCGCGGCCGTGGCCATCAGCCTCGCCTCGCGCGATTTCGCGCTGCGTCATCTGGACGACTGCGCCATGCTGCGCGTGCTGGGGCAGTCGCAGTCGAGGATCGCGCGCCTCCACGTGCTCGAGTTCGCCATGGCAGGCCTGCTGGCCAGTGCCGTGGGCGTGCTGGGCGGACTGGCCCTGCATGAGGTCTTCGTGCGGCTGCTGGCAGGGCTGATGTCGGTGAGCCTGCCGGCGCCCGGCTGGGCAACGGCCGTGGGCGGGCTTGGCCTGGGGCTGAGCCTGATGCTCGGATTCGGCCTGGGACCGGTGCTGCAGCTGGCTTCGGTGCCACCGCTGCGCGTGATCCGGCGGGACCTGGGCGGCGTGCGCATGGCCTCGGGCCTGGTGCTGCTGGCGGGCCTCCTCGGCTTTGCCGGGCTGCTGGCCCTGGTGGCCGGTGACTGGAAGCTGGGCCTGGGCACGGCGGGCGGCTTCATGCTGGCCCTGGCCGTCTTTGCACTGGTTGCCTGGCTGGTGCTGCGCATCCTGCGGCGTTCAGTGCCCCAGGCCGGCGCACCGCGCTGGCTGGCTCTCGCCACCCGCCAGCTCAGCGCACGGCCGGTGTTCGCCGTGGTGCAGGTCTCCGCCCTGGGCGTCGGGCTGCTGGCCCTGGCACTGCTGCTGCTGCTGCGCACCGACCTGATCAACAGCTGGCGAGCGGCCACGCCCAAGGAGGCGCCGGACCGCTTCGTCATCAACATCCAGCCCGAGCAGGGCGAGGCCTTCAGGCGCAGCCTGGACAGCGCCGGCGTGAAGGGCTACGACTGGTACCCCATGATCCGCGGCCGGCTGGTGGCCATCAACGGCGCTGAGATCAAGCCCGAGCAGTACAAGGAGGAGCGCACGCAGCGCCTGGTGGAGCGCGAGTTCAACCTCAGCCACTCCGACACCCTGCCTGTGCACAACCAACTGGCCGAAGGCCGCTGGGTGGCCGACGAGCAGGACGGTCTCAGCGTGGAGCAGGGCATCGCACGGGACCTGGGTCTGAAGCTGGGCGACCGCCTGCGTTTTGCCGTGGCCGGGCAGCCCGTCGAGGCCCGCATCACCACCATCCGCAAGCTGGACTGGTCCTCCATGCGGGTCAATTTCTTCGTGCTCTTTCCGCGCCGCGAGATGGCGGATCTCCCGCGCAGCTACATCACCGCCTTCCGTGCGCCCGCGCAGGCCAAGGCCCTGGACAAGCAGCTGGCGCGTGACTTCCCCAACATCACGGCCGTCGATGTGCGCGCACAGCTCGACCAGGTCCAGCAGGTGCTGGACCAGGTGGCTTCCGCGGTGCAGGTGCTGTTCGCCTTCACGCTGGCCGTGGGGCTGATCGTCTTGCTGACGGCGGTGAGCAGTACCCGCGAGGCCCGCATGCGCGAGTTCGCGCTGATGCGCGCCATGGGCGCGGGCTCCCGCCTGCTGGGCCGGGTTCAGAGCGCTGAGCTGCTGGGCCTGGGGCTGCTGGCCGGCGTGCTGGCCGGTGCCGCGGCCTTGCTGATCGGCGCGGTGCTGGCGGCCAAAGTCTTTGAGTTCAGCTGGACGCTCAACCCCTGGCTGATCCCCGCCAGTGGTCTGGCGGGCGCACTGCTGGCCTGGCTGGCGGGCTGGTGGGGCCTGCGTGGAGTGCTGCAGAAGCCGGTCATGCAGAGTCTGCGCCTGCAGGACATCACCTGAATCGCCGGACTCAGGCCCGCACATGACAAAGCCCCCGTGCCGCAAGGCGACAGGGGCTTTGTCCTGATGACCCGCGTGGGGTCTCAGGCCTGGCTCAGAAGGACTGCCAGTCGTCGTCGCCCTCCGCCTTGGGCGCAGGGCTGGCGGCCTTGGGCGCCGGGCTGGCCATGGGCGTGGGGGCAGGTGTTGCCTTGGCCGGGCGCGGGGCCGGACGGGCAGCCGTCGGGCTGGGCGCGCTCGGTGCCGGACTCATGCTCTTGCGCGGCTTGGCGGTGTAGGCCTTGAGCTGGCGCTCCTCCTCGCCCAGGCGGAACACGGACACCACCTCGGTCAGGCGCAGGGCCTGGTCCTTGAGGCTCTCGGCGGCCGCGGCGGATTCCTCCACCAGGGCGGCGTTCTGCTGCGTCATCTGGTCGAGCTGGACCACCGCGCCGTTGACCTGGCCGATGCCTTGGCTCTGCTCTGCGGCGGCGGCGGTGATCTCGCCGATGATGTCGGTCACGCGCTGCACGCTGGAGACGATGTCGGTCATCGAGGAGCCGGCCGCCTGCACGAGGCGAGAGCCAGCCTCCACGCGGTCCACGGAGGCGCCGATCAGGGCCTTGATCTCCTTGGCCGCTTCGGCACTGCGCTGGGCCAGGCTGCGGACTTCCGAGGCCACGACGGCGAAGCCGCGGCCCTGCTCGCCGGCTCGCGCGGCTTCCACCGCGGCGTTCAGTGCCAGGATGTTGGTCTGGAAGGCGATGCCATCGATCACGCCGATGATGTCGTTGATCTTCTTGGAGCTGGTGTTGATCTCCTCCATGGTGGAGACCACCTGGGACACCACGTCGCCGCCCTTGGCCGCTGCGTCGCTGGCCGAGGAGGCCAGCTGGTTGGCCGTGGTGGCGGCGTCCGCCGTCTGGCGCACTGTGCCGGTCAGCTGCTCCATGGAGGAGGCGGCCTGCTGCAGATTCGAGGCGGTCTGCTCGGTGCGCTGGGAGAGGTCCTGGGCCCCGACGGCAATCTCGCTGGAGGCCGTGGAGATCGAGTTGCTGGCCGAGCGGACGTCGATGAGGATGTCCTGGATCTTCTTGGCAAACAGGTTGAACGAGGACGCGATGCGGGCGATCTCGTCATTGCCATGCTCGGGCAGGCGCTGGGTGAGGTCGCCGCCGCCGGCACTGATCTCGTCCAGTGCGGCGCGCACGCGGTCCAGGCCGCCCATGGCCCGGGTGATGGTGGCGGCGATGACAGCGCCGGAGAGGGCCACCATGATGATCAGGATCACGGCGGCGGCACGCAGCAGCGAGCTCAGCGAGGCCAGCGCCTCGGACTTGTCCGCTGCCAGGATGAGGGTCCAGTTGGTGTCAGCGATGGGCACGCCGCGCAGCAGGTAGGTGCCGTCACCGATGGCCGCCTCCACCCAGGCCCCGCCAGCCGTCTGCGCCGCCTTCAGCGCATTGCCGTCCAAGGCCGGGGACAGCGCGCTGGACGGCTTCAGCGAGAGCTTGCTGTCCGGGTGGGCGATGATCTTGCCGTCCTTGTCGACCAGGAAGGCGAAGCCGTTGGGCGTGGGCTTGATGGCCTTCACCGTGGACACCACATCTTCCAGGAACACGTCCGAGGCCACGACGGCCTTGGTGCCGCTGCCGTCCTTGACGGCGCTGGCGAAGGTCACCACCAGCTGCTGGCGGGCCGCGTCCATGTAGGGGTCGGTGAGGATGGGCCCACTGGCCGCTGCGGCCTGTGTGTACCAGGGGCGGCCCGTGGGGTCATAGCCCGCGGGCAGGTTCTGGGGCGCGTTGAACGAGATGCGCTTGTCGGCGAAGCCCACATAGGCCGCGTCCAGGCGGCCGGACTTGGCGGCCTGCACGAGGAAGGGCACGGGCTCGGCTTGATCGGCCACGGGCTGCATGGCCGTCACGATGTCGCGCTGGCTGCGGACCCACTGGGCGATCACCGAGGCACGGGCCGCCGCCAGTTGGTCGAGACCGGCCAGCTGTTGCGCATTGGTGTGCGACTTGACGGTCATGTAATTGGCCACGGTGGCTGCTGTCAGGGACAGCACCACCACCGCGATACCCAGGGCAATGAGCCGGGTCTTGATTGAGTCAAACATCGTCGCTCCTTCTTGGCTCTGCATCGCGGAGCGGTGGCCGCTCCGTCGTCTTGGTCGTCCGCCCCCCACGGGGTCCGGATCCTGGCGGCCCATCTGTGGGGCCTGCCGATTGATTCAGCAGACGGCACCTCGGTGGTCCCGGCTGCTGGCGCCCGGCCCTGCGGCCGGCGCGGGTCAGAACGTCTCCCAGTCGCCGTCGGACGCCGGCTTGGCCGCTGCGGCCCGAGGCGCAGGGCTGTCGGCGGTGCTGGCTGCGGCCGGGCTGCGCGGGGCGCTGGCCGCGGCCTTCACCGTGCTGGGCTTGATCGGTGCGGGTGTGGCCGGCGAGCGCGGGGCGGCCCGCGGTGCCGGGCTGGATGCCGCGGTATGGTGACCGCTCACACGGAACACGCTCACGGCCTCCACCAGGCGCTGGGCCTGCTCCTTGAGGCTTTCAGCGGCCGCGGCGGACTCCTCGACCAGGGCCGCATTCTGCTGAGTCATCTGGTCGAGCTGGACCACGGACTGGTTGACCTGGCCGATGCCATCGCTCTGCTCGGTGGCCGCAGCGCTGATCTCGGCAATGATGTCCGAGACCCGCTGGACGCTGCTGACGATGTCCTGCATCGAATGGCCGGCATCCTGCACCAGCCGGGAGCCTGCCTCGACCCGGTCCACCGAGGCGCCGATCAGGGCCTTGATCTCCTTGGCTGCTTCGGCGCTGCGTTGTGCCAGGCTGCGCACTTCTCCGGCCACCACGGCGAAGCCACGGCCCTGCTCGCCGGCCCGGGCAGCTTCCACCGCGGCGTTCAGCGCCAGGATGTTGGTCTGGAAGGCGATGCCGTCGATCACGCCGATGATGTCGTTGATCTTGCGCGAGCTGTTGTTGATCTCGTCCATGGTCGTCACGACCTGGCCCACCACCTGGCCACCGCGGGCGGCGGCACTGTTGGCGGACGCGACCAGCTGGTTGGCGGTGCGGGCCGAGTCGGCAGTCTGGCGGACGGTGGAGGTGAGCTCCTCCATCGAGGAGGCCGCGATCTGCAGGTTCGAGGCCGTCTGCTCGGTGCGGTGGCTCAGGTCCTGGTTGCCCGTGGCAATCTCGGTGCTGGCCGTGCCGATGGAGTCCACGGAATGGCGCACGGTGCCGATGGTGTCGGCCAGGCGCTGGCGCATGGACTCGGTGTCACGGATCAGGTCGCCGATCTCGTCGTTGCGGGCGTTGTCGACGCTCTTGGTCAGGTCACCGCTGGCGATGGCCTGCACGGCGTCGCGCAGATCCCGCAGCGGGCGTGCCACCCAGTTGCGCATCATCCAGAACAGGCCGTAGCCCAGCGCCGCGGTGGCGCCGCCCAGCATGATCCAGAAGGGCACCATGGTGCGCCAGTGGCTGGCCAGCGCCTCGCTGCTGGACACCTGGGACACGACCCAGTAGCCGGCCGCATCGTTCTTGCGGAGCACGGCGACGTAGGAGCTGCCGCTGGCGCCCAGGACATTGGGCGTGCTGGACATGTAGCCGTCGCTGGTCTTGCCCAGCTCGACGAGGAAGGGCTCGATGTCGGGGGACAGCTCGCTCACGGCCTTGCCCTTGGCCGTCGGGTGGGCCAGGAAGCGACCGCCCTTGCCGTCCTTGCCCACGGCCACCACGTAGGTGCCGCCGGTCTCGAAGAAGCGTGAGTCCTTGGCCATCTTCTCCATGGCCTTCTGGAAGCCTTCCATGTCCAGGGCGATGGCCAGGATGCCGATGACCTTGCCGGCCTCGTTCTTGATGGGGTCGTAGTAGGCCATGAAGGCCTTGCCATTGAGCACGGCACGACCGGCAAATGGCTGGCCCTGCATCATGGAGGCGAAGGCCGGGTGGTCCTTGCCCAGCATCTGGCCGACGGAGCGCTCGCCGCTGGCGGTCTTGAGGGAGCTGGTGATGCGGACGAAATCGCCGTCCTTGGCCGCGAACACGCTGGCGGCGCCGCCGGTGGTGCCGGCGAACTTGTCGACCTGCGTGGTGTTGCCGTTCAGCTTGGGGCCCCAGTCGCGCAGGTCGCCCGTGGCCTCGTCCAGCTGGAACACCGGGCCGAACTCCTGGCGGAAGGCGCCGTAGGACTGCTTCACCATGGTCTTGGCGACCTCGTCCATGGCGTCCAGGGCATCGATCAAGGTCTGGGTCTTGTCGCCGACCCAGGCGATCGTGCGATCGTTGGCGACGCGCGTCAGCAACACGCTGAGGATGGCGCTGGTCCCCAGCAGGATGGCCGCGATGGCCGTGACGCCCACCATGGACACGCGGCGCGCGATGGAGGTGGATGAGCTAGACATTCCGGAAACTCCCAACTCTCAAAACGAGGTGCACCTCCCACCTCTGAAACCTGGCAGCAGGGTGGGTGTTCTCCTGCTGCCGTGAGCCAGCTGGCATCAGCTGGTCAGGCTGTCCATCAGGCCCATGTCGGCACTGCTCATGAGACCTTCGATGTCCATCAGGATCAGCATGCGGTCACTGACGGCGCCGATGCCGGTGATGAAGCTGGTGTCGACCGCGCTGGCGTTGAGCTCGGGGGCCGGGCGGATGGCATCGCGCGACAGCTCCAGCACATCGGACACGGAATCCACCACGGCGCCGACCACTCGGCTCTTCACGTTCAGCACGATGACCACGGTGAAGCTGTTGTACTCGGCCGTCGGGCAGCCCAGCTTCAGGCGCAGGTCCACGATGGGGACGATCACGCCGCGCAGATTGACCACGCCCTTGATGAAGTCCGGCGAATTGGCGATGCGGGTGGGCGGCTCGTAGGAACGGATCTCCTGGACCTTCAGGATGTCGATGCCGTATTCCTCAGCACCCAGCCGGAAGGTGAGGTACTCGCCACTGGCCGGGCCATGGTTCTTCACCGCGACGGCGCCGCCTTCATGTCGAACGACCTGATTCGATTGTTGGACGATTTCCATGTTGACCTCAGCAGGGGTTGATTGGGTGTTGACAGGTGTTCTCAAAGGCTCAGAAGGTTTCCCAGTCGCCTTCGCTGGACGGCGCAGCCGGCTTGCCGGCCGCGGGCCTGGGCGTCGCGGCTGCAGCCGTTGCTGCAGCAGGGCGGACCATCGGGGCCGATGCGGGCCTGCCGGCGCTGCCGCTGGCCCGGCTGGCCGAAACGGTGGCTGCCGGGCGCGGCTTGGTTGACGTGCTGCCGGCCGCGGCGCCTGGTGTGCGGCGGGGCTTGGCGATCGAGGCAGACAGCTCGACGCCGCCGGTGATCTTGAAGCGGCCCACTGCCTGGGCCAGCTGCTCGGCCTGGTCACGCAGACTTTCCGCGGCGGCAGCGGACTGCTCGACCAGCGCAGCGTTCTGCTGCGTCATCTGGTCCAGCTCCACCACCGACTGGTTGACCTGGCCGATGCCATCGCTCTGCTCGCTGGCCGCGGCGGTGATCTCGCCGATGATGTCCGTCACGCGCTGCACGCTGGAGACGATGTCGGTCATCGACTCGCCGGCTTCCTGGACCAGCTTGGCGCCGGTCTCCACCCGCTCGACGCTGGCGCCGATCAGGGTCTTGATCTCGCGGGCCGCGCCGGCGCTGCGCTGGGCCAGCGAGCGGACCTCGCCAGCGACCACGGCGAAGCCGCGGCCCTGCTCGCCGGCCCGGGCGGCCTCGACAGCGGCGTTCAGCGCCAGGATGTTGGTCTGGAAGGCGATGCCATCGATGACGCCGATGATGTCGCCGATGCGCTTGGAGCTGACGTTGATCTCGTCCATCGTGGCGACGACCTGGCTCACCACCTCACCGCCCTTGGCCGCCGCCGAGGAGGCGGAGCTGGCCAGCTGGTTGGCGGTGCGGGCAGAGTCCGCCGTCTGCTTGACCGTGCCGGTCAGCTGCACCATGGAGGAGGCGGCCTGCTGCAGATTGCTGGCCGTCTGTTCGGTGCGGCCGGAGAGGTCCTGGTTGCCGCTGGCGATCTCCACCGATGCGGTGCGGATATGGTCCGCCGAGGTCCGCAGCTGACCCACCAGGTCCTGCAGGGCCTTCTGCATCAGCTGCAGGCTGTGCAGCAGGTGCGAGGCCTCGTCCTTGCCCTCGATGGGGCGGTCGTCGTTGGTCAGGTCACCCTTGGCGATGGCGCTGGCCAGCTCCTCGGCCTCGGCCAGGGGCTTGCAGATGCTGTACATGTTCAGCAGGGTCAGCGGCACGACCACCACGGCGCTGGCGATCAGCACGATCACGAAGACCGTCAGCACATTGCCCTGCGTCTTGGCGGCCGTCTCCTGCAGCTGGCGGGAGTCCTTGAGCAGGATGGCCTGGTAGTCCATCACCAGCTTGTCGGCTTCGGTGGCCAGATCCTTGGCGCCGGCCAGCATGCGGTCGGCCACGGCGGCGTTGTCGTAGGCGCCGGCCTCCAGCTGCTGCAGCACGGGCTTGGCCTTGGCGTCGTAGTCGCCGAGCACACTGGGCAGGCGGCTCAGCGGGCCGGTGTCGGAGCCGTGCTGGAGGGCCTTGCCGATCTTCAGCACTTCGTCGCGGGACTGCTCCCAGCGCTGGCGAAGCGCCTTCACGTTCTCCGGCTTCTCGTAGTTGACGATCATGTCCTTTTCGAAGCGACGCATGTCACCCAGGGCATGGACCAAACTGGTCAGCTCCGTGGAGTCGTTGACCGAGCGCTGGAGGATGTCGTCGGACTGCTTGCGCATGGAGTTCATGCCAAACAGACCCACGCTGCCCAGGGTCAGCAGCAAGGTCAGCACCATCACGATGGCGCCAATCATGCGCAGGCGGATGCTGAACTGCCGCAACAGCGAGCTCATGCTCATTGGAGATGCTCCCAGGGGCCCCTCGTGGGGGCCCGTTCAATATTCAATGACGCGAACGACGGACGAGGCTGCCCACGTCCAGGATCAGAGCCACCCGACCGTCGCCCATGATGGTGGCGCCGGAGACGTCGGTGACCTTGCGATAGTTGGCTTCGAGGTTCTTCACCACCACCTGCTGCTGGCCCAGCAGCTCGTCGACCAGCAGGGCGACGCGGCCGCCCTCCGCCTCGACGACGACCATGATGGAGCTGACGTGCTCGAAGTCGAAGCGCGGCACATTGAAGACTTGCTCCAGCTCAACCACGGGCATGAATTCGTCCCGCACCTCGACGACGCGACCGGAGCCGCCCACCGTCTTGATGGTGTCCGCCTGAACCTGGAAGGACTCGACCACGGAGGACAGGGGCAGGATGTAGACCTCTTCGCCCACGCCCACGCTCATGCCGTCCATGATGGCCAGGGTCAGCGGCAGGCGCACCGAGACCTTCATGCCGTAGCCTTCGGCGGAGTCGATCTCGACGGTGCCGCCCAGCTGTGTGATGTTCTTCTTGACCACGTCCATGCCCACGCCGCGGCCGGAGACGTCCGTCACCTGCTCGGCAGTAGAGAAGCCCGGCGCGAAGATCAGGCCCCAGACTTCCTGGTCGGTGAGGGAGTCGGGCGCGTCGATGCCCTTCTCGCGGGCCTTCTTGATCAGCTTCTCGCGGTTCAGGCCGCGGCCATCGTCACGGACCTCGATCACGATGGAACCGCCCTGGTGGGAGGCCACCAGGGTGATGGTGCCGTGCTCGGGCTTGCCCTTGGCCAGGCGTTCGGCCGGCAGCTCGATGCCGTGGTCGCAGCTGTTGCGCACCAGGTGCGTCAGCGGGTCGGTGATCTTCTCGACCAGGCCCTTGTCCAGCTCGGTGGCCTCGCCCTGGGTGACCAGCTCGACGCGCTTGCCCAGCTTGGCGGCCAGGTCGCGCAGCATGCGGGGGAAGCGGTTGAAGACCACCGACATGGGAATCATGCGGATGGACATCACCGACTCTTGCAGGTCGCGGGTGTTGCGTTCCAGATCGGCCAGGCCGGAGGACAGCTGCTGGTACAGGCCCGGGTCCACATTGCGCGAGTTCTGCGCCAGCATGGCCTGGGTGATCACCAGCTCGCCGACCAGATTGATCAGCTGGTCCACCTTCTCGACCGAGACCCGCAGCGTGGACTGGTCCATGCCGCCGCCACCGGCGCGCGGCTCGACCTTGGCAGCAGGGCGGGCCGCCGCCACGGGCTTGGGGGCCTCGGCCACGGTCTTGACCTCGGTGCCCGTGCTCGCGGCAACGGGCACACCGGGGGCGTCGTCGAAGAAGCCGTAGCCCGGGTCTTCGTCCTTCTTGACCTCAGGGGGCGCGCCGGGCGCGCCCTCGTGGAAGCCGTAGCCTTCGCCCAGGGGCGAGAGCTGCACCTGCTCACGGGCGACGTGGAAGGTGAAGAGGTCCAGCAGGTCGTTGTCGGTGCTGGTTGTCAGGACCTTGAAGCGGCGGATGCCGTCGGCCGCAATGCCACCGTCCAGGGGTTCGATGGTGCCCAGGTCGGTGATCTCCTTGAAGAGCTCGACCAGGTTGTCGGCCTGTGCGGGGTTGTTCAGCGGGCCGACCTTCAGCTCCAGCTGGCGCGCCACCGGGCCTGCCGGCTTGGCCGGGGCAGGTGCGGCGGCCATGGGCGCAGCGGCCGGTGCGGCCGGTGCAGCCTTGGGGGCCGGGGAGCCGTCCAGCGTGCCGCCGTCGACCAGGGTCTTGATGCTCAGCAGCAGCTCGCTGGTGTCCACGGGAGCGGCGCCGGAGCCCTGATGGCGGCCCAGCTGCTCGCGCAGGGCGTCACCGGACTGCAGCAGCACGTCCACCATCTGTGAGGTGGGTTGCAACTCGTGGCGGCGCAGCTTGTCCAGCAGCGTCTCCATCTGGTGGGTCAGTTCGGCGACATCGCTGAAGCCGAAGGTCGCGGCGCCACCCTTGATGGAGTGGGCGCAGCGGAAGATGGCGTTCAGTTCCTCGTCGTCAGCCGTCTCGATGTTCAGGTTCAGCAGCAGCTGTTCCATGTTGTCGAGGTTCTCGCTCGCCTCCTCAAAGAAGACTTGATAGAACTGGCTCAGGTCGATGCCCGCGCTGAGGCTGGCGCCTTCGGAGGTCATTTCTCCCATGCTTTACTCCTGGCGTTGCTCGTGCCTTAGCGGATCACCTTGCCGATCACTTCGATCAACTTCGCCGGGTCGAAGGGCTTGACCAGCCAGCCGGTGGCGCCGGCGGCACGGCCAGCCTGCTTCATCTGGTCGCTGGACTCGGTGGTCAGGATCAGGATGGGCGTGGTCTTGAACTTGGGGTTGTCGCGCAGCTTCTTGGTCAGGCTGATGCCGTCCATGCGGGGCATGTTCTGATCAGTCAGCACCAGATCGAAATCGCGCGTACTGGACTTCTCCCAGGCGTCCTGCCCGTCCACCGCCTCCACCACGTTGAATCCTGCGTTCTTCAGCGTGAAGGAGACCATCTGGCGCATCGAGGCCGAATCGTCTACAGCAAGAATTGAGTGCATCGCTTTCTCTCCGGGTAACTAGCTGATATCGACTGGATCGAGTCGATCCTTAAAACAATTCAATGGACCCCGCGTCCATCTCGTCCTGCGTCACGGGGTTGGGGCGCAGGGGCGCGATCTCGACGACGGTCGTGCCGTCCTCGTCGTCGCCAAAGGTGTCGCGGGCCAGCTGGTCCGCACAATTGCGCAGGCGCTGGCTCGTGTGGGCGATCAATTGCGTGGCCATGTCCTGGAACTGCAGGGCGGTGATGGCACCCGCGATGTCTTCCATGACGCGGTGCAGCTCGCTGCTGCCACTTTCATCAGCCTGCTCGGCCGCGCGTCGCAGCAGCCCATGCAGGATGCTGGATGCACTGAAGAAATGGGTGGAGAGCGACTCCCCGGCGTCGTCCAGCAGGCGCTGCAGGCGCTCCAGATCGTTGGTCACCGTCATCAGGTGATCCTGAAGTTCTGCCGCGGCCAGGAGGGGAAGCATTCCCGATTCCATTCCCGAGTCCGAGGCGGAGGTGTCATTCATCAGCATCTTGGCTCCACGGGTTTTGTCTCTGCAGAAGCTGCCGTTTGCATCGAGCGAGGTATCCCTCTATCGACCATTCCGAGCCATGTGTTCATGGACGCGATCTTCGGCATTTCTTGTGGCGATGTCGACAGGACTTGTTGTTCAAACTTGGGCTATTTCCATCCTTCGGCCAATAGTTCTCATATTGGCCCTAGGGTTAACCCTTTGTTTGCGCTTTTGTCACCGGGGGACTGTCGTTTTCCAGCAGGCAATGCCCCCGGCAGGGGTACCTTGCGTTGGCATACTCCCGCCCATGTCCAAGCCGAGTCCCGAGCGTCAGCTGCGAGTCCTCCATGTCGAGGATTCCGAGCTGGATCACCACCTGATCGCCGTCGAGCTGGCCCGCGCCGGGCTGCAGGTGGAGCTGTGCCGCCTGGACAGTCTGGCCGCCGTCAATGCGGCCCTGGATGAGCGGTGGGACGCCATCATCTCCGACTTCAACCTGCCTGGCTTCTCGGGCCTGCAGGTCCTGGCCCTGCTCAAGGAGCGGCACCAGCTGCTGCCCTTCATCCTCGTCTCCGGCGAGATCGGCGAAGACACCGCGGTCGCTGCCATGAAGACCGGTGCCTCGGACTACCTGCTCAAGAACAACCTCACCCGCCTGGCTCCAGCGCTGCTGCATGCCATCGAGGCCAGTGAATCCGAACGTGCGCGCATGGAGGCCGACCGGGCCCTGCGCCGCAGCAAGCAGCGCCTGCATGAGCTGGCGGGGCATCTGCAGACCAGCATCGAGATGGAGCGGGCCGCCATCGCGCGGGAGATCCACGACGACGTCGGCGGCTCCCTGACCGCGCTGAAGTTCGACCTGGCCTGGCTGGCTCGCCATGTGAGCGAGCCGGCCGTCCAGCAGCGTGTGGCCTCGGCGATCGAGACCGTGAGCCAGGCGATCGAGGCCAGCCAGCGCATCATGCACAACCTGCGCCCGGCCATCCTGGAGCAGGGCCTGGTGGCCGCGCTGCAGTGGATGGCGGCGCGCTTCGAGCGCCGCACGGGCATTCAGGTCAGCCTGCGCACGCCCCAGGAGCAGCTGCAGATGCCGGCCGGCGTGCCCCTGGTCGCCTACCGCTGTGCCCAGGAGGCGCTGACCAACGTCTCCAAGCATGCGCAGGCGAGTCGCGTGGACATCGAGCTGAGCCTGGACGCCGGCGTGCTGACGCTGGAGCTGCGTGACAATGGTCGCGGCATGGCGCCCCAGGACCTGGCCAAGACGCGCAGCTTCGGCATCCGGGGTCTGCACGAGCGGGCAGCGACCGTCGGTGGCTGGGTGGACCTCAGCAGCGGCGCCAAGGGCACCAGCCTGATCCTGACCATACCGCTGGAGCCCGATGCGATCGCGCAGGTCCAGGAGGGCGACGAAGAGGCAGAGGACGCCAGCGCGCACGACCCCTCGGTGTGGGGCAATCTATGATCAAAGTGATTCTCTGTGACGACCATGCCCTGATCCGCCGCGGGATCCGGGACACGCTGGCCGATGCGCCCGACATCGAGGTCGTCGGTGAGGCCGGGGATTACGGCGAGTTGCGCACCCTGCTGCGCGGCCTGGGGGACCCGCCCGCCTGCGATGTGCTGGTCCTGGACATCAACATGCCGGGCCGCAGCGGTCTGGACGTGCTGCATGTGCTGAAGGACGAGGGCAGCGCCCTGCGCGTGCTGATCGTCTCCATGTACCCCGAAGACCAGTACGCCATCCGCGCCCTGCGCGCCGGCGCCTTCGGCTACGTCAACAAGGGCGGCGATCCGCAGCAACTGGTGCAGGCCGTCCGCACCGTGGCCCAGGGGCGCAAATACGTCACGCCCGAGATCGCGCAGATGCTGGTCGAAAGCCTCACCGCGCCCGTCACAGAGCAGGCTCACCAGAAGCTCTCCGACCGCGAGCTCCAGACGCTTGTGATGATTGCGTCGGGAAAGCGCCTCTCCGATATTGCGGAGGAATTGACATTGAGCCCCAAGACGGTGAGCGTTTACCGCGCCCGCGTGCTGGAGAAGCTCGGGCTCAGCAACAATTCGGAACTGACCGTCTACGCCATCCGCAACGGCCTGGTCGCCAGCTGACGCAGGGGCCGCTGCCAGGCGTTTCGGCGCCTGTGCCTGTCCACCTGCATGCAAGCCAAGAACAATCCTTCCACGATGCCTGCGGGCGATGCCTTGCGCGACGCGCCAGCCTCGCCGCGCTCAGCTTCGCTGGTCGCCCGTCTGACGCGATGGAACCTGGCGGTGCTGGTGTCCACCTTGCTGCTGTGCTTCGTCCTGATCGCAACGGCCGGCTGGTTCTCGGCCCAGGAGCGCCAGGCCAGCCTGTCGCAGGCCAGCGCCCAGGTCCTGGCCAACAGCCTGGCGACCATGCTGGTGTTCGAGGACCGCGATGCGGCGCGCGCCGAGCTGCAGTCCTTCATCCGCCGGGACGACGTGCTGGAGCTGCAGGTGCTGATGACGGACGGCAAGCTCTTCGCCCAATGGGAGGCTGCCGGCCAGCGCTCGGACCTGCTGGTCAGCGAGGCCGTGAAGGTGAGCGCCGCACGCCACGAGGCCGATGCCCAGCAGCTGCGCGTCTGGATCCCCATCATGCTGCGGGGCGAGCGGGTCGGCGTGCTGTACCTCCGGGAGAGCCTGCAGGCGCTGCGCCAGCAGCTGCAGCAGGCCATCATCATGGCGGCCCTGCTGATGGCGGCGGGCATCCTGGTGGCGTCGCGCGCCCTTCGCTATGTGCAGCGCCGCGCGCTGTGGCCGCTGGTGGAGCTGTCCCGCCTGGCGGAGCAGGTCGCGGCCGATCAGAACTACAGCCGCCGGGCCCGGGTCCATCACCCGGATGAGGTCGGGCGCCTCACGGAGCGCTTCAACCAGCTGCTGCGCCGGGCCGAGGCCTGGCAGACCGAGCTGAACCGCCAGCTGCGTGAGGAGCAGGCGGCCGGTCAGCAATACCAGCGTCTGGCGCACGAGGACAGCCTGACCCGGCTGCCCAATCGCCTGTACTTCCAGTCCGCACTGCAGCGCCTGCTGGCCCACAGCCGTGAGCACCGGGAGTCGCTGTCCCTGATGTTCATCGACCTGGACAACTTCAAGCTCGTCAACGACGGCCACGGTCATGAGGCCGGCGACCAGGTGCTGGTCGAGGTGTCGCGACGCATGAGCGCGGTGCTGCGCAGCAGCGACGTGCTGTGCCGCCTGGGCGGTGACGAGTTCGCCCTCATCCTGCCTGGCCTCGGACCCGAGGGCGTGGTGACGACCCTGGCCCAGCGCCTCATTGCCGTGGTCCGTGATCCCATCCTGATCAACGGCCAGGCCGTGCAGGTGGGCGCCACGGTGGGCGTGGCCAGCTTTCCAGACGATGCCACCGACGACGCCGGCCTGCTCGGGCAGGCGGACGCCGCCATGTACGCGGCCAAACGGGCCGGCAAGAACACCTACCGCCAGGCCGGCAAGGTCAACAGCCATGACGCATGAACAAGCCCACCCCCGCACGGCTAGAGCCCTGCTGTGCTGCCTCGGCCTGCTATGGGCGCTCAGCGCCGCCGGGATGGCCCGCGCCGAGGACGGCGCTGCGACGCAGGATCCGCCGAGCCTGGAAGAACTGCTCAAGCAGGGCCTGACGGTACTGCCCAAGGCCGTGCAGGTCTCGACGGCCTCGCGCTTCTCGCAGACCGCCGAGACCTCGGCGCTGACCTATGTGCTGACCGAGCAGGACATCCGCAACCTGGGCCTGCGCAGCCTGCGCGAGGTGCTGGATGCCCTGCCGGGCCTCTACATCACCAGCAATTCGAACTTCAGCTTCGTCGGCGCCCGCGGCCTGGGTCGGCCGGGCGATTTCAACTCCCGCGTGCTGCTGATGATCGACGGCGTGCGGGTCAACGAGAACACCACGGATGCCGCCCTCATCGGTCCCGAGTTCTACCTCGATGTCCAGTGGATCGAACGCGTGGAGTTCACGCCCGGGCCCGGCTCTGCCGTCTATGGGAACAACGCCTTCCTGGGCGTGATCAACGTGATTCCCAAGCGGGCGGACAAGCTCCTGGGCTGGCGCGTCGGCCTGAGGGTGGACAGCAGCGACCGCCGGGAAGCGCAGATGAGCTGGGCGGCGCGGGGCAGCGAAGGTCAGGAGGCCATGCTGGGCCTCTCGCTCGTGGAGCAGGCGCGCCTGCCCCTGGCCTATGACGTGCAGCCGGAGCTGTTCGACGCCATCCAGTCCCTGAACTCCGAGCGCGTGCAGCGCCTGTTCGGCAGCTACAGCCACCGGGGCCTGTCGGTGCGCGGCGGGCACACCGAGCGCACGCTGGGCAGCGCCGTCTGGCTGGACGGGCGCAAGCCCGAGCGGGGCCTGGCCAAGCGCGAGTCCTACTACCGCAACAGCATGCTCGCGCTCAGCCAGGAAATCGCCCTGGGCCCGAGCGTCGACCTTTCGCTGGACATCTCCGGCAAGCGGACCCGTGTCGAGGGCCGCCAGCCTTACCTCGACGAGGAAGGGCGCCGGCGCGTGTGGCGCACGGTGAATGATGGTCGCTGGGTCAATGCCAGCGTGCGCCTGGGGCTGTCGCAATGGGCAGGGCACCGCCTCATGTTCGGCTGGGACACGCAGCAGGACCAAGTCCAGCAGATCTTCCTCGGCCCGTGGGGTGAAGAGCCCTGGCTGACTTTCCTCGCCGGCGGGCGCGGCAACGGTCTCTTCGTCCAGGACGACTGGACGCTGGGCCAGGGCCATCACCTGTCCCTGGGCCTGCGCCGCGACCGCGACGACCGCGTGGAGGGCGCGCAGCTCAACCCCCGCCTGGCCTGGACCTGGCAGATCGACGCCGATCGCCGCCTGCGCCTGGTGCATGGCAGTGCCTACCGCGTGGCCAACCTGATGGAGTTCGCGCAGAACTACTTCGTCGAGGCGCCGCAATGGCTGCCCTCCGAGGAACGGGTCCGCTCGCAGGAGCTGGTCTACGAGCACGCCTTCTCGCGCAGCACGCAGCTGCGAGTGTCGGTGTTCCGTTCCACCTTCAAGGGGCTGATCAGCCTCAACCAGGGCCTGGCCTATGTGAACGATGGGCCGATGAAATCCGTGGGCATCGATGCCGGCCTGGAGCACCGCTGGGCCGATGGCGGCCGCCTGCAGGCCGCACTGACGGCGCAGCGGCTGCGCGACGCGGCTGACCTGGTCCCCGACAACTCCCCGCGCTACCTGCTCAAGCTGCAATACCAGCGGCCGCTGGACGGGCGATGGACGCTGGGCTGGCAGACACTGGCCATGGGCGCGCGCCACGTGGGCGAGGAACGACTGGGCCCCAGCCTCGTGAACCACGTGCACCTGAGTGCGCGTTGGGACCAGGGCTGGACCCTGGGGCTGGGCCTGCGCAACATCGGCCAGAAGCGCTATGGCGACATCGCCGAGCCGGGCAGCGGCCTGGTCCGGGCGCCTGGACGGACCCTGTTCGTGCAGCTGTCCTCTGCATGGGGATCGTGATGCGACGCTGGCTTCGCATGGCGCTGGCTGCGCCCGCCTTCTCCTTTTCTGCGCTGGCGGGAGCCGCGCAGGCCTCGGACGAGGCGGCGCTCAAGGCCGCCTTCGTCTACCGCTTCGCCCAGTTCACGCAGTGGCCGCCGCCGCCGCTGAAGGACTTCACCTACTGCCTGGCGGGGTCCTCCGACATGGGCGAGGCACTGCGCGGCCTGGCTGCGCGCCAGCATGAGGTCAGCCAGGTGCGTGTCGTGACGCTGACCCAGGTGGGGCAGGCGTCGGGCTGCCAGCTGCTGGTGCTGAGCCTGCTGGACCGCCAGGAGATGCTGCGCTGGCAGCAGGCGCTGGCGGACGCCCCGGTGCTGATCGTCGCGGACTCCCCGGAAGCCCTGCGCAGCGGCGCCGTCATCGCGCTGGCCCAGGAGCCCAACGGCCTGACCTTCCGCATCAACAACACCGAGGCCAAGCGCCGTGGCCTGACGCTCAGCTCGCAGGTGCTGAAGCTGGCGCGCGAGGTGCGCTGAGGCGCGGTCGAATCCGGGAGGGTCAGGTCTTGCCCGGCTTTCAGGTGAAGGCTGCGAGCATCCGGTCCAGCACCAGCTGGAAGGGCCCCTGCATCAGCGGCAGCGTGGCGACCATGCCGATGAGGCCGATGCTCACGGTCAGCGGGAAGCCCACCGAGAAGACGCCGATCTGTGGCGCCACGCGCGAGATCACGCCCAGCACCAGGTTGACGAACATGAGCATGGTGATCAGCGGCAGGGCGATCCAGAAGCCCATGCGGAAGATCTCCGCCCCCCAGATGTGAGGCTGGGCCACCCGCAGGAACTCGAAAGGTGACTGCCCCACGGGGAAGGCCTGGAAGCTCTGCACCAGGGCCTGGATCAGCAGCAGGTGGCCGTTCACCGCGATGAACAGAAAGGCCACCATGGAGCCGAAGAAGCGCGAGGTGGAGGTGCCCTGGCTGCCGGTCGAAGGGTCGAAGAAGCCCGCGAAGTTCAGGCCCATCTGCAGGCCGATGACTTCCCCCGCGAACTCCAGCGCCGAGAACACGAGGCGCACGGCAAAGCCCATGGAAAGGCCGATCAGCAGCTGCTGCGCCAGCAGGAGCAGCAGCAGGGGCAGGGAGTCCAGGGGCGTGGCCGGCATGGCCGGCAGCGAGGGCTGGGCCGCCACCGAGATCAGCAGGGCCAGGCCGATGCGCAGGCGCATGGGCATGGCGCGCTGGCTGAACACCGGCATGCCGGCGAACAGGGCCAGGGTCCGGAAGAAGGGCCACAGCAGCGGCGTGAGCCACTCCAGCAGCTGCGCTTCGGTGAAGCTGATCATGAGCGTCGCGTCTTGCGTTCAGCCCACGACCTGGGGGATGGTCTGCAGGGTGCGCTGGATGTACTCGACCAGCGTGGTCATCATCCAGGGCCCGGTGATGGCCAGCACCAGCACGGCCGCGACGACCTTGGGCACGAAGCTCAGCGTGGCCTCGTTGATCTGCGTGGCAGCCTGGAACACGCTCACCAGCACGCCCACCGCCAGCACGGTCAGGAGCACCGGTGCGGCCACCAGCATCAGCATGTAGAGGCCTTGCTGGCCGAAGGTGAAGACTTGTTGGGCGTCCATCTCATTGCTCCTTGCTGGCGTTGAATGCTGCCAGTGTGGACTTGGCTTCCCGCCGAAGGGCCGGGCCGAGTGCCTGGTGCGGCCCGCAAGGCCGGCGAAGCCGGTAGGGGGTGGGCGGCTTCATGTGGCAAAGGAGGCGGCGAGCGAACCCAGCAGCAGGTTCCATCCGTCCGCCAGCACGAAGAGCATCAGCTTGAAGGGCAGGGACACCAGCACCGGTGACAGCATCATCATGCCCAGGCTCATCAACACGCTGCTGACGATCATGTCGATGACCAGGAAAGGGATGAAGATCAGGAAGGCGATCTGGAAGGCCGACTTCAGCTCGCTGGTCACGAAGGCCGGCACCAGCACCCGGAAGGGCACGGCCTCGGGCTTGACGTCTCCTTCGAGCTTGGCCAGGCGGCTGAACAGGGCGACGTCGGCCTGGCGCGTCTGCTTGAGCATGAAGCCGCGCATGGGCACCTCGGCCCGCTTGAGAGCCTCATCGAAGCCGATCTGGCCGGCGGAGTAGGGCTGCCAGGCGTCGCTGTAGACCTTGTCCAGCGTTGGGCTCATCACGAAGAAGGTGAGGAACAGCGAGAGCCCGATGATGACCTGGTTGGGCGGCGCCGCCTGGGTGCCCAGGGCCTGGCGCATCAGCGAGAGCACGATGACGATGCGCGTGAAGCCCGTCATCATCAGCAGCACCGCCGGCAGGAAGCCCAGGGCGGTGAAGAAGAGCAGGGTCTGGATGGGCACCGAGTAGCTGCCGCCCGAGCCCTGGCCGATCAGCAGGGGCAAGGTGGCCGGCGGCGGATTGCCCTGCTGGGCAATGGCGCCTCCCGCGGCCAGCAGCAGCGCCAGCACGGTCCCGGCGCGCAGGAAGGTGTCACTGCGCATGGCCGTCTCCGTTGCCGCGCGCCAGACGCTGGCGCAACTGGGCCGCGAAGCCGCCGGCCTCAGGCGCAGCCGGCAGGGTGGCCTGCGGGGCCATCACATGCAGGGTCTGGATCTGCTGCGCGGTGACGCCCAGCACCAGCCAGCGCCGGTCCTCGCCTTCGCCGACCTCCACGGTCAGCAGCTTCTGGCTGGGCGACAGCGGCAGGATGGAGACCAGGCGCATCTGCGCATTGGCAAGACCTGGCCCCAGCGGGCTGCGTTTGAGCAGCCACAGCGCCAGCGGGATCAGCGCGAGGATGGCCAGGAACCACAGGACCGGCAGCACTTGAGAATTCATGTGCCGATTCTGGGCAGGACTTGAGGGTCGGAGTCTCTGGAAAAGCGCCGGAAAAGCCCCGCGACAGGGGGCGAAGCGGCGCAGCCTGGTGTGTCTGCAGGGCTGCGCAGGCGAGCGGGTTCAGCCGCCCTTGGAGAGACGGCGCATGCGCTCGGAGGGTGTGACGATGTCGGTCAGGCGGATGCCGAACTTGTCATTCACCACCACCACCTCGCCCTGGGCGATCAGGTAGCCGTTGACCAGCACGTCCATGGGTTCGCCGGCCAGGGCGTCCAGTTCCACCACCGAGCCCTGCGCCAGCTGCAGGATGTTCTTGATGGGAATGCGGGTGCGGCCCAGCTCCACCGTCAGCTGCACGGGGATGTCCAGGATCATGTTGATGTCCTGGCCCGGCATATTGCCCGGGGTGGGCGTGAAATTGGCGAAGCTGGCGGGCGCGACCTGCTCGGTGGGGGCTTGCACCTCCTCCGCGACTTCGGTGCCCTTGGCTTCTGCGAGTGCGGCCGCCCATTCGGCCGCCATTGCGTCTTGTTCGTCCATGGCAGTGCCTTCAGCCTGTGTTGCGGGTGCCCAGCCAGCCCTGGTCATGGCCGGTCAGCATCTGGTCCACCTTGAGGGCGTACTTGCCATTGGAGGTCCCGTAGTGGGCCTCGAAGACAGGCACGCCGTCGATCTTGGTCTTGATCACCGGTTCCAGGTCCAGCTCGATGAAGTCGCCGGGCTTGAAGGCCAGCAGCTGCTCCACCGTGGCCGGCGCCTGGGCCAGCTCGGCCACCAGCTCCACCTCTGCCGATTGCAGCTGGTGCTTGAGCAGGTTGACCCAGCGGCGGTCGGGTTCGGTGGAGTCGCCCTGCGTGCTGGAGTACAGCACGTCGCGGATGGGCTCCAGCGTCGAATAGGGAATGCAGAAATAGACGGTGCCGCTGGTCTCGCCGATCTCCAGCGTGAAGGAGGTCGAGACCACGATCTCGCTGGGCGTCGCGATGTTGGCGAACTGCGGCTGCATCTCCGAGCGCTGGTATTCCAGCTCCAGCGGATAGATGCCCTTCCAGGCTTTGTGGTACTCGGCGGTGATCACCTCCACCAGGCGGAAGATCACGCGCTGCTCGGTGGGGGAGAAGTCCCGGCCCTCGATGCGCGCATGGAACTTGCCGATGCCGCCAAAGAGGGAGTCGATCACCGCGAACACGAGCGTGGGGTCGCAGACGATCAGCCCCGAACCTCGCAGCGGCTTCACCGAGACGATGTTGAAGTTCGTGGGCACCACGATCTCGCGCAGGAAGGCGCTGTACTTCTGCACCTTGATGCCGCCGATGGCCACTTCCGGGCTCTTGCGGATGAAGTTGAACAGGCCGATGCGGATGTTGCGGGCGAAACGCTCGTTGATGATTTCCATCGTGGGCATGCGCCCACGCACGATGCGTTCCTGGCTGGCCAGGTTGTAGTCGCGGATGCCGCCCTGCTGGACCTCCTCGGCCTCGAGCTTCTGGCTCTCGCCAGTGATGCCCTGCAGGAGTGCATCGACTTCGTCTTGGGAGAGGATCTGCTGGTTCATGGCGGACTCACTGCGCGTGCGGCATCACTGCACGATGAAGGTGGAGAACAGCACCTGGGTCACAGGGCTCTCGACGGCCTTCTTCTTTTTCTTCTTCTTCTTGCTCGTCGCGGCGGCATCCTCGTCTTCCTCGTCGTCGAGCTCGATGCCCATGGGGCGCACCGACTCGCGCAGGATCTCGCGGGCCAGCTTCTCCTTGCCCTCGCGGGTCAGCAGCTCGGCCGAGGTCTTGTGCGACAGCACCATCAGCACATTGCTGCGGATGGCGGGCATATAGGCCTTGAGCTGGTCCGCGGTCTTGGGGTCGCCGACCTCCAGCGTCACGCCGATTTGCGCGAAGCGGTCCACTTCCTTGTCGGCCAGATTGACCGTGAAGGGGTCCAGCGGCACAAAGGTGGGCGGCGTGCCCGGCTTGGGCTTGGCATGGCCCGTCTCGGCCGCGGCGGGCGCCTCGGCGCCGTCCTCGTCCTCGGCGTGCTGCTTCTTCTTCATCAGCATCAGGGCCGCACCACCGCCGATGATGACCAGCAGCAGCACCGCGGCAATGATGATGATCAGCTTTTTCTTGCCACCGCCGCCACCCCCTGCGGCAGCGGCCTCGGCACCGGCTGGTGTGGCCATGAAGACTCCTTGGATCTGTGGGCCCGGCCGCTGTAGCGCGCCATGGGGCCATCAGGATCAATTATTCGGACGAATGGCGGCTTGGCATATGGCAATAAGCGGGGGAAAAGCGTGCAAAAGACCGGAGAGGCCCCGCCAGGACCCCTCCGACCTGCGATGCGGGACTCAGGCGAAGAGGTCCAGGACGCCGCGGCTGCGGCGTGGCGCGGTCGCGCTGCGCTGCTGCGCCGAGCTCATGTCATCGCCTGCCGTGCTGTCCAGGGAGGAGGCGGCCCAGCGTCCAGCCGCCGCGCCACCGTCGCGGTCCGCCTGGCCGGACTGGCCCGACTGCGCCTGCTGCTGCTGGCTGAACACGCCGCCACCGCTGAGCGTGAGGCCCTGCTCACGCAGCGCACCGGCCAGCTCGGGCAGGCTCTTCTCCAGCACGGCCCGGGTGTCGGCCTGCTCGGCCACGAAGCTGATCTGCGCCTGCTGGCCATCCAGCACGATCTGCACTTGCACGGGACCCATCTCGGAGGGATTCAGGTGCAGCTGGGCCTGTTGCACGCCTTCGGTGGCGGCCAGGCTCAGGCGCGCGGCCATCTCGGGCGCAAAGCCCGGTGCATGCAGCGGTGACTGCAGCTCGTAGCGGGCGCCGGCCGGGACAGCGCCCGTGCCACGCTCATGCACGCCACCGGCCTGCGCCTGCTGCAGCAAGCCGGCAAAGCCGGCGGGCAGCGCGGCCGGCTCGTGTGCAGGGCCTGCTCCGGCCTTGCCGCCTTGTGCCGTGGCCTCCAGGGCCAGCGCGGCCTCATCCGCACCGGCGGCCTGCGCTGGCGGCGACCCTGCGCCGGCCAGTGCCTGCGCCTGGGCTTGCGCCGCAGCGCCCGGCAGGCCTGCAGGGAGCTCGATGTTCCGGGCATCCCGCGTGGTCGTGCCGCGAGTGCCGTCCGCCAGCCCCTCCGGGCCAGCATCGCCCAGGCCTTCGGGCCTGGACCGGGCCTGCCTGCCCAGGGCGTCGGTCGATGCCAGGGCGGCATCGCCAGCGGCGGGCAGGGCCTTCTGGGCATCCTGGCCAGGAAGCTGGGCTTGGGGCACCGCCGCCGTCAGGCTGCCGTCCTCCGCCGCATCCTGCGTCTCAGTGGTGGCGTCCTCGGCGGTGGCGTCGACTTCGGCATCGCTGGGACCATCGTCCTTGCGCAGATGCCGCAGCACCTGGGCCAGCACCGGGTCCTGCGCGTCTGCCTCGGCTGCGGCCTGGGCGGCCTGGCCCTGCCTGTCCTTGCCCTGGGCCATGCGCCGGCTGTCGGCCCGGGCGGCGTCCTGGCGCCGCGCCAGATCGGCGGCGGTGTTGCGTGAGGATTCGGCCTCCGGCCTGGGCGAGGCCGGGGCATGGGAAGGGGCAGGGGCCGACGCACGGGGCGAAGGAGCGGCCACCGGTTCGCTGCCTGACAGGGGGGCGGCCGGCGCCTTGCCTGCGGAGGCGGGCTGACGCGGGCTACTCGCGACCGGTGCCGCCGACAGCACGCCGCCCTTGGCCTGCAGCAGCTGTGCAAAGGCTGCCGAGGCCTCGCCGTCCTGGCCGCCACGGGCTGAGCCCAGCTGGCTCAGCAGGTCTGCGGCGGCTGACCGCGAGGTGCCGGCCGTGGGCGTCAACATCATCTTGTTCATGGGAGATCCTTTCGGGCCGGCGCCAGGGGCAGCCGGCGGCGCGGGGTCAATGGCCGAGACGCAGGGCAGGGCCGAAGCCGGTGTGGCGCAGCGTGCGGGCTGCCTGCTCGTCGGTGGCCTTCTGCTCCTGGCGATCCTGGCTGCGGCGCACCTCCAGGCGGCGCCGCTCCAGCAGCTTGCGCACCGAGGCCACGCGCAGCTCGCGTTCGCGCAGTTGTTCACGGATCAGGTCCAGGCGCTGCTCGGCCTGGTTGCTCAGCAGGTCCTGCTGGCTGATGGCCTGGTCCAGGCGGCCGCCGAAACTCTGGTAGCAGCTGAGGATGTCCACCGTGGTGCTGCGGGCGAAGCTCTGGGTCCAGCGTGTCTGGTACTCCGTGCGGTATTGCGCGAGCTGCTCGTGCTGCTGGCGCATGGCACCGGCCCGCGCCTCGGCGTCACGCAGCAGGCGCAGGGCCTCGTCGCGTTCGGCTTCGGCACGTTCCAGCAGCATGTCCAGGGCTTGCAGGGATTGAGCGCTCATGAAAGTTTCTCCGTCTTGGGACTATCGGCAGTTCTCAGGAAACATTGACCAGTTTTTCGAGCTGGTCGACGCTGCTCACCAGGCCGGCCGGCGAATGCATGTCCTGTTGCAGCAGCTGGGCCATGTCAGCATGCAGCCGCACCGCGAGGTCGAGCTCGTGGTCATGGCCTGGCACATAGGCGCCCAGCTGGAGCAGGTCGCGGGCCTTGTTGTGCTTGGCCCAGAGCTGGCGGAAGCGGCGGGCGCAGACCACATGCGCGGGCTTGGCCACATTGCTCATGACCCGTGAGATCGAGCGTTCGATGTCGATGGCCGGGTAGTGCCCGGCCTCGGCCAGCTCGCGCGAGAGCACGATGTGTCCGTCCAGGATGCCGCGGGCGGCATCGGCGATAGGGTCCTGCTGGTCGTCGCCTTCCGACAGCACGGTGTAGAAGGCCGTGATGGAGCCGCCGCCCGCCATGCCGTTGCCGCTGCGCTCCACCAGCTGGGGCAGCTTGGCGAAGCAGCTGGGCGGATAGCCCTTGGTGGCCGGCGGCTCGCCGATGGCCAGGGCGATCTCGCGCTGGGCCATGGCGTAGCGGGTCAGGGAGTCCATCAGCAGCAGCACGTGCAGGCCGCGGTCGCGGAAATGCTCGGCGATGGCGGTGGCGTAGGTCGCGCCCTGCATGCGCAGCAGCGGCGGGGCGTCGGCCGGCGCGGCAACGACCACCGAGCGGGCCAGGCCGTCCTCGCCCAGGATGTCTTCAATGAACTCCTTGACCTCGCGGCCGCGTTCGCCGATGAGGCCCACCACGATGACGTCGGCCTGCGTGTAGCGCGCCATCATGCCCAGCAGCACGGACTTGCCGACGCCGGTGCCGGCGAAGAGGCCCAGGCGCTGGCCGCGGCCCACGGTGAGCATGGCGTTGATGGAGCGCACGCCGGTGTCCAGCGGGGTGCGCACCGGATCGCGGTCCATGGCATTGATGGGGCGGCGCACCATGGGCTCGGGGTGCACGTCTTCCAGCGGGCCGCGGCGATCCAGCGGGTGGCCGTGGGAGTCCACCACTCGGCCCAGCAAGCCATTGCCCATGGGCAGGTGCAGGCCGCGGTCCTCGTCACGGCGCCAGGGATGGCGCTGCTGGCCCAGCACCGGGCCGTGCAGGGCCGCGGGGCGGGGCACGACCATGGCGCCGCTGGAGAGGCCATGGACCTCGTCGGTGGGCATCAGGTAGGCGCGGTCGCCGGAGAAGCCCACGACCTCGGCATTGACCGGCGCCTGGCCGCGGCGCGGATTGGCCGCCGAGCTGGGCATGTGGATCTGGCACACCGAGCCGACGGGCACGCGCACGCCGGTCGCCTCCAGCACCAGCCCGGCGACGCGCACCAGCTTGCCCTGCGGTTCCAGGGCCACGGGGGCCGCGGCGAAGGCCTGCAGGTCGTCGAGGTACTGGCCCCAGCGCGAGAGGCGCTCGATGCTGTCGTTCCTCATGCGGCACCGTCCTCTTCCGGCTCGCCACTGCCGCGGCGGTCTTCCCACAGCGAGTGCTGGCCCATGGCGGCCATCACCTGCTGCCAGCGGGCGGGCAGGGTGGCATCGACGCTGGAGATGTCGGAATCCACCTTGCAGCCGCCGCGGGCGATGGCCGGGTCAGGGATCAGCTGGGCCTCGCGGGCCTTGAGTTCCTCACCCGCGCCCTGCTCGACCAGGGGCAGATCCTCGGGATGGACCCGCACGCGGATGTGGCGGGCCGAGATGAGCAGGGCTTCGACGGCGTCATGCGCCACGCGGGCGATGGCCTCGGGCTGCTGTTCCAGCTCGGTGCGCACCACCTGGCGGGCCAGCTCGACGGCGCAGCGCGTCAGGGTCTCGGCCATGCGGACTTCCATCTCCTCGAAGTCGGCATTGAAGTTGCGCACCAGCTCGCCGATCTGGGCGCTCATCTGCTGGGCGAAGCTCTTCTTGAAGGCGTCCAGGGCCTCCATGCCGTCGCGGTAGCCGTCCTGGTAGCCGCCCTGGCGCGCAGCGGCGAGCAGCTCCTCGACATTGGGCGCCGCCGGTTCGGCCGGGGCTTCGGCGACGGCGGGCTCGGGGGCGGCCGTCGTGTAGGTCGGCTTGGTCTCCGGCACGCCGTGGAAGGCGTCCGGATTCCAGCTGGAGAAGCCCTGCAGCTCCTCGCGCGGGATGAAACGGCTGTAGTGGCTGGTGCGCGTCGGGCTGCCCTCGGGGCGCACCGGCGGGGGGACTTGGCGAGGCGGGCGAGGCGGCATGGTGAACATTCAGGGCATTCGGTGAGGGCGGTGTCCGCAGGCTCAGAGGAACTGGTCGTCCCCGCCGGTGGCGAGCACGATCTGGCCTTCGTCCACCAGGCGGCGAACGATCTTGAGGATCTCCTTCTGCTCGCTCTCGACCTCCGAGAGACGCACGGGGCCGCGGGAATCCAGGTCCTCGCGCAGCGTCTCGGCCGCACGGGTGGACATGTTGCGGAAGATCTTCTCGCGCAGCTCGGGGCCGGCGCCCTTGAGCGCGACCACCAGGGACTCGCTCTGCACTTCCTTGAGGGTGGCCTGGATGCCCTTGTCGTCGATCTTCTCGAGATCGTCGAAGGTGAACATGTTGTCCATGATCTTCTGCGCCAGGTCGCTGTCGGCCTCGCGGATGTAGTCCAGCACCGAGGCCTCGACGCTGGATCCCATCATGTTGATGATCTCGGCGGCCGTCTTCACGCCGCCCAGCGAGCTCTTGCGCATGCGGTCGCCGCCGGCCAGGATCTGGCTCATCACCTCGTTGAGGTCCTTCAGGGCCATGGGCTGGATGCCATCCAGCGTGGCGATGCGGATCAGCACCTCGTTGCGCTGGCGCTCGGTGAAGAGCTTCAGGACGGAGCTGGTCTGGTCGAAGTCCAGGTGGGCCAGGATGGCGGCGATGATCTGCGGGTGCTCGTTGCGCAGCAGCTCGGCCACCGAGCCGGCGTCCATCCACTTGAGGCTCTCGATGGAGGACACATCGCTGCCCTGCAGGATGCGGTCCAGCAGCAGGTTGGCCTTGTCCTCGCCGAGGGCGCGACGCAGCACCGTGCGCACGTATTCGTCGGTGTCGTTGACCAGCATGCTCTGGGTCTCCGCCACTGCGTCGAATTTGTCCAGCACCTTCTCGACCTGCTCGCGCTTGACCACCTTCAGCTTGGCGATGGTCTCGCCCAGCTTCTGCACTTCCTTGGGCGCGAGATGCTTGAAGACCTCGGAGGCCTCCTCCTCGCCCAGCGACATCAGCAGGATGGCCGCTTGTTCAACGCCTTCGTCATCCATGGTGATGCTTTCCTGTCAGTTCGTCCGATCGAGCAATGAGCATGGTATTCCGGGCCGAGCGCCGGGCCGCTCCCAAGCCGGCCCGCCAAGTCGATGTCAGCGGCCCAATGCCGCAGACATCGTCGCCCCCCCGGGGGACCGACCGGGCAAGCCCGCGTCCAGCGAGGCGAGCCTGGGCGAGGGGCCAGGCATTCCGGGCCGAGCGCCGGGCCGTTCCCAAGCCGGCCCGCCAAGTCGATGTCAGCGGCCCAATGCCGCAGACATCGTCGTCCCCCCGGGGGACCGACCGGGTTTGCCCCCGTTCAGGGTGGCAAGACTGGGCGAGGGGCTCACATCTCACACTGGCTCCTCGCCGTTCACCCACGCGCGAACGATGTTGGCGACGGCCGCGGGGTTCTCGCGGGCCAGCTGGCGGGCCCGTTCGAGCTTCTGGTTGTTGGCGGGGGCTTCCAGGGCGGGCAGGCCATCGGCGCCAGGCAGCAACTCGGTCTCGTCGGCCACGGCATTGAGCTGGCCGCCGGCCTCCTCGGCCTTCTCTTCCGCGGGCGGCGGGAAGGCCGCGCGGATGGCCGGCTTGACCATGCCGAAGACGGCGATCAGGGCCACCAGCACCAGGGCTGCGGGCACGGCGGCGGCGCGCACCACGTCCAGCACCCAAGGCTGCTTCCACAGGGGCAGCTCGGTGCTGTCGATCTTCTCGACCACGAAGGGCGCCGAGACCACGCGCACGGAGTCGCCGCGGTCCTGGCTGAAGCCCATGGTCTCCTTGACGAGCGCGGTCAGCTTGTCGAGCTCGTCCTGGGACACGGGCACTGTCGTGACCTTGCCCTTGGGGTCGGTGATGCTGCGATGGTTGACGACCACCGCGGCATTGAGCCGGCGCACCACGCCGGTGGCGTTGCGGGTCACGCGGACGGTCTTGTCCAGCTCGTAGTTGGTGACAGCCTCGCGGCGGCTGCTCTGCTGGCCGCTGCCCGCGCCACCCGCCGTCTGCAGCGGGGCCGAGGCGCCATTGATGGGGGCCGTGGCAGGCACCGGCGGCTGGTTGGTGGCGGCGCCCGGCACGCCCGAGGGCTGGGCGGGCGTGGCGTTGGTCGATTCCTGGGTCTGCTGGCTGCGGATGGCGCTGCTGGCATTGGCACCCTGATTGGGCTTGTATTCCTCGGCGGTGGACTCGACCTGGGAGAAGTCGACATCGGCGGTGACGGTGGCGCGCAGGTTCTCGCGGCCCACCACCGGCTCCAGCAGCTCATAGATGCGCTTGTGGAGGTTGGCCTCGACCTGCTGCTTGTACTGCAGCTGCTGGCTGTCCAGGCCGGAGCCGTTGTCACCCGGGTTGGAGAGCAGGGCGCCGGTGCTGTCCAGCACGCTGACGGCCTTGGGATTGAGTTCGGGCACCGAGGCCGAGACCAAATGCACGATGCCGGCGACCTGGGCGCGATCCAGGGTGCGGCCGCCGCGCAGGGTCAGCATCACCGAGGCGCTGGGCTTCTGCTGCTCGCGGAAGAAGCCGTTCTGCTGGGGCATGGCCAGGTGCACGCGGGCATCGGCCACGTCTGCCATGGCGGTGATGGTGCGGGTCAGCTCACCCTCCAGGGCGCGCTGGAAGTTCAGGCGCTCGTTGAACTGGGTCTGGCCGATGGACTGCTTGTCCATGAGCTCGAAGCCCACCACCGAGCCCTTGGGCAGGCCGGCCGAGGCCAGCTTCATGCGCACGTCATAGACCTGGTTGGCTGGCACGAGGATGGTGCCGCCGGGCTCGTTCCTGTAGGGCACCTGCATCTGCGCCAGCTGGGCGATGACGGCACCGCCGTCCTTGTCCGAGAGGCCGGTGAAGACGGGGCGGAAGTCGCCCTGCGAGGACCATAGGCTCATGGCCAGCACCACGCCCACGAGCGCGGCGAGCCCCAGGCCCAGGCCGAGCTTGCTGCGGGCGGGCAGGGCCACCAATCGCCCGGCCAGGCCCGGCTGGCCTGCGGGCTGGACCGGGACGGGCTCCAGGGTGACGGCGGTAGGGGCGGTGAGGGCGTTGTCCATGGCGGGTGGCTGCTGAGCAAGGGTGCAGGGTTCCCGCACCAATGACCAGGATTTTTTTGTCATTTCCCCCTCAAGAAAGGCGAAATGAGGCCGACAAAGCGCGCTCAGTTCACGCCTTTGTCCTTTGGCCTGCCCCGTAGCATTTGCCTACCTGAAGAGCGGGACCGTGTCCTGCCGCCGCGCCCCGCCGGGCCGGATGGCACCGTCAGCTCCGGGAGATGCCATGGACCTCAAGCTTCGCCCCTTTGATTTCGCAGCCGCCGTCGCCCGCGCCGGCATGAGCAGCAACGGCCAGCCGGTGACGCAGACGCGCGCCACCGGTGGCGCCAGCTTTGGCGATGCCATGGTCAAGGCCATGCAGTCGGTGAGCACCCAGCAGAACGAGGCCCAGCGCCTGCAGCGCGAGGTCCAGCTGGACAACCCGACGGTCAGCCTCGAAGAGACCATGGTGGCCATGCAGAAGGCACAGATCGGCTTCCAGGCCACGCTGCAGGTGCGCAACCGCCTGGTCTCGGCCTACTCGGAAATCATGAACATGCAGGTCTGAGGCCTGCCGCGGGCCGGCCAGAGGGGCTTCACAGCCGCATCTGGCGGCGCCGCTTCTGGGTCTGGTCGATGTAGAGCTGCAGGGCACGCGCCGTCTCTGGCGGCAGCGTCTGGAAGGCGCAGCCCAGGTGGCGGCCGCTCTGGATCTCGGCATGCTGCGTCACGTGCAGCAGCCGCAGGCCTACTTCCAGGCGGGTGTCTCGGTCCAGCTCCAGCACACAGCCGCCGAGGTCCTGGTTGGGCGGGAGCTCGGGCTGGTCGCCCGGCAGCAGCAGGCCCAGGCCGCCCATGCTCACGTCCAGCACGCGCAGGCGCAGCAGCTCACCTTGCAGGGGGTGGCGCAGCTGCAGCAGCGGATAGTTCACGCCCGTGGGCTGGACCCGGAAGGTCTGGCGGCGCTGGAAGCGGTACAGGCGCTGGGGCAGGGCGGCACGCAGCACGCTGCCGCCGCCATCGCGCACGATGACGGGCTGCTCCAGCTCGAACTCCAGCCGGATCGAGGCCAGGTAGGCCGTGGCGGTGATCTCGTCGCTCTCGAGCAGGGATTCCGCCTGGCTGCTGCTGCTGGGGAGGTCGAAGCCCATGAGCCCGGTCCGGGCGTCCAGCACGCACAGGGTGGTGTGCAGGTCGACCCCTTCCGGATTGCGCAGGTAGACCCGTGCCTGCTCGCTCATCAGCTCACGCAGGTAGGCCGCAATCTCGACGGGGGCGCTGATCCGGAAATTCTCCCGCTGCGGGTCATCGAGGGCGGTAGTGGCGGCGGTGTCGGGCAGGCTCATCGGGGCGGACCAGTTGCAGCGGGCGGCCTGCCGCGCCATTGGGCGGCGGCCGTGATGTGAAGAAGCGCACCGGGGTGCGCTTCGAAGTCTTCAGTGTACGGTCTTGAACTTGCCGCTGAGCACCTGATCCAGATCATCGAGCCAGGGCTCGGCGAGGTGGCGGATCTCCGCGTCGTTGAGCAGGATGCGCTGCATGATGCGCGTCTTGAGCTGGCTTTCCTCGGGCGCCAGCTGCTCGCGCTGGGCGGCATGCTTGAGCTGCGAGATCAGCAGCACGCAGGCGCCTTCCAGCTTGACGACTTCATCCCAGTTGCCCGAGCGGGCCGCGGAGAGCATGTCGGCGCTGGCCTGTTCGATCGCTTCGTAGTAGCTGATGAGGTGGGTGTTCATGGGGCTGTCCGGAATGCTGGGTGGGCGGGCTGTCGTGGTTTTGACGCGCATGGTTCAGGCCACTCGTTTGGTGTCGCCGCGTTCGCCGATGGCATGCCAGGCTTCTCGGATGGGCTGCAGCAGCCGCTGGCATTCCTGGATGGTGGCGATGTCGCTGTGCAGGTTGGCATGCGTCAGGCGCATGCACAGGTAGGCGTAGAGGTCGCGCAGGTCGCGGGCCAGGGTGCCGGATTCCAGGTTCAGGGCCGCCTTCAGCCCTTCGTCCAGGATACGGACGCAGCGGCCGAGGCTGCGGTTCTTCATCTCGTGGTTGCCGGCCTGGATGTGGCCGATGGCCTGGGTCATGCCGTCGTGCACGCCGTCGAACAGCAGGGTCACCAGGCGGTGCGGGCTGGCATTCAGCACGTCGGTTTCCAGACCGACCTTGCTGTACATGGCGCTGGCCCGATGCGTGCGCGATGCGAAGGGGGAAGAGTTGCCGTACATATGCTCAGTTCTCTGTTGGGCCGTGTTGAGACATTTTTCGACATGCCGGCGGGAAACTTGAGCCTCCGCGACGCGACGAATTGCACGGGGAAAGCAGTGGGTTTGTGAGTGGACAGTTTGAATGAAAAAGGCGCCCCGCGGGGCGCCTTGTCAGAGCAGGCAGGACAGCGCCTCAGCCAGAGGACTTGTTGGAGAACTGCTGCGTCACGTAGGCCGACAGGCCGTTGAGCTGCCCCATCTTGGTGTCCAGCGCCGTGTACTGGGCGCGCAGGCGCTTCTCCATCAGGTCCAGGTGGTCCTGCAGCCGGTCGATCTGCTTGTCGTTTTCCTTGATGCGCTTCTGCAGGCCGGTCTGGCCCACGGAGATGGCCCCGTCCGTGCTCAGGTTCTTGCTGGCGAATTCGTTCCACTTCTTGGCAAAGCCGTTGTGGCTGGCGTCGGTCACGTCCACCGCGCTGAAGAAGCGTTTGAGGTCGCCCAGATTGCCCAGGGCCTTGTCCAGCTTGGCGCTGTTGACGGTGAGCGTGCCGTTCTGCCCGGGGTCCAGGCCGATGTCGGCCAGGCGCGCAAAGGCCCCGCCCAGCGTGGTCGAGCCGCCGCTGACGTTGCGCAGCATCTGCTGCAGCGAAATGGCCTTGGCATCGCCCTGCAGGGTGCCGGCGGTCTTGGTGGCCGAGTCGTACTTGGTCTGGTCGCGCATCAGGTTCATCAGGCCGTTGTAGGCGGTGACGAAGTCCGTGATGGATTTCTTGATGGCCGCGGTGTCCGTGCTGCTGCCGATGTTGATGGCCGTGGTGCTGGTCTTCAGCAGGGTCAGCGTGAGGCCGTCGGCGACGGTGGTGAGGGTGTTGGATTCGGAACTGAGGTCCAGCCCGTCCATGTTGAAGGTGGCATTGCCGGCGCTCTGCTTGAGGCTCATGCCGCCGGCAGCCGGGCCTTCATAGCTCAGGGCGGCCAGGCTGGGGTCCGAGGCGCTGATCTGGAAGCCGTTGGTCTGCCCGCTGTCACGCGAGCGGATGACCAGGCGCGTGCCTGCGGCATCGCTGACCACGCTGGCCACCACGCCGGCATTGGCTGCGTTGAGCTTGTCGCGGATGCTGTTGAGCGTGTCCGTGGCCGTGATGTTGACGCTGATCGAGCTGCTGCCCGACTTGCCGGTGAACACGGGCGGGTCGCCTTCCCAGCTGCCCAGGGCGATGGTCAGCGTCCCCTCACCGACGGTGCTGGTGCCGCTGGCAAACACGCCGCTGGCCACGCTCTGCGCTGTGGCGAGCTGGCTGACGGTGATCACATGGCTCTGCGTGCCGGCACTCGGGCCGCTCACGGTGACGGCGGTGGCGTCCGAGCTGCTGGCCGACGAGGCGGACCAGGTGGCCGGGTCGCTCAGCTTCTGGGCGGCGGTCTGCATGGCCGACATCGCGGCCTGCATCTGCCCATAGGCTGAGATCTTGGTCTGAAGGCCGGCGGAGGCCTTCTTGATGTTGTTGATGGGTGTCTGTTCGACGGACATCAGCTTCGAGATCATGTCCTCGACATTCAATCCGCTGCCAATCCCCACTGAAGTAATGCTCGCCATGGCATCCTCTCAAAAAGACACTGCCCCAAGCCCTCTTCGGCAGGGTCGGAGCGAACTTTAGGGCTTTTTGCGTTTTTTCAGCGCCCGCAGGCCGAGACCGTCTCCCGAAAGCATCGGGAAACCGCCTCGGCCTGCAGGCTGCCGCCTGATGGCTCAGCCCTTCAGCAGCTGCAGCACCTGCTGCGGGAGCTGGTTGGCCTGCGCGACCATGGCGTTGCCGGCCTGCTGCAGGATCTGCGCCCGCGAGAGGCTGGAGGTCTCCTGCGCGTAGTCGGCGTCCATGATGCGGCTGCGGGCGGCGGCCTGGTTCTCCACCGCGACCTGCAGATTGGAGATCACGGCATCGAAGCGGTTCTGCGTCGCACCGAAGGTGGACCGGGCCAGGTTGACCTGCGCCAGCGCCAGGTCGATCTTGGCCAGTGAATCCAGGGCGCCCTGCGTGCCGCCGGCGTAGACATCGAAGGTCGTGCCGGTGCCGGCAGCGCCCAGGTTCAGGATATCCGTGGCAGTGGTGTCGATGACTGCCGCCAGCGCGCCGTCATTCTTGCCCGCTGCCGTGGTGGTGGTCAGCATGTCGCTCACCGCCACCTGGATCTGGTCGTCCGTGGTGGCGTTGGCCCCCACCTGGAAGGTGTAGGTCGTCGCCGCGCCGGTGAGGATCTGCGAGCCGTTGAAGGTGGTGTTGCGCACCAGCCGTCCGATTTCGGTCTGCAGCTGCAGGAATTCGTTGTTCAGCGCGGAGCGGTCGTCGACGTTGTTGGTGCCGTTGGCACCCTGCACCGCCAGCTCACGCATGCGCTGCAGCATGTCGCCGATCTTGCCGAGCGAGCCTTCAGCCGTCTGCGCCAGCGAAATGCCGTCATTGGCATTGCGCACGGCCACCGTCATGCCTCGGACCTGCGTGTTCATGCGTTCCGCAATCGCGAGGCCGGCGGCGTCGTCCTTGGCCGAGTTGACTCGCAGGCCGGAGGACAGGCGTTGCATCGCGACGCTCAGCATCCCCTGAGACATGTTCAGGTTGCGCTGCGCATTCAACGAGGCGATGTTGGTATTGATGGTCTGGGGCATTTGAGCACTCCTGCAAATTGCCGGAGGGTTCGGACCCCGAGGACGGCGCTCCGGCGCTTTGTGCGCTCAGGAACGAAATCTTCGGAGTCGCCCCGCGAAAGGCATCAGGCCGGAACTGAACCTGACTGCGATCCGGAGGGCTCCGGAATCCACGCCGGGAATTCCTGACGTGTTGGACGAATTCTGAAAGTGCTCGTGCGTCTCCAAAGACTCGATAAAGGGGTGAAACCACCGCCAAAACAAAAGGCAGCACCCCGCCCTGGGCGAGACGCTGCCTTCCTGCTGGGCGCCTTTGCGGCGCCGGGATCAGCCGCCGCGCAGCAGCGAAAGCACCTGCTGCGGCAGCTGGTTGGCCTGGGAGACCATCGCATTGCCAGCCTGCTGCAGGATCTGGGCGCGGCTCAGGTTGGCGGTTTCCGAGGCGTAGTCGGCATCCATGATGCGGCTGCGGGCGGCGGTCTGGCTTTCCACCGACACATTGAGGCTGGAGATCACCGCATCGAAGCGGTTCTGTGCCGCACCGAAGGTCGAGCGTGCCGTGTTCACTTGCGAGAGCGCCAGATCGATCTTGGCCATGGCATCCAGCGCACCGATGGTGGCGCCGGTGTAGACGTCGAAGGTGGTGCCCGTGCCGGCGGCGCCCACGTTCAGGATGTCGGTGTTGGTCGTGTTGATCACCTCGGCCAGGGCCGCGGCATTGGTGCCGGCGCTGGTGGTGGTGCCGGTGATGTCGACGCCGGTGATGGTGATCTGATCGTTCGTCGTGGCGTTGGCGCCCACCTGGAAGGTGAAGCCGGTGGTGCCCGTCAGCACGGGCTGGCCGTTGAAGGAGGTGTTGGCAGCCAGGCGGGTGATTTCGCTCTGCAGCTGGGTGAACTCGTTGTTCAGCGCTTCACGGTCGGTCTGGTTGTTGGTGCCGTTGGCGGACTGCACGGCCAGCTCACGCATGCGCTGCAGCATGTCGCCGATCTTGCCCAGCGCGCCTTCGGCCGTCTGCGCCATCGAGATGCCGTCGTTGGCATTGCGGATGGCCACGGTCATGCCGCGCACCTGGGTGTTCATGCGTTCCGCGATGGCCAGGCCGGCGGCGTCGTCCTTGGCGGAATTGACTCGCAGGCCCGACGACAGGCGCTGCATGCTGACAGAGAGGGAGTTCTGCGACATCGACAGATTGCGCTGTGCATTCAGCGATTGCAGATTGGTGTTGATGATTTGAGGCATGACGCGATCCTTTCAGTACCGATGAATGGAAACCGAGCCCAAGCAGACCAGCGTCGCGGCCGCTTCAGTGACAGTGCGGGCGATGTGCCTGCGCTGCCGGCCTGGTGCGCTCTCGAGGGGAGAGGCGGTGGCCGCTGTCGCTTGTCGCTAACGAGCTGGGACCCGTTGAGAGGGTTATCGGACCGATGTGGATGCGCTTGAGGTCAGACCTTGAAAAGAGGGGCCGCTCAATCACCTGAAAAGCGGGGTGATTGGCGGCCTGTTAGGGTGTTTGCGCTGGCGGGCTTTGCCCTTTGACCTCGACGGTCGTCGCAGCGTTGGAGCTCAGGGCCAGCGGGGCTGGCCCAGGGTCATCGAAGAAGCGACAGCACTTGCTGCGGCGTCTGATTCGCCTGGGCGATCATCGCCGTGCCGGCCTGCTGCAGGATCTGCGCTCGGCTCAGGTTGGCGGTTTCCATGGCGTAGTCAGCGTCCATGATGCGGCTGCGGGCGGCAGACTGGTTCTCCACCGAGACCTGCAGGCTGGAGATCGCCGCGTCGATGCGGTTCTGCGCTGCACCGAAGGTCGAGCGTGCCACGTTCACCTGGGCGATGGCCAGGTCGATCTTCGCCACCGAGTCCAGGGCGCCCTTGGTGGCGCCGGTGTAGGCGTCGAAGGTCGTGCCGGAGCCGGCGGCGCCGACGGCCAGGATGTCCGTGTTGGTGGCGTTGGTCACTTCAGCCAGCGCACCGTCGTTCTTGCCGGCGGCGGTGGTCGTGCCCAGCATGTTCAGCCCGGAGATCGAGATGACGTCATTGCTGGTCGCGTTCGCGCCGACCTGGAAGTCGAACGAGGTGGTGGTGGTCAGGGTGGCCTGGCCGTTGAACGTGGTGTTGTTGGTCAGACGGGTGATTTCGCTCTGCAGCTGCGAGAACTCGTTGTTCAGCGCGGTGCGGTCATCCGTGTTGTTGGTGCCGTTGGCCGACTGCACGGCCAGTTCACGCATGCGCTGCAGCATGTCGTTGACCTTGCCCAGTGCGCCTTCAGCCGTCTGCGCCAGGGAGATGCCGTCGTTGGCATTGCGGATGGCCACATTCATCCCCTTGACCTGGGAATTCATGCGTTCCGCGATGGCCAGACCGGCGGCATCGTCACGGGCAGAGTTGACTCGCAGGCCCGAGGACAGGCGCTGCATGGACACCGCCAGCGCAGACTGCGCGGTGTTGGCGTTGCGCTGTGCGTTCAGCGACAGCAGATTGGTATTGATGACGGCGGGCATGATGTGCTCCTTTCAGCTTGAAGAACCCCGGCTTAGCGCCGACGTGACTCGGGTGCCCGGGTACTGACACCCGTGCTTGCAGCCCGACAGGCGAACCTGCCGCTCTGCACCGCCCGGCGCTAGTCAACCGTTGAAGCCGGAACCTCGTCTTGCCATCGAGGTGCCCGTTCTCGGCCTCCTAACCGGACCACGAACCTGTTTCCAGACCCGTTGGAATGGCTATCGGAGCCCCCCAGTCGGAACTTGAGGGCTTTTTGTCAAGACCTGTGATCTTTTGAATAGCCGGGGGACTTGCCGTGCTTTTCTTCGTTTCAAGAACAGGCGGGAGCGGGCCTGGACTGTGAAGAAATGCCGGTCTGGCGTCAGGTGGGGCTGGAGGGGCTCGGGCGTCCTTTGCTGAAAGGTGGGCCGCGTCGTCGCCGCGGCACAGGTGGAAGAAGGCAAGAGGTGAGCGTCAGGAGCACGCTGCTGCGGGCCGCGCCCTCATGCCACTGGAGGCGGGGCCCTGTCTGCTATTTCGGCCCGCACCGGACGAGGCAGGCGCCGAGATGAAGGCGGCAGACCCCGCTTTTCAAGCCTTTGGCAGGGAGGGGCGATCCCTAAAGTGGGCGCCAACGCGGACGATAAGCCTGCCCCTGCCGGTCAGCGATGGCAGGCCATGCATTGTTTGCGTCCCTTTCAACGGCCCCGCACGGCCTATCTGCAGGAGATGCACATGCGTTCGACCCATACTGAAGGCGCGCGCGAGGCCTTGCCCGCCGCCATGATCAATCCCAACCCCGAAGCCCAGTGGCTGCTGGCTCAGGCCCGCAACGCGGCTTTTGCCGAGGCCTCCCGCGGTCGCCTGGGCCAGGGCCTGGCCTTGCTGGCCGGTGCACTGGAACAGGAGCCGCTGAGCCACGAGCTGCTGAGTGACATGGCTGCCTTGCTGCTGAGCGCCGGAGAGCTGACCCATGCGGTGCGCTACGCCCGCGAGGCGCTGGTCATCACGCCTCACCACGGTGCCAGCCTCTACACCCTGGGCTTTGCCCTGGCAGGCCTGGGCGAGGAGGCTGCGGCCCTGGAGGTGCTCACCCAGCTGATGACCGGGCAGGGCCTGATCAGTCTGGAACGCGAGGCTCCCGAGCTGGTGGGCCTGGTGCGCGTCGAACTGGCCCGGCTGCAGACCCGCGCCAACGAGGCGTCCGGCCTGTCATCCCAAGGCTGACAAGCCCGCCCTTCCAGCCGCCTCCAGGGGCGGCATGCCCCCGCAAAGGCCTTCTGCCCCCGTGCAGCAGGCCTTTCTTCTTTGGTTCGGCCGACAGGCTTGTAGGAATTTGCCTGACAAGCGGCTGAGAAATACCGGGACTTCATCGACGGAAATGGGCTGATGTTTCGTTCCAGTTGTGCTCTTCACAATTCGTCTCACGTTGACACGCAATTGAAGCGACACACAGGAGCCCGACATGAATGCCGATCAAATCCTCACCGAGATCCGTGAAGCCAATCTGTCGTACCTGATGCTGGCCCAGAGCCTGATCCGCACCGATCGCGAGCAGGCCCTGTTCCGCCTGGGCATCTCGGAAGAGACGGCGACGCTGATCGCCACCCTGACTCCGGCCCAGATCATGAAGATCTCCTCCGGCAACACCCTGCTGTGCCGCTTCCGCATGGACGACGACCTGGTGTGGGGCCTGCTGACCAGCCATGGCAAGCCGGCCGCCGCCAACGACCAGGTGTCCCGGCTGCATGCCTCCATCCTCCTGGCCGGCCGGCACCAGGAAGCCGCATGACATGTGTGCCCCCGGTCGCCCGGGTACGGGCGGCCACCCCCCGAGGGGGTGCAGTTCATAGCCGCCCTGGGGCGGATATGAACTGCAAGGGGGCCGGCTTGGGGCGGCCCGGCGCCGGCCCTTTGAATACGCCGTTCGAGCCCGCCGTGGGGCGGGATCGAATGTCAAGCCAGATGAACCGAGTAGTTTGAATAGACTGGAGACCTACCATGCGCAGCAAGTCCATCCTGACCGAAGCCCGCCAGATCGAGCGTGCCGTCACCCTGATCCAGCTGGGTGCCCGCCTGCAGGTGCTGGAATCGGAAACGGACCTGTCGTATGAGCGCCTGCTGCGCCTGTACAAGGAAGTCTCCGGCAAGTCGCCGTCCAAGGGCCAGCTGCCCTTCTCGACGGACTGGTTCATGACCTGGCAGCCCAATATTCATGCCTCGCTGTTCCTCAACGTGCATGAATACCTGAACAAGGTGGCCGAGATCGACGAGATCGACACGGTCATCAAGGCCTACCAGCTCTACCTGGAGCAGGTGCAGGCCCAGGGGCTGGAGCCGCTGCTGTCGGTGACCCGCGCCTGGCGTCTGGTGAAGTTCGTGGACAACGGCATGCTGACCATGACCAAGTGCTGCAAGTGCGGCGGTCACTTCGTCACCCACCCGCACGAGATCTCCCGCCATTACGTTTGCGGCCTGTGCAACCCGCCGGCCCGCGCCGGCAAGGGCCGCGCGCAGGGCGCGATCCAGATGCATTGAATCGGGGCAGGGTGGTGATGCAGGATCGATCGGCAGCACCCTCTGGCCCGAGCACGCCGCCGGGCGCCGAGCAGGCGCTGCCGGCGGCGCGCGCCTGGACCCGCCGGCTGTGGCCGGCGTCGGCGTTTCTGTGCTGGCTGCTGGGCTGGCTGCTGCTGGCGGCGCTTCAGCCGCTGGGACCACTGTGGGCCCTGGTGGGCGCGTTGCTGCCGGTCGCGGGCCTGGCCTGGTTGCATGAGCGCCGCTGGCGCCGGTTCATGGTGCTGGGTGGCTTTGCCGCCTCCTTGCTGCTGCACCAGGGGCTGGCAGGCCTGCCGGCCTGGTGCTGGCTGCTGTCTCTGGGGCTGCTGGTCCTGATGTACCCGCGCAGCACCTGGCGTGATGCCCCTCTGTTCCCGACGCCTGCCGGCGCGCTGGCGTCCCTGGCCGCCCATGTCGAACTGCCGTCCCAGGCCCGCATCCTCGACGCCGGCTGCGGCCTGGGCGCCGGCCTGCGCGAGCTGCACCGTTGTTTCCCCGCCGCAGAGATCCATGGCGTGGAATGGAGCCCCTTGCTGGCCCTGGCCTGCCGGCTGCGTCATCCCTGGGCCCGCGTCCGGCGGGGGGATATGTGGGCCCAGCCCTGGGCGGGCTACCAGCTGGTCTACCTCTTCCAGCGGCCCGAAAGCATGGCGCAGGCCGAAGCCAAGGCCCATGCAGAACTTGAGTCCGGTGCCTGGCTGATCAGCCTGGACTTTCCGCTGCCGGGCACGCCTGCCATACTGAACCAGCCCCTCGCGGGGCGTCATTCCGTTCATGTCTATCGTTTCTGAACCCTCGTCATCGGCCCGGGCCGTGCCTTCTTGGCGGTCCGCCGGGGAGATGGTGCACCGGCCTCGCTCAAGAGCCCGGGCGCATGGCCGATAAGGGCTTCAGACACAGCAGCATTCACACACCATGTTCGTCATCGTCGGCTGGCTCATTGCCATGGGTTGCATCTTCGGCGTGTTCATCGCGCACGGAGGCAATATCGGCGTCGTGCTGCATGCACTGCCCTTCGAGTTCATCACCATCTTCGGGGCCGCCTTCGGCGCCTTCCTGGCCAACAACCAGATGAAGGTGGTCAAGGGCGCCATGAAGGGCCTGGGCATGTGCTTCAAGGGCAGCAAGTTCAGCAAGGCGCGCTACATGGAGCTGCTGGCGCTCATGTACGACATCCTCCAGAAGGCCCGCAAGGAGGGCCTGATGTCCATCGAGAAGGACGTCGAGGACCCGCACAGCTCGCCCCTGTTCCAGAAGTACCCGACGGTGGGCAACGACCACCACGTGACCGAGTTCATCACCGACTACCTGCGCATGATGGTCTCGGGCAATCTCAACGCCCATGAGATCGAGTCCCTGATGGACGCCGAGATCGAAACCCACCACCAGGAAGAGCATGCCGCCGTGGCAGCCCTCAATCGCCTGGCAGGCGGCCTGCCGGCCTTCGGCATCGTGGCCGCCGTGCTGGGTGTGGTGAACACCATGGGCTCGGTGGGCCAGCCCCCGGCCGTGCTGGGCGGCATGATCGGCTCGGCCCTGGTCGGTACCTTCCTCGGCATTCTGCTGGCCTATGGTTTCGCGGAGCCGCTGGCCGGCCTGCTGGAGCAGAAGGTGGAGGACGCCGGCAAGGAGCTGCAGTGCATCAAGACCACCCTGCTGGCCAGCATGCAGGGCTATGCGCCGCAGGTGGCCATCGAGTTCGGCCGCAAGGTGCTGTACTCGGGCGACCGCCCCAGCTTCACCGAACTCGAGAGCCACGTGAAGGGCAAGAAATGAGGCTGAGTTCCTCGATGCCTGCCAACGCCAGGGGAGGGCAGCACCATGGCCGGTGACGCCAAGAAGCTCCAGCCCATCATCATCAAGAAGATCAAGAAGGGCGGCCATGGCGCCCATGGTGGCGCGTGGAAGATCGCCTATGCCGACTTCGTGACGGCCATGATGGCCTTCTTCCTGCTGATGTGGCTGCTGGGCTCCACGACGGAGGGCGACAAGAAAGGCATTGCCGACTACTTCTCCTCGCCGCTGAAGGTGGCCTTGAGCGGCGGCTCGGGCTCGGGTGATTCATCGCACGTGATCAAGGGCGGGGGGCAAGACCTGACCCGCCAGACGGGCCAGGTCAAGGCCGGTGATGTCGACGCCCCGCGCCACACCATCAACCTGCGTGCCCTGAAGGAGGAGCAGCGCCGTGCCGAGCGCACCCGCCTGCAGGAGCTCAAGGACAAGATCAAGGAGGTGCTGGCCAACAACCCCTCCCTGGCATCACTGGGGGGGCAGATCCGTCTCGAAATGACACGCGAGGGCCTGCGCATCCAGATCGTCGACGAGAACAACCGTCCCATGTTCGACAGCGGCAGCGCCGTGGTCAAACCCTATATGCGAGAACTACTTCGCGAACTTGGCGCCGTCCTCGCGGAGGTGCCCAACCGCCTGACGCTGGAGGGGCATACTGATGCTCAGCCCTTCTCGGGGGGCGAGCGGGGATACAGCAACTGGGAGCTGTCGGCGGACCGTGCCAACGCTTCCAGGCGGGAGTTGCTGTCCGGGGGATTGCCGGAGTCGCGGGTGCTGCGTGTGCAGGGCCTGGCGGCGAGCAAGCTGCTGGAGCCCGACGATCCCCGAAGCCCGATCAACCGCCGGATCAGCATCATCGTGATGAACCGTGATGCGGAAGACGCGGTGCTGAAAAATCTGCCGGACAACGAGGACGAACCGGCCGACAATGCAGCATCAGCGGCCGAGAAACCGTAAAGAAGCGTTGAAACGTCCCGTCGCAGCAGGCCCTCGCCACCGCCGGTCAGGCCCGCTGCAGGAACCAGGTTCGACCAGCCCTCAAGCCCCTTGCGAGGAACGCCATGAGCACTGATATGAAATTTCTGATCGTCGATGACTTCTCGACCATGCGCCGCATCGTGCGCGGTCTGCTGAAGGAGATCGGCTACAACAATGCCGAAGAGGCTGAGGATGGCGTCGAGGCCCTGAACATGCTGAAGAACGGCAAGTTCGACTTTGTGGTGAGCGACATCAACATGCCCAATATGACGGGCTTCGAGCTGCTCAAGGCCATCAAGGAAGACGCCTCGCTGAAGCACCTGCCGGTGCTGATGGTGACCGCCGAAGCGCGCAAGGAAGACATCGTGCTGGCCGCCCAGAGTGGCGCCGCCGGCTACATCGTCAAACCCTTCACCAAGGCGACGCTGGAAGAGAAGGTGCAGAAGATCATGCAGAAGCTGGCCGCGGCCGCTTGAGGGAGAAGGCCATGAAAGCCGAAGATTTCACCAAGCTGGGCGCAGGTACTGACCCCCTGATGGTCTCGCCGGAGGTGTTCCAGCAACTGGGCACCATCACGCGGGTCCTGCACGACACCATGCAGCAGCTGGGCGTGATGCCCAAGCTCCAGACCGCCACCGACGGCCTGCCCGACGCGCGCAGCCGCCTCACCTACATCGCCAACAAGACCGCCGAGGCCGCCAACAAGGTGCTGAACTCGGTGGACCAGGCCAAGAGCGAGCACGCCAAGATCTCGGCCGCGACGGCGGAGATGGCCAAGGCCATCACGGCGGACCCGGTCAAGGCCGTGGCCTCGGGCGCTGTCTTCAATTTCGTCAAGCAGGTCGAGGACTCCACCGCCCACATCGACCAGCACCTGACGGACATCATGCTGTCCCAGGACTTCCACGATCTGACCGGTCAGGTGGTCGCCAAGGTGGTGACCCTGGCCAATGACCTCGAAGACAGTCTGGTCAAGCTGCTGGTGCAGGTGGTGCCGCCCGAACAGCGCGAGAAGGTGGACCCCAACATCCTGCAGGGTCCGGTCGTGAATCCGGAAGGTCGCACCGACGTCGTAGCCAACCAGAGCGAGGTCGACGACCTGCTGGCCAGCCTGGGCTTCTGACCCTTTGTTGTCCTCCGGCCCGGCCGGCCACATCAGGTGGCGCCGGACCTTCCACAGCCCGCTGTGTGCGATGCACCGGCGGGCTTTTTGTTTGTGCCCATGACTTCGCGGTGCTGGCGAGGCCGTTGACACGTCGGCCGCTGCAGTGCGCCCCGCAGCACGGCGCTGGCGGGAATGACCGCCCCTTTCCCCCTGCTTATCCGGCTTAAGTTTCCCCGGCCTACGGCCAAGAATGTCGCCATCCCCCGGACCGTCCCGTCCGGCGGCACTACGCCATGGCAGACCAAGACGCACAGGACCGCAACTTACCGGCATCGGCCAAGAAGATCCAACGATCTCGGGCCGAGGGCCAGCTGCCGCGCTCGCGTGACCTGCCGCACTTCGCCATGCTGGTCAGCGCCGGCGCCCTGCTGTCCGCCGGTGCGCCCCAGGCCCTGGACTGGCTGCAGAAGATGATCCAGCACGGCCTGCGCTTCGACGCCCAGCTGCTGCAGCGCCCCGGCTTCATGGGCGAGCGCCTGGGTGAACTCACGATGCAGGCGCTGCTGTTCCTGCTGCCCATCTGCGGCTTGCTGATGCTGGTCGCCGTGGCCGCCAATGTGGCTGCCGGCGGCTGGAACTGGACCCTCAAGCCGCTCACGCCGCGCTTCGAGCACCTCAATCCCTTGCAGGGCATCGCGCGCTTGTTCCAGTGGCAGCAGCTGGGCCAGGCGCTCAAGGCCGTGCTGCTGGCCCTGCTGCTCGGCGGCGTGGGCGCCATGGTGCTGCGCGACCGCATCTCGGCCTATGTGGGCATCATGTCCGTGCCCCTGCCCAGCGCCATTGCCTACGCCGGCCAGCAGCTGATGCAGGGCCTGGCCCTGCTGGGCCTGGCGCTGGCCCTGTTCGCCATCATCGACGTCCCGCTGCAGCGCCATCTCTACCTCAAGCGCCTGCGCATGAGCCGCGAAGAGGCCAAGCAGGAAATGAAGGAGATCGAGGGCAACCTCGAGATGAAAGGCAAGATGCGGGCCCGCATGCGCGAGATGGCCAAGCGCCGCATGATGGCCGCCGTGCCCACCGCCGACCTGGTGGTGATGAATCCCACCCACTACGCCGTGGCGCTCAAGTACGAAGAGGGCAGCATGGCCGCGCCCAAGGTCGTGGCCAAGGGCACGGACCTGCTGGCCTTGCGCATCCGCGACCTGGCCAAGGACTCCAAGGTCCCGGTGCTGCAATCCCCCATGCTCGCCCGCGCCCTCTACGCCCACGCCGAGGTGGACCGCGAGATCCCCGCCGCCCTGTTCGCCGCCGTGGCCCAGGTGCTGGCCTATGTGTACCAGCTCAAGGCCGCGATGGCCGGCCAGGGTCAAGCCCCCACGCAGATGCCGGATCCGCAGGTGCCGCCCGAGCTGGACCCGCACAACAAGCCGCATCGCCCCGCCGATGCCGATCTTCTGGAGGATGAGGCATGAACGCCCTGATGGCTCAACTGCAGGCCATGCTCGGCCCGCGCGCGCAGATCGTCGGCGCCCTGGGCGCGCCCATCGCCATCATCATGATCCTGTCCATGATGGTGCTGCCGCTGCCGCCCTTCGTGCTGGACCTGCTGTTCACCTTCAACATCGCCATGGCTGTGATGGTGATGATGGTGGCGGCGCACATGCTCAAGCCGCTGGACTTCGCGGCCTTCCCCACGGTGCTGCTGCTGACCACGCTGATGCGCCTCTCGCTGAACGTGGCCTCCACCCGCGTGGTGCTGCTGCAGGGCCACACCGGCACGGGTGCGGCGGGCCGCGTGATCGAGTCCTTCGGCCACTTCCTGATCGGCGGCAACTTTGCCGTCGGCCTGATCGTGTTCGCCATCCTGGTGGTGATCAACTTCATCGTGGTGACCAAGGGTGCGGAGCGCATCGCCGAGGTCGGGGCGCGCTTCACCCTGGATGCCATGCCCGGCAAGCAGATGGCGGTCGATGCCGACCTCAACGCCGGCCTGATCGACGAGAAGGAAGCCAAGCGCCGCCGCGCCGAGCTCAGCGACGAAGCCGACTTCTTCGGCTCCATGGACGGTGCCAGCAAGTTCGTGCGCGGTGATGCCGTGGCGGGCATCCTGATCCTCTTCATCAACATCATCGGCGGCTTCATCATTGGCGTGGTCCAGCACGGCCTGTCCGCCGGCCAGGCGGCCGATTCCTACATCCTGCTGGCCGTCGGTGACGCGCTGGTGGCCCAGGTGCCGGCCCTGCTGATCTCCGTTGCTGCCGCCATGGTCGTGTCGCGCGTCGGCAAGGACAAGGACATCGGCACCATGATCGGACGCCAGGTCTTTGGCTCGGCCAAGAGCCTGTCCATCACCGCCGGCGTCATCGGCATGCTGGGCCTGATCCCGGGCATGCCGCATGTGGTCTTCCTGCTGATCGCGTCCGGCCTGGGCTACCTGGCCTGGTGGCTCAAGCGCAAGGAGCAGCTGGCGCAGGAAGCCAAGGCCGAACAGATGCCGCCTCCGCCGCCCGAGGCCAATGCAGAGGCCAGCTGGGACGACCTGCAGCCAGTGGATGTGCTGGGCCTGGAGGTCGGCTACCGGCTGATCACCCTCGTGGACAAGACCAAGGAGGGCGACCTGCTCTCGCGCATCAAGGGCGTGCGCCGCAAGTTCGCGCAGGAGGTGGGCTTCCTGCCGCCGGCCGTGCACATCCGCGACAACCTCGAGCTGCGCCCCAGTCAGTACCGCCTGATCCTGCGCGGCGCCGTCATCGGCGAGGCCGAGGCCTATCCCGGCATGTGGCTCGCCATCAACCCCGGCCATGCCACGCAGAAGCTGATCGGCACCGCCACCACCGACCCCGCCTTCGGCCTGCCCGCGACCTGGATCGAGGAGCGCCAGCGGGAAATGGCCCAAATGGCCGGATTTACCGTCGTTGATTGTTCGACTGTCATTGCCACCCATCTTTCACACTTGATGCAAGTTCACGCGGCCCGTCTCCTGGGTCGTGTGGAGGCCCAGCAGCTGGTGGACCACCTCACCAAGCAGCAACCCCAGTTGATCGAAGACGTGATCCCCAAGATGGTCGGCATCGCCACACTGCAAAAGGTTCTCCAGTTCCTGCTGGAAGAGGGCGTGCACATCCGCGACATGCGCTCCATCGTCGAGTCCATCGCGGAGAACGCCGGCGCCACCAACGATCCCATCGAGCTGGGCCGCCGCGTCCGCGTGCACATCGCTCCGGCCATCGTCCAGCAGATCTACGGCCCCGTGAAGGAGCTGGACGTGATCGCCCTGGAGCCCGAGCTGGAGCGCCTGGTCACCCAGGCCCTGAACTCCCCCCATGGCGCCGCGCTGGACCCCGGCGTGGCCGACACGCTGGCCCGCAGCGCGGCCGAGCAGAGCCAGGCCCAGGAGGACCGCGGCGTACCCGCCTGCCTGCTGGTGCCGGACCTGATCCGTGCGCCGCTGGCCCGACTGCTGCGCCGTGCCGCCCCGCGCCTCAAGGTGCTGGGCCACAGCGAGATTCCCGAGACCCACTCGATCCGCATCGGATCCATCATCGGAGCAGCCGCATGAGCGCCCGCGCCTTGATGACTGATGCTCTGCCTTGTCTGGAGGCCGCATGAACGTCAAACGCTTCACCGCCCGTACGTCCCGCGAGGCCCTCGCGCTGGTGCGCCAGGCCTTTGGCGACGATGCCGTCGTGCTGTCCAACAAGCCCTGCGCCGGAGGCGTGGAGGTGCTGGCCATGGCCCCCGAGGGCATGAACCAGATCGAGCGCGTGGCCGCCACCGCACCGCGCGCCGAAGCCCGCGGCCCGGCCCGCGTGCAGGCCCGCCCTGCCACCGCACCCGTGCCCACCATGGCCGGCAGCGCCCGCCTGGCCCAGCGCGTGGCCGAGCGCAATGAACCCAGCTTTGGCCAGCCCGTGGACGAGGACGTGCAGACCCTGGCCATGAGCACCCTGAGCTTCCAGGACTATGTCCGCGAGCGCATGCTCAAGCGCCGCCAGGCCGAGCTCAACGGTCAGCCCGATCCCATGGACCTGCCCGCTGCGGCACCCGAGCTGCCCGCCGCCGAAAGCCTGGCCACCATGGCCGCCGCCCGCCAGCAACGCGCGCAGTCCGCCATGCAGACCCTCAACGCCCGCCGCCTGGACACCCCGGCAGCGCCCGTGGCCGAGCCGCCGCGCCGCAACCCGCCCGTGCTGCGCGACGAGATCCGCATCTCTGCCGAGCAGCGCCCCATGCCCCAGCTCTCCGACATGCCCGGCACCGCCCGCCGCGACCAGCAGGACATGATGAATGAGCTGCGCTCGATGAAGGGCCTGATCGAGGAGCGCTTCGGCGCCCTGGCCTTCATGGAGAAGCTGCAGCGCCAGCCCGTGCAGGCCCGCCTGACGCAGCGCCTGCTGGACGTGGGCTTCTCGCCCGCCCTGGTGCGCAAGCTGGTCGAGGGCTGCCCTGCGCATCTGGAGGGCAAGGAAGGCGCCGATGAAACCCAGTGGGCCGCGCAGGTGCTGGCCCGCAACCTGATCACCGACGAGACCAACCTGCCGCTGGAGGAGCAGGGCGGTGTCTTCGCCCTGATCGGCTCCACCGGTGTGGGCAAGACCACCACCACGGCCAAGATCGCCGCCGCCTTCGCGACCCGCCATGGCGCCTCGCAGCTGGGCCTGATCACGCTGGATGCCTACCGCGTCGGCGCCCACGAGCAGCTGCGCGCCTATGGCCGCATCCTGGGCGTGCCCGTGCACACGGCGCACGACCGCGCTTCGCTGGAAGACCTGCTGGAGCTGCTGTCGGCCAAGAAGATGGTGCTGATCGATACCGCCGGCATGGCCCAGCGCGACAGCCGCACCCACGAGCTGCTGGAGATGCTGGCCCACCCGAGCATCCGCCGCATCCTGGTGGTCAATGCCGCCCAGCAGGGCGAGACCATCGAGGACGTGGCCGGCGCCTGGCGCGCCCAGACCTGCCAGGGCGTGGTGCTGTCCAAGATCGACGAAGCCGTGAAGCTGGCGCCCGCGCTGGACACCATGATTCGCCATCGTTTGCGCATTATTGGCGTTGCCAACGGGCAGCGGGTGCCGGAAGATTGGCATCGCCTGTCGGCGACGGCCCTGGTGCAGCGCGCGCTGCGCAGCCAGGCCCACGCCGCTTGGCGCATGGACAGCGCCGATGTGAACCTGATCTTTGCCGGAGGCCCCGCGCTGGCCGCCGTGCAGTCCACGGCCCCGGGCGTGCACTGACCCGCCCCAGAGTCATCGAACCCATCGAGACCACCCCATGCGCGAGCCACCCTTCAGCAAGACCCCGCAAGACCAGGCCGATGGCCTTCGCAAGCTCTTTGCCGCCTCACGCGTTCGCTTCATCCCTGTGGTGAGCAACCCCGAGGTGCTGGACTCCGGCGTGCTGCTGGAAGGCCTGTGCGCCGCCTTTTCCGAGATGGGCCTGCAGACCCTGGTGGTCGATGCAGGCGAGCTGTCTCCGGCGGCCACGGAGATGGCCGCGGTGGACCTCTCGGCCTGTGTGGAACGGCTGTCTCGCCAGGTGAGCTACCTGGCCGCGCGCGGCCTGCCGCTGCGCTACATCAATGCCAACGGGTCCGCTGCCGAATTCCTGCAGGCCCTCAGCGAGGCGGCGCCCCAGGCCGACGTGATGATCCTGCACGCCCCGGCCGCCGAGCTGGCCCGCGTGCTCAATTCCCGCGAGCTGCGCCCGGTGCTGCTGGCCGACACCGACGCCCGCAGCGTCACCCAGGCCTATGCCGGCATGAAGTGGCTCAGCCAGCGCGCCGGCATCATGGTCTACAGCCTCTTGATGGCCTGCCACCCGCAGCTGCGCCTGGCGGAGCGCATTGCCCAGCAGATCAGCAGCTGCGGCGATGGCTTCCTGGGCGCCGTGCTGCGTGACTGGGCCTGCATGGATCCCCGCACGCCGCCCACGGCCCCGCTGTCGCCCGAAGTGCGACACCTGGCCCGCGAGCTCCTGGCGGTCGTGCCCCAGGGCCTGGCGCCGGATGCGGCCCAGCAGGCCCGCCCGCTGCGGCCCCTGGTGAATCTCCGTCCGGCGCGGCCGGCGGTGGCCGCCAACTGATGTTGCAGGAGCTGAAGATGTATACCGCCAAAGGCCGCCTCGACAACTCTGCGCTGATCCAGCAGTACAGCGGTCTGGTTCGACGCCTGGCTCACCAGATGATCGCCAAGCTGCCGGCCAATGTGGAACTGGACGACCTGATCCAGGTGGGCCTGATCGGGCTCACCGATGCGCTGTCGCGGTTCGATTCCGCGCAGGGCGTGCAGTTCGAGACTTTCGCCACCCAGCGCATCCGCGGCGCCATGCTGGACGAGCTGCGCGGCGGTGACTGGATGAGCCGCGGCACGCGCCGCCAGCAGCGCTCCATCGAGACGGCGGTTCACAAGCTGGAACAGCGGCTGGGCCGTGCGCCGCATGAATCCGAGATCGCTGCCGAGATGGGCCTCAGTCTGGGCGACTACCAGGACATGCTGTCCAAAGTGCGCGGCACCCAGCTGGTTTACCTGGAGGACATGAGTGGCGAGGAGGGGAGTGATGACTACCTCGATCGTCACGTGGTCGACGAGAGCAACAACCCCATGGCGCAGCTGCAGGACCATCGCATGCGCGAGGCCCTGGTCGCCGCCATCAAGAACCTGCCCGAGCGCGAGCAGTACGTGATGAGCATGTACTACGAGCACGACATGAACCTCAAGGAAATCGCGGCGGTGCTCAAAGTGACCGAATCCCGGGTCTGCCAACTGCACAGTCAGGCCATCGCCCGCTTGCGCGTAAAGCTGCGCGACTGGTAAAACTTCTCCCCAGACGGCCGGGTCCGGCCTGGAGAGGAGTCCGCATGAAGTCCTGGTGGCAGACCGGCTCGCGAGAGCCGGCGCAAACCCCTCAAGCCGCCGAGCCGGCTGGCAAGACTGCAGACGCGCAGGCGCTGGTGCGCTCGCTGGCCCAGCCGGTGTCCAGCCTCGGGCGCGATGCCGCCGAGGTGCGCGGCGCTCTGGAAGACACGCAGAAGGTGGTCGTCGCCCAGCGCGAGGCCATGCAGGCCCTGGGCCACGAATTGCAGCTGGTCCAGCAGGCCCAGCAGGGCATCGCCCTGGCCACGGCGGAATCCATCGAGGCCGTGGCGCAGGCCCGCCTGGCCTTGCAGAACATCGGCGCCGAAGTGGGAGGCATCGTGCAGACGCTGCGCCAGGTCTCGGATGCCGCCTCTGAAATCACCCGCATCGCCCTGCAGACCCGCCTGGTGGCCTTCAACGCCTCGGTGGAGGCCAAGCGGGCGGGCGAGGCCGGCCGCGGCTTCGGCGTGGTGGCCGATGCCGTCAAGGACCTGGCCGCCCAGGTCGAGCAGAGCTCCAAGTCCATCATGGGCACGGTCGGCGCCCTGGATGCCCGCATCGACACCTTCAGCCGCGAGCTCAGCAGCGAAGGTCGGCAGGCCCACGAGCAGAGCAGCATCCATGCCGCCTTCGGCACCGTGCATGCCGACGTGCTGCGCATCGCCCAGGCTGCCGACCAGAGCCAGCAGACCACCGCCGCCCTCGCGGAACGCGCCGCCGAGCTGGGCGGCGAGGTGGCCCTGGCCCTGCGGCACCTGGAGTCCGCCTTCGCCTGCAGTGACCGATTCCTGCGCCTGTCCGAGGACCTGATCGAGCGCATCGCCTCCTCCGGCGTGCGCGTGGACGACGCGCTCTACATCGAGGGTGCCCAGCAGGCCGCGCAGGAGATCGGTCAGCTGCTGGAAACGGCGGTGAAGCAGGGGCGCATCAGCCTGCAGGACCTCTTCGACGAACACTACCAGCCCGTGCCGGGCAGCAATCCTCAGCAGCACCTCGCGCGCTTCTGCGAGCTGGCCGACCAGCTCTTCCCGCAGGTGCAGGAGCGGCAGCTGAAGCTCTCGGACAAGGTCGTCTACTGCATCGCCGTGGACCGCAACGGCTATGTCTCGACCCACAACCGCCAGTACTGCCAGCCTCAGCGGCCCGGCGATGTGGTCTGGAACACGGCCCACAGCCGTTATCGCCGCATCTTCAATGACCGCACGGGCCTGGCCTCGGCGCGCAACGAGCGGCCCTTCCTGCTGCAAACCTACCGGCGCGACATGGGCGGGGGCCGCTTCGTGCTGCTCAAGGAAGCCTCGGCGCCCATCTGGGTGCAGGGCCGGCACTGGGGCGGCCTGCGCCTGGCCTTCAGCTTCTGAGCCCGCGCCCGCGAGCCCGGGCACCCTGGCTCACTCGACGATGCAGGCGCGGTTCTTCCCGGTACGCTTGGCCTCGTAAAGGCCTTCGTCGGCGCGGTCCAGGGCCACCTCCAGGGTCTCTCCGGCACGGTAGAGCGTGATGCCGGCTGAGAAGGTCACGAAGACGTCCTTGCCCTCGTGCATGAACAGCGCCGCGGAAAGCGAGCGCTGCAGCCGCGTCAGCACCTGCTGGGCCTCGTCCAGGGGCGTGCGGGGCAGCATCAGTACGAACTCCTCGCCGCCATAGCGAGCGACCAGATCGCCAGGGCGCAGCATCTGTGTGACCCGCGCCGCGAGGGATTTCAGGGCCTCGTCGCCTGCGGCATGACCCAGGCTGTCGTTGAGCTTCTTGAAGTTGTCCACGTCCAGCAGAGCCAGGGCCAGCACGGTGCCCTCACGTTCCAGCTTGGCCTGCTCGGTGTTGAAGGCCGCCTCCAGCCCGCGGCGGTTGGCGATCTTGGTGAGCTGGTCGGTCTGGACCTCGCTGGAGAGGCGGCGCAGCTCGACCTCCAGCTCGTCGACTCGCTTCGAAAGCTCGGAGGCACGTTCGTGCTCGGTGCTCAGGCGCTGTTGCGTGCTGTGGACCAAGGTCTGCACCGTGCGACTCTCTTCGACCATCTCGCGCACGACGCCGGCCAGGCTCTCGAGCGTGTCGGCCTTCTCGATCACGTCGGCATAGCGGCTGACGTTGCTCTGGAAACGGTCGGTGTGCTGGCCCAGCTGGCCCAGCTCCTCGAGCATGCGGTGGATCAGGAGCTTCAGCGAATCGCGGGCGCGGGCACGCTCGGCCTGCAGGCTCTTCTGGCGCTCGCGCGTGCCTTCCAGCATCTCGCTGACCATGCGCACGCCGCGGGAGCTGAGGCCGGTGTCCAGGGCCTGCGTCATCAGTTCGCACTGGCCCCGGGCCCAGGAGTCATCCTCCGCCAGCTCGACCAGGCTGGCGCTCAGCGCGCGGCAGAGCTCGCCCATCTGGCCGAAAAGATGGTGGCGGTGGTCCAGCATCCGGCGGGCGCGCACGCACAGGGCCTCCATGGATTCGGCGCGCTGCGGCGTGGCGCCCTGCTCGCGCAGGCTGGCCAGGGCGGTCTCGAGCTCGCGCTTCAGGGCGTCGGCGCGCTCGTCCATGGCGGGCAGGGCGTGCTGCACGGTCTCATGCAGGCTCTCGCCCACGAGGGGCCAGGCCTGCGGGCCGGCCTCGCGGTCCAGGGCACTGGTGTCCAGCTGGAGTTCGTCTTCGCTGAAGAACTGGCTGGGCGTGCCGCCCGGCTCCTCGACGGCTTCCTGCACGTCCACGCCGACATCGCTGGTGTCACTGTCCCAGCTGGTGAGGAGTTGACGCAGGCGGTTGAGCAGTCGGTGCGGGTCGCTGCGGTTGGACTCCAGTACGCGCTGCAGGCCGTCCTTCTTGCGGGCCAGGGTCCACTGGCGCCCGCCTCGTTCCAGTCCGCGCACCAGGCGCTCGGTCACGCCGGCCATGCCATCGGCCAGCACGGCCGGGCCGGCGCTCTGCTGGAAGCGCTCGAGGACGCGCTGGGCCTCGTCCCAGCGTGACTCGCGCAGCATGGCCATGACGTCCTGGCGGGCTTGGATCTCACTGAGCCCAAGGCTCAGCAGGCGCTGGACCACGGGCTGGGCGCGCTCGGGGAGGGTGTCTGCCGTCGCGGCCGGCGCAGCGGCGGCCTCGCTGCCGCCGGACTCGACGAGATAGGCCCGCGCGTAGTTCTCGGGCGTGGGCTCCAGCTTGGCCATGGCCAGGCGGCGCAGTGCGGCCTTGGCGATCAGGGCCGGTGCCTGGCCGGCTGCCGCGGCAGCTGCGGGGCGGGTGGCGGGAGAGGAGGGCGAACGGTCGTCCATGGTGTTCCTGAAGGCTCAGCGCTGGCCGCCGGCCGGGCTGCTGAGGGGGCGGCTCAGGGCCGGGTCGCCGTCCAGGCCGTTGGCCTGGACGATCCAGGGTGCCTTGCGGGGCAGCACGGTCTGCGCGAGCCAGCGTTCGAGGTCGTCCGCGGCCAGAGGGCGGCTGAAGAGGAAGCCTTGCATTACGCTGCAACCCAGGCGGTGCAGCACCTCCATCTGGCGCAGGGTCTCCACGCCCTCGGCGATCACGCGCAGGCCCAGCGAGCGCGCCAGGGCGATGATGGCGGTGACCACGGCCGAGCTCTGCGGCGTGATGCCCAGATCACGCACGAAGCTGCGGTCGATCTTGACCTCTGAGATGGGCAGGGTGGTCAGGTAGGCCAGGGAAGAGTAGCCGGTGCCGAAGTCGTCGATGGAGATCTCCACGCCCACCTCGTTGAGCCGGTGCAGCGCGGGGATCACGTTCTGCAGGTCCTTCATCAGGCCGGTCTCGGTGATCTCCAGCTGGATGGCCCGGTGCGGCACGCCGTAGGCACTGACGCACTGGTGGATGTGCTCGACCAGGTCCGAGCGCTCGAACAGCCGGTTGGGCAGGTTGACGGCGATGGCGTCCGAGAAGCCGAAGTTGAGCTGCCAGACCTTGGCCTGGCGGGCCGCCTCGCGCAGCGCCCATTCGGACAGCGGCACGATCAGGCCGGTCTCCTCGGCCAGGGGGATGAAGTCCCCCGGGGGCACGAGCTTGTCGCCGCGCTGCCAGCGCATGAGCGCCTCGGCGCCCACCATGCGGGCGGCGCGCACGTCGATCTTGGGCTGGTAGTGCAGCACGATCTCGTTGCGCTCGATGGCCTTGTGCAGGGCGGACTCCAGCTCCAGCTTCTCGCGGCCGCGGCCGGCCAGCTGCGGGGTGTAGAGCGCCGAGGCATTGCGCCCCTGGCTCTTGACTGCGTACATGGCGACGTCGGAGTTGCGCAGCAGGTCGGCCGTGGTGGTGCCGTCACGCGGATAGATGGCGATGCCCACGCTGGCCGTGACGAAGCACTCCTGGCCGGCAATGAAGATGGGCTCGCGCAGGGCCTCCAGCACGCGCTGGGCCACGCGCTCGGCGTCGCGCTCGTCGGTCACCTCGGGCAGCAGGGCCACGAATTCGTCGCCGCCCAGGCGGCCCACGGCCTCCAGGGTGCGGTGCGAACGGCCGCCTACTGATTCGAGCAGGCCTTCCATGATCTGGTCGGAGTGGCGCACGCAGGCGCGCAGGCGGCGGCCCACTTCCATCAGCAGCTCGTCGCCGGCGGCATGGCCCAGGGTGTCGTTGATGACCTTGAAGCGGTCCAGGTCGATCAGCAGCAGGCCCACCTCGTGGCCGCTGCGCCGCGCCGCCTCGATGGCGCGCTCGGCCCGCCAGATCAGCTGGCGGCGGTTGGGCAGGCCGGTGAGGGCGTCGAAATTGGCCAGCTGGCGGATCTTGTCCTCGGCCAGCCGGCGGTCGGTGACGTCCTGGATGACGCCGGTGTAGCCGCTGGCATTGCCGTGCTCGTTGAACTCGGGCTCGGCCTCGATGTGGAGCACGCGCTGCCGGCCGTCGACCAGGGTCACGGCGACGTCGGTCACCAGCACCGAGTTGTGGGCCATGACCTCGCGCAGCAGGCGCATGAAGAGCTGCCGCTCGTCCCGGGGCACCATGCGCATGACGCCGATGAAGTCCAGCGGCTCGTTCGGGCCGTAGCCGAACACGCGCAGGGCTTCCGTGGCCAGCACGAAGCCGCCCGCGCCGCGGTGCCATTCGAAGCTGCCCATGCGTGCCAGGTCTTGCGCGCGGGCCAGGCGGGCCTTGCTGCGCTCCAGCTCGATGCGGGTGCGCGAACTGCGCAGCAGGTAGCGCAGGCGCCCGGCCAGCAGGCTCCACTGGGTGGACTTGACGAAGAAGTCGGTGGCGCCGACCTGGTAGGCGCGGTTGATGGAGGCCTCGTCGTCGAGACCGGTCAGCATCAGCACGGGCGTGGACTCGAAGCCCGGCATCTCTCGCAGGCGGCTGCAGGTCTCGAAGCCGTCCAGCTCCGGCATCATGGCGTCCAGCACGATGATGTCTGGCGTCCAGCCCGACACCGTGCGCAGCGCCTCCTCGCCACTGCTGGCCTCGGTGATGTCAAAGCCCCGCTCCCGCAGGGCGATGGCGGTGAGCAGCAGATTGACTTCGTCGTCGTCCACGAGCAGCACGCGGGGCTGCTCGGGCAGGTCCTGGTCCACGGTCGGGTTGGCTGAGTTCATTGGGGCCCCGTCAACAAGGCTTCAAGGGCATGGCGTACCAGCCCCGCCTCATCATGCATGGCATCGATGAGCTTGTCCAAGCCTTCGGTCTGTCCGTTGCGGGCCATGGTCTCGATATCGGCACAGTGCCGCGACAGCTGGAGGGCTCCCAGGCTCGCCGAGGAGGACTTCAGTGTATGGGCCACATGCCGGATGGCCGCCAGGTCCATGCCGGCCTCCCGGGCGCGCTGGAGGTCGGGCAGGAGCTTGTCCAGGGACTTGACGAAGGCGTTGATCACCCGGGGCAGCAGCTGGTTGCTGCCGCTGGGGTCCAGGTCGCGCAGGCGTTGCAGCGAGGCCTCATCCAGGCAGCCGGCGCTGCGCTCGGGCGAGGTGGGCGGGGTGGCAGACGGCATGGTCTCTCCAGGAGGAAGGTGGGCCGATTCGGCAGGCGCGGGGGCGGTCTCGGGGCCGGACGGGGCGGCCTGGCCCAGCTGGCGCTGCAGCACGGCCTGCAGTTCACCGCTGCGGATGGGCTTGGGCAGGTAGTCGTCGAAACCATAGGCCAGCAGCTTGCCGCGGTCGCCTGACAGGGCGTTTGCGGTCACGGCGATCACTGGCAGGCGTCCCGGATTGACGAAACGGAAGCGGCCGTCGCCGCCTCGACGGAAGATCTGCAGGGCCTGGATGCCATCCATGCCGGGCATGTGGATGTCCATCATGACCAGGTCGAAGGCCGATTCGCCCAGGGCGAGCAGTCCTTCTTCGCCGCCGTTCGTGAGCTGCACCGTGCAGCCCAGCTGCAAGAGCATCTGCTGGATGACTTCCTGGTTCACCGGGTTGTCCTCGACGACGAGGATGCGCCACGCCGGTGGCGTCGCGGGCCCGGCCGCGGCCGGCGCCTGAGCCGCCGAGCCGCCGGCTGCCGCCAGGGGCAGCGCCAGGCTGAAGATGCTGCCGCCCTCGGGTCGCGCGGCGGCTTCCAGACGCGCGCCCATCTGCTGGGCCAGCTGCTGGGCCACCGCCAGGCCCAGGCCGGCGCCACCGTAGCGGCGCGCGAGGCTGGCATTGCCCTGGGTGAAGGGCATGAACAGGCGCTGCAGCTTTTCCGCCGGGATGCCGATGCCGGTGTCCACCACCTGCAGCATCAGGCCGTCCGGTGAGCTGCCAGTGGGCTGGCGCAGGGCCCTCAGGCGGACCTCGCCCTGTTCGGTGAACTTGAGGGCGTTGTCCAGCAGCTTGCCCAGCAGTCGGCGCAGCGCGCCGGCGGACACCGGCACCGAGGCCGGCAGGTCCTCCGGCAGCTCCAGCGTCAGACGCAGGCCGCGCGACTCGGCCTGCGGACGGTACTGGGCGGCCAGCGTCTCCAGCAGCGGCCGCAGCGGGCAGTCGCCCCCGCGGAGCTCGGCGGCCTCGCCTTCCAGGTGGGCGAGGTCCAGCATGTCGTCCAGCAGGTGCTGCAGGTCCTCGGCGCTGGCCTGGACCTGGCGCGCGTAGTGCTGCTGCCGCTGGTCCAGCGGGGTGTTGAGCAGGAGCTGGGTCATGCCCAGGATGCCGTTCATCGGCGTGCGGAATTCATGGCTCATGTTCGCCATCAGCAGGCTCTTGGCCTGGCTGGCGGACTCGGCCTTGTCCCGTGCGGCCTGCAGCTCGCGGTGGCGCTGCTGCTCCTCGGTCACGTCGGCCAGGATGCCGTAGACCAGGGGCGCCCCGCCCGCGTGCACCTGGACCCGCGTGCGCAGACGCACCCAGCGCAGGCCGCGGCCGGGGTGCTGGATGCGCAGCACCATGTCCGAGGACTCGCCGGCGGCCTGGGCCAGCAGACGGCGCTGGTAGAGCACGCGGTCCTCGGGGTGGATGCGCTCCTCGAACAGGCGGGGGCCGTGGCGCAGGTCCATGGGGCTCAGCCCCAGGGTGTCCAGCAACAGGGGCGAGCTGAAATGCAGGCGGTCCCACTCGGCATTGGTGACGAAGAGGCACTCGCTGACGGCATCGGTCACTTCCCGGAAACGGGTGTCGCTTTCCTGCAGCGCGCGCTCCAGCTGGCGGCGGGCGTTGGCGTCCTGCAGTACCAGCACCGCGAGGGTGCGACGCTGTCCGGCCAGCGGCAGCAGCAGCCGCTGCACCTGCAGCCAGCGCGGGCCGAAGGGGGTCTGCACGCGCAGGTCCTCGCGAGCGCCGCGGCGGCCTTCTCGCAGCGTCTGCCACCGTGCGGGGGCGCAGAGCTCGGCCAGCGCCGGGTCCACGCCCTGGCCCAGGGGCTGGCCCAGCACGGCAGCGCCGCGCAGCGAGAGCAGGCGCTCGGCCTCGCGGTTGAGGTGCATCAGGCGGCCGTCCTGGCTGTCCATCAGCAGCAGGCCCAGGGGGAGCAGGTCCAGCAGGGCCAGGGAATCGGCCGGATTCAGGGCCTGCAGGAGCTGCCGAGCCGCCTCGCCGGCCAGGGAGGAATCAGGCGTCATGGGCGCCCTGCGGGCCAGTGGGGCGGCCGGCGCGGGCCTCGGCCCTCAAGACCTGACCCTCGTCCCGGTGGCGGGCGGTGCCTGTCGGTGCATGTGCTGCCGCGCCCCCCGGGGCCCGGCCTGTGTCTCGTTCCTGCATGGATCGTCTCTCTGCGGTGGGCGGCGCCTCCAAGGCGGGCCCTGGACCCTCATCGCCGCATTCTCGGTGAAACGCCGCTGAACTGGGTAGAGGGATCTTTACAATGAGTTGCATGAGCAGTCTCAGCCAAGTCCCGCAGCGTGGTCGACGCCGACCCTGGTGGGGGGGCGCCCTCGTCGGACTGGGGCTCGCGCTGGCGGCGCTGGGCCTGTGGATGCTGGGCAGCATGGAATCGCAAGGCGCGCTGTGGAGCGGGCTGCTGGCCGTGGCGGCCATGCTGCTGCTGTGCGTGGCGCTGGCGCTGGGCTGGCACCTGGGCGTGCGCCTCACGCGCCAGCAGCTGGGCGAGTCCCTGCGCGAGCTGCGCCAGCAACTGCACGCACAGGCTCAGGTGCAGTCCGACTGGCAATGGCAGACCGATGCCCAGCATCACCTGGTGCGCTGGCAGGCTCCTTGGGGCCAGCCCGGCTCCAGCTGGGTGGGCCTGGCCGCTACGCAGTCCCTGGCCGAGCGCCTGCAGCTGGAGGCGCCCCTGGCGCTGCAGCTCCACGAAGCCCTGACGGCCCAGCGCCCCATTCAACAGCTGAGCCTGCCCGGGGCCTCCGCCTGCGCGAAGCCGCAGGCCGGCAGCTGGTCCCTGCAGGCCGTGCCCCTGCTGGACGGCAGCGGGCGTTTCTGTGGCTTCCTGGGCAGCGCACGTTTCATCGCAGCGCCGGAGGCCGCAGCGCCCGCCCAGGGCGCCGTCACCACGCTGCAGCAGGCCGACAGCGAAGGCCTGCGCGCCGAGCAGGCCGCCTTCGCCTACACCGTCTCGCATGACCTGCGCGCGCCGCTGCGTGTGGTCGAGGGCTTTGCCCGCATCCTGCGGGAGGACTATGGCCGCCTGCTGGACCGCGTGGGCAATGACCACCTGGACCGCATCTCCGGCGCGGCCCAGCGCATGAATCAGATGATCGATGCCCTGCTGGCCCTGAGCCGGCTCTCGGTCCAGGCGCTGGAGTGCCGGCCGGTGGACCTCAGCGTGCTCGCCGGCCTCGTGGTCGAGGAGCTGCGCCGCGACGCGCCGCAGCGCCAGGTGGAGGTCCGCATCCAGCCCGGCCTGGTGGCCCAGGGCGATCCCACCCTGCTGCGCGTGGTGCTGGAGAACCTGCTGGGCAATGCCTGGAAGTACAGCAGCAAGTGCGAGCTGGCCCACATCACCTTCGAAGCCAAGGACACGCCGCAGGGCCGGGTCTTCGTGGTGAGCGACGACGGCGCGGGCTTTGACATGCGCTTTGCCGACCGGCTCTTCGCGGCCTTCCAGCGCCTGCACAGCGCCAGCGATTTCCCCGGCACGGGCGTGGGTCTGGCGTCGGTGCGGCGCATCGTCAGGCGCCATGGGGGCGAGATCTGGGCCGAGTCGGCCGTGGGGCAGGGCGCTCGCTTCAACTTCACGCTGCCGGGCTGAACGCCGCGGGCGGCGCACTGCCGCCTCAGGCCTGATCCGTCGCGGGCAGGGCCAGCAGTTCCACGGCTTCGAGCAGGCGCGCGGCCTGATCCGGGAGGGAACGGCCTTCCGCAGCCGCCATGCGACGCAGGCGCGTCAGGGCATCACGGCGGGAGAGGGAATAGCGGTGCATCAGCACGCCCACGGCCATGGCCTCGGTCTGGCCGAGCACCTCGTCGCCGCCCTGGGCGCGCGGCGGCTCGGTCGGGGTGCTGCCGCCGATCCTTCCCCGCAGGTTGGCAAAGGCCGCTTCCACCGCCGGCACGATCTGGTGGATGTCCAGGGGCTTGACCAGATAGGCCACGGCGCCCAGTTCCTTGACCTTGGCCACAGTGTCTTCGTCGGCGAAGGCCGAGAGGAACATGAAGGGCGTCTGCAGGGCCTCGCGCAGATAGGCGGCGACGTCGAAGCCGCTCATGCCCTCCATGCGGATGTCCAGCAGGGCGAGTTCAGGGCGGTGCTCGCGCGCCAGCAGGATGGCATCGTCGCCGTTGTCGGCGTCGATGACCTCGTAGCCAGCCTGGACCAGGCCGTGGGTGAGCGTCGCCAGGACCAGCCTGTCGTCGTCGACCACCAGAATCTTGCCTTTGCTCGTCACTGCCTGCGTTCTCCCACCCAAGGTGGCCGGATTCGCCCGGCCTGGCCACGCTTTCGGCCCCGGGGTGGAGCTGCGTGATCTGTGCCGCTCCTGGTCTTTCCGGGCGGCCAAAAGCAGTCATTGTCGCCGAATTGCCGCCTTGCCTGCCTTCACGCTTGCCCTAGTCAGGCACAGAGTGGGGCGCAGGGCGACCGTGTCGGTCATGGGCAAGCCCGGGGCCTGGTTCAGCCGGCGGCCAGCCAGGTGATGCTGGGCGGCTGCAACTCCATGGTGCAGCACACCAGCAGGCCCTGCTGCTCCAGGCTCAGCTTGGCGCTGCGTCGGGGCAGCAGCGCACGCACCAGTCCCAGGCCCGAGACGCTGCCGGGCACGCCGGCCAGGCTGAAGCCCGGTGGCAGCTGGCCCGGGTTGACGATCTGGATGGAGACCCGGTCGGCCTCGCAGCGCAGGTGGCAGTGGATGGGCGCGTCCACGCTGTGCTTGATCGCGTTGGTGAGCAGCTCGTTGAGCGTCAGCGCAATCGGGATGGACTCGGCCTCCGGCAGGGCCCAGCGCGCCGCCTCGGCCGCCATGCCGCCCTCGATATGGCAATGGATGGGCCGGCCGAACATGCGCTGCACGGAACCGGTGATGGCCTCCACCACCTTGGGCACGCGCAGCGGACCGGCGCCGCCCACCTGCAGGCCGTAGACCTGGGCGATGGCCTGGACCTGGCCCACGGCCTCGGAGATCACGCCCTTGATCTCCGGGCGGCGTGCGGCGATCTGCTGCAGCAGGCCCGCCACGCCCTGGAGGTTGTTCTTGATGCGGTGATGCACTTCCTTCACCAGCAGCTCGCGCTGGGCGATGGCGGCCTCCAGGCGCGCAGCCTCGGCTGCGCGCTGCTCGGTGACGTCGCTGGCCACCATCAGCAGCTGCTCGGGCTCGCTGGCGCCGTCGGGGCGGCTGACGTCACTGAGATGCAGGTAGCGGGTGTCCCAGATGCGGGTCTCGCCGCCCATGCGCAAGGGGTACTCGCGCTGAGTGACGGCGTCGGTCTGCAGCGCGGCTTCCATGTCCAGGCGGATGGCGCTGCCCTGCTCGGCGCCGAAGAGCTCTTCCGGCGTCGCGCCCAGCAGGGCCTGCTCGGGGCGGCCGGCCAGTCGGGCCGCCACCTGGTTGATCTTCTCCAGGCGCAGGCTGCGGGCATCCAGCAGGCTGATGGCCAGGGGCGCGGCCTCGATGATGCGGCGCAGGGAAGCCTGGGCCTGCTGGGTCTGTGCCTCGGCCTGGCGGCGGCGTTCGATGTCCAGCAGGGCGTAGGTGAGCTGGCGGCCATGCTCGGCAAGACCTGTCACCACGGCGTTGCCCACCACCCAGAACTCGCGGCCGTCGCGGGCCATCAGCCGGCATTCGAAGGTCTCGGCCTGGCCTTCGGTGAGCTCGTCGAGGTAGTGCGTCTGGCGGAAGGGATGCTCGGGCTCGGGTGTGGCCACGATGCTCATGGGCTGGCCCAGGAACTCGACCAGGTCGCCGCCGAACATGCGCCGCGCCGAGCGGTTCATCCACTCGATGCCGCCGCGGCCCACCGTGACGATGCCCACCAGCACCGAGTCCAGCACCGCCCGCTCGCGCTCGGCCTGCAGCAGCAGCGACTGCTGTGCGCGCCAGCGGTCGTCCACGTTGACGTAGGTGGCGATCAGGGCTTCGTCGGCCAGGCCCTGGCGCATCAGGCGCTTGCTGACCTGCATCCACAGCAGGCTGCCGTCGCGCCGGCGCACGCGGCGCTCGCCGCGCCACAGGCCGCTGTCCTGCAGGGCCATCTGGGTGAGGCGGCCGATGTGCTCGTACTCGTGCTGCGATTCATAGAGCGCCTGCAGAGGCAGGCCCACCAGCTCCTCGATGCGGTAGCCCGTCAGCTGGGCCAGGGCTTCGTTGGCTCGCTCGATGCGGCCGTTGCGCAGGATGGCGATGCCCACGTCGGACAGGCTGAACATCAGCTCGCGGTCCTGCACCAGGGTCTCCAGCTGCGCCTGCTGGCTCTTGAGGCGGCTGATGTCGCTGATCACCGCAATGGCCTCGGGCTCCATCGACTGCCCCGCCGGCACGGCCTTGAGGCTCAGGGACAGCCAGCGCGCCTGGGCCTGGTTCGGGCCGACCTGCTGGAACTCGGCCTCGAAAGGCTGCTGCGGATCCAGGGCCTGCAGGGCATCCAGCACCTGCCGGGCCAGCTCGGGCAAGGCCTGGAGCAGCCGGGCGATGCCGGTGCCGGCCTCCGGCTGCGTGGCATGGCCCAGCATGCGGGCGAAGCCGGGATTGCAGCGCACCAGGCGCTGGCCGCGCAGATAGGCCAGGCCCAGGCCGGCGCCGTCCATGGTGGTGGTGAGCTCGTGCAGCAGTTGCTCGCTGCGGGCCTGGGCCTGCTGCTGCGCGGTCATGTCCAGGGTCACGACGGAGGTGGTGCGCTGTCCCGATCCCAACTGACCGGGCTCGACCCGCGTGAGCAGCCAGCGCCGGCCCAGCTCGGGGTGGCGCACGGCGTAGCGGACCTCGGCCTTCTCGCCGGTCTTGAGCGCCCGCTGCAGGCGCTCGAACTCAGGCAGGGATTCGGGCTCGACGATGTCCCGCCCCACGCCCTGCAGGCCGGCCAGGGGGCCGGAAGGCGCGGCGCCACCCTTGCCCGGGCGGGGCCGCAGCCAGCCGGCGTCCTGCTGGAAAGTGGCCAGGCCGACGCCGGCGGTGTCCATCAGGGCATCCAGCTGCTGGTGCGCCAGGTCGCGCTCCTGCTCCAGGCTGCGGTCCTCCAGCAGGGCCATCACCCGGCGCTGGCCCGCATGCTCGGGCAGGAGGCGGGCCTTGGCCTGCCACCAGCGGGTGCGGCCCTGCGGGTCCAGCAGGCTGGCCTGGGTCAGCAGCATGCCCTGCCCCTCCAGCAGCAGGGGATGCAGCCCCTGCGGCGTCCAGCCCAGCAGGGACTGCAGGGCGGGCTCAGCCTCGTGAAGCGTGGCGGGGACCTGCAGGCACAGGGCGGCGAAGGCGCTGTTGTGGCGCAGCAGCAGGCCCTGGGCGTCGAAGAGCACCATGGGCAGTGGGCTGAGGTCCAGCCACTGTGACGTCTCCAGCTGCACGCGGTCGGCCTGCTCGCGGGCCAGCATCTCGGCGCTGCAGTCCTGCAGCAGGACCAGGGTCTGCGTGGGCGACTGCGGCTCGTGGAGCCGGTGGCTGCTCAGGCGCACCCAGCGTTCGGGCCCGCCGGGCTCGCGCAGGCGCAAGGGGCGCGCGGCGGTGTCGGCCCGCACCAGGCTGCGCGCCAGGGCTCGGCTGTGCGGGCGCTCACGCCACTGGGCGCGGTCCTCGGGCGCCAGCCACTGCGCGAAGTCCTGGCCCTGCAGGGCCTCCAGGGGCCTGCCCAGCAGCGTGAGCAGGGCCTCGTTGGCCGACTGCAGCCGGTGCTGCCCGTCCTCGACAAAAGCCGGAAATGGGGAATGCCAGAGCAGTTGCAGCAGGTCCTGGGCCGCGCCTGGGGCCGCAGGTGCCAGGGGCGCTGGCGGATTCGATTGCGAATGCGATTGCGACGGCAGATGGGGCGTCACGCCGACATCGCTCGCCGGGTGGCGGCCCAGCACGCTGCGCCCTGCGCGGGCGGGGCGCGCCGTTTCGGGGGAAGACTCGACGCGGGCATGCAGCATCCAGCAGGCCGCGTCCTGCGTGTCGGGTGTCAGCCCGATGAGGTGGAGCTGGGCGCGCAGGGCTTCGCTGAGGGCCCAGGTCGGGGCCACCGGCGCCCGCCGGCCTTCGGCCAGCGCCTGGGTGGCCAGCTTGAGCCAGTCGAAGACCTTGGTGCCGGCGGCGGTACGCAAGCCTTGCAGGCTGCCTCCCGGCTGCAGGTCCAGGGCCTGGGCCGCGGGGTTGGCTTCGAGGATCTCCAGCCGCCGGCCGAGCAGGACGACGGGATCGCTGAGCTCATGCATGAGCCCGCGCAATGCGGTCAGGTCCTGGGCGAGCAGAGAGAGCTGGGATGGCACGGAGCGCAGTGTAGGACAAGCGCCTGGCCCCAATCCCGAGCGGGACTTGCCGCCGGCCTACTCCAGCTGCGCGGCCTTGCCCAGGGCACGGACGACGGCCAGATTGACTTCCTCGATGCCCAGCATCAGGGCGTCCGTGCTGGCGCGGAAGTCGAAGGCTGACTCGTTCTCGACGGCGTGGACCAGGTCGAGATAGGGCTTGTAGGGCCCGGTCTGGTCGACCAGGGCCTGGCGAACGCGCTCGGGCACGGGGATGGACTGCAGCAGCTTGTCGAAGGGCTGCTTGAGCATGTGGTCCAGCAGAGAGAACAGGCCGCAGATGAACATCTCGTCCCGCATCTCGGACTCGCTCATGCCCTTGGCCAGCTCCTCCATCAGCAGGCCGCGGCGCAGCGCGGCGTACATGATGGGACGCATGGCGTGATCCTTGCTGGCGGTGGCCAGCAGCAGGGCCAGCCAGCGCTTCAGCCGTGCATAGCCCAGCAGCATGATGGCGTGACGGAAGGAGCTGACCTCCACCGGCAGGCCGAAGGCGGCCGAGTTCATGTAGCGCAGCAGCTTGAAGGCCAGGCTGGGGTCGCGCTTGAGGGTCTGCTCCAGGCGCTCGACGTCATCGCCCTGGTCCAGGCGGGACATCAGCTCCACGATAACCTGCAGGTCGGCCTGGATCTCCTGCTTGCCGGCGCCCGGAGGGGGCTCGTAGGCCTCGACCGCGGGGCTCCCGGCAACCAGGGCCGCGCCCAGCTTGAAGGCTTCATCGATCTCGGCGGTGCCGCGGGCATTGCCCACCAGCACGTTCTTGCCCTGCAGCGCGGCCAGGCCCAGGCGACGGGCGTCGTCCAGGTCCAGTTGGACGCGGCCGAAGGCGCCGCGCAGCTCGGGCGCCAGCGGATTGGCACTGAGCCCCTTGAGCAGCAGGCCGGTGCCGTTCTTGCGGGCGGCCTGGATGGCTTCCGCGGCCTCGGGGCTGGCGCCCATGAAGGCCGGCCATTCCAGCTGGGTCTGCGGAGGCAGGGGCAGGGCGGCCAGGCCCTGGAGGCCGGCTTCGCTCATCAGGTTGAGCTGCAGGGGCTTGGGCGGTTCGCTGAAGGCCGGCTGCAGCGCGGCCAGCAGGGCGCTTCCATCCAGCGGGGCGTCGGGGCGCAGGGGCAGGATGCTCAGGCGCGTGGCGGTGACCGTGCGCTGGGCGTCGATGACGGGCGCATAGCCCAGGGCCAATTGGCCCAGGATGGGATGTTCACTCATGCAGGCGCTTCGCTTGGGTTCAGTTGTTCAGGTAGTTGAAGAGGGACATGCGCTGCACGGTGGCATAGGCCTTGAGGGCGGCTTCGTAGCCTGTCTGCTGGTTCTGGAAATCGGAGATCGCCCGGGTCATGTCAAGGTCTTCCGCGGCCGATTTCTCGGCTTCGTTGTACTGCTTCAGCGCGGCCAGGCGGGTTTCGGTGCCGTCCAGATTGTTCAGGCGTTCCCCGACCTGGCTTCGCACATTCTGCAGGTTGGCCATGGAGGCGTCCAGATCTCGCAGCGCCAGGACGTTGCTTTGCACGATCTCGGTGCCCGTACGGTTGGTCTTGCGCAGGTCGGCCACCGCGCCGTCGAGTACATCAAAGACCTTCAGCGTGTTCGTCGCAGGCTGGATCTGGAACTCGTCGCCATCGGCGGCCACGCCCTGCAGTGTCATGGACATGCCATCGAAGTCCAGGGTCTTGCCTGGCACATAGGTGCCGGATTTCACGACACCACCGCTTGTCGTGTCCGTCACGGTGTAAGTGGCTGTAGGTCCTGTACCACTGATGGAAATCTTGTAACTGTCTCCAGTCAAGGCCGCCGGATCGATGACGCGGCCGGAGTCGATCCAGGACTTGGCCGGCCCGCCCGTGATGCTGTTGGGCAGGGCCGAGGTCACGAAGCTGCCATTGCCGCTGCGGGCCTGTTCCCAGGTCTGGCGGCCGTCGACGGTGAGGGGGAAGTTGTCGAGGTTGCCGGTCTGGATCTGGCCGGAGGAACCGCTGTAGACCACGCCGGTGGCCGTGTCCAGGAAGGGCGGGTTGCCTGCGCCCTGGCCGGAGAAGAGGTAGCCGCCGCTGCCGTCAGCCCGGTTGGCGATGGACAGCAGCTGGGCCCGCAGGCCCTCGATCTTGTTGGCCAGGCCGTTGCGCTCCGAATCACTGTAGGTGCCGTTGCCGGCGGAGACCAGGGTCTCGCGGATCTGCTGGAGGATCTCGTTGGCGTCACCCAGGGCGCCTTCGGCCAGCGTCATGCCGTTGCGGCTGGCCTCCAGCGCGCGCTGGTTGGCGTCGACGCGGCCGATGGCCGAGAGCGCCCGCTCGGCGCGGGCCGCGCCGGTCGGGTCGTCGCTGGCCATCTCGACCCGCTTGCCGGAAGTCAGCCGCTGCTGCGCTTCCTGCATGCGCTGCTGGCGGGCCTGCAGTTCGGTGATGCCGGCGTCGAAGACAGTGATGGTGGCGAGTCTCATGGCGGAATTCCTTCAGCGGCGCGTGAGGGCCGGGGTTCAGCGCTGAGCCAGCGTGAGCAGCTCGGCAAAGACGGTCTGGGCGGTCTGCAGCACCTTGGCGGCGGCCTGGTAGCCCTGCTGGTACTGCATGAGCCGGGCAGCTTCCTCGTCGAGGTTGACGCCGGCCTGGCTGGCACGGCTGGTCTCGGCGTCGGCCGCCACCGCGGCGGACACATTGCTCAGGTACTGGGCGCCCTGCACCCGCGCGCCTATCTCGGACATGGCGGCCGCATAGGCGTCGTTGATGGTTGAGCCCGCGGCCAGGCTGCCGTCGGGCAGCAGGCGCTGGCCCACGAAGGCTTCCTTCTGGATGTTCAGGAAGGCCTTGGCATTGCCGTTGTTGCTGGCCGGGAACTTGGTGGTGGTGATGTCGACCGCATCGTCCTTCTTCGGCACGCCCACCAGGCGCAGCTCGAAGCCCAGGTCGATGGGCGGCGTCGCGCCGGGTTCGTTGCCGATGGGCGAGCCGGGCGTCCAGGTGCCGGTCAGCGTGCTGCCGTCGGACAGGGTGATGGTGTAGTCCACGCCATTGGGCACCAGCGGATTGGGGTCACCGAAGACCAGGCGGGCCGGCGTCAGGCTGAGGTCCAGCTTGTTGTTGACCGCGTACATAGCGTCCACGCTGACGGTGCCCTTGTTGTTGACGTCGGTGGTGGCGCTGACGGGCGAGGCGGCAGCGATGCCGGTGGTCTGGTCCAGCACGCGGCGCATGTCGACCGAGGCCTGGGCCACGGGCTCCAGCAGCATGCTGTCGGTGCTGGCCAGCGGCGCGCCGACGATCTTGACGGTGAAGCCGTCGACCGTGTCGCCGTCCGAGATGGTGCGCTCCAGGCCGTCGGACAGGCGCGTCAGCTTGTACTGGCCGGGCGAGGTGGCATCGGGCTGCAGCTTGTAGGAGCTGGCCTGCAGCTGCTTGGCGTCGCTGATGGTGAGGTCCACCTTGCTGGCGAAGGTGCCGTCGGGATTGCGCACATTGGTCTCGGCCGGCAGGGCCCGCGGGGGCGCCAGCGAGAAGATGGGATTGCCCGCGCCGGGCGGGTTGGTGAGGGTCCAGCCCAGGGCCTGCTGGTCGTTGACGCGGGTGGCCAGCGCGGTGGCCATCTGGCCGATCAGGTTGCGGGCGTCCTGGATGTCCTTGTTCTGGTAGCGCAGCAGGGCGCTCAAGGAGCCGCCGGTCAGGATGGACTCGTCCAGCTTGCGGGCGCCGCTGACGTCGATGATGCTCAGCGAGGCGCGGGCCGGATCGTAGGGATCGGCCGTCACCTGCAGGGCCTGGGCGTCGGCGCCCAGCACCAGACGCTGGCCGCCGCCGATGAAGACGCCCAGCGTGCCGTCGTCCTGGGCCAGCGTGGTCACCTGCACGTACTGGCTCAGCTGCGAGATCAGCTGATCGCGCTTGTCCAGCAGGTCGTTGGGCGTGTGGCCGTTGCCGTTGGAACGGGCGACCTGGTCATTGGCCGCGGCAATCTGCTTGGAGAGCTGGTTGATCACGTCCACATTGGCCCGCAGATCGCTCACCACGCCGGCCTGCAGCTGCTGCAGCTGCTCGCCGGCATTGGAGAAGCGCGCGGCCAGCTCCTGCGCACGGCCCAGCACCACCTGGCGGGCGGAGGGGTCGTTGGGCCGGCTGGTCACGTCGACCATGGCGTTGAGGAACTGGCTGGCCGCATAGCCCAGGCCCTGGGTCCCGGGCGGGAAGAGCTTCTCCAGCTGGGACAACTGCTCCAGGCTGGTCTGATCCATGAAGGCCGTGGACTTGGTGCTGGCCGCGTTGTTGGTCAGGAAGGCGTTGTAGGAGCGGGTGACGGTCTCGATCACCACGCCCTTGCCGAAATAGCCGGCGCCGGTGTACTGGCCGTCCGGCGTGGTGAGCTGCAGGCTCTGGCGCGAGTAGCCCGGCGTGTTGGCATTCGAGATGTTCTGGCCGATGACCTGCAGCGCCGCCTGGTTGGCGAACATGGCCCGCATGCCCAGTGACATCAGTGCGGAGTTGCCCATGGTTCTGTCCTCGATTGGGTCCGGTGCTCAGGCGCCGGGCGCTCAGGCCATGGCGCGCTGCACGCGCACCGTGGTGTTGATGGTCTTCGCCAGCTTGACGGCGTAGTCCGGGTCGGTGGCATAGCCGGCCTTCTGAAGGCCCTGGGCGAAGGTCTCGGCGTTGCCCTTGCCGGCCTTGGCCACCACGTCCTTGTAGCGGTCATTGCTGCTCAGCAGCTTGGCATAGTCCTTGAACGCGTCGGCGTAGCTGTCGTAGGCGCGGAACTTCGCGGTGACCTTCTGCAGGCGGCCGTCGATGTACTCGGTGGTCTGGACCTCGGTGGTCTTGCCCGTCCAGCCCGCGGTGGCCTTGATGCCGAAGATGTTGTGCGAGCTGCTGCCGTCCTTGTTCATGATCTCGCGCTTGCCCCAGCCCGACTCGTGCGCGGCCTGGGCGATCATGAAGGAGGCCGGGATGCCGGTGCTGGCCTGTGCCTCCTTGGCGGCGCCGTCGTGCTTGAGGATGAAGTCCTGCACATGCGGGGCCACGTTCTTCTTCGCCAGCTGCGGCAGGGCCTGGGGGGCGGCGGTCTTGTCGGCATCAGCGCTGATGCCCATCTGGCGCTGCAGCTGGCGCGTGATGGCGTCCGAAAGCCCGCCGGGCAGGCCCGTCATCTTGGTGGCGAACTGCTGGTCCAGCATCTCGGTGCCCATCTGCGAGCCGGCGTTGTCCAGCATGCCCGAGGACAGCGTGGCGGCTCGCATGCTCTTCATCACCTCCTGCATGAAGAGGGACTCGAACTGCTTGGCCGTCTCCCGGATCTGGCTCTTGGGGTCGCGCGCGGCGGAGGCGCGCAGGGCGTCCAGCGAGCGCGTGTCGGTGCTGAGGCTGTTGCCGCTGAGGGTCGGTGGATTGAATCGCATGTCAGTTCTCCTCGGCGACGCCCCGCAGCCGTGGGCGCAGTGCATCAGCCAAGCCAAGCGACGTCCGAGGATCCGGCTTTGCCGGGCCTGCGGGCGTGCCCCCTGAGGGGGCTGGCGAAGCCAGTAGGGGGGGAGTCATCAGATCACTTCCAGCTCTGCATTGAGCGCGCCGGCAGTTTTCATCGCCTGCAGGATCGCCAGCAGATCCTGCGGGGTGGCGCCAAGTGCGCTGAGCGCCTTGACCACGTCCGAGAGCTTCGCGCTTGCGGGCAGCTGGATCAAGGGGCCAGCCTCCTGGCGGATCGCGATATCGGTCTTTTCTGTCACCACGGTCTGCCCGCCGCTGAGCGCGCCGGGCTGGCTGACCTGCGGGGTGCTGGTGATGGTGACGGAGAGGTTGCCATGCGCCACGGCGCAGTTGCCGATGCTCACGGCCTGGTTCATCACCACCGAGCCGGTGCGGGCGTTGATCACCACCCGGGCCGCCGGGGCCGCCATCTCGATGGGCAGCTCTTCCAGGTCGGCGAGGAAGGCCACGCGCTCGTCGCTGTCGGTGGGGGCCTTGACGCGCACCACGCGGCCGTCCACGGCCTGGGCCACGCCCGTGCCCTTGGCCTTGTTGATGGCGCGGGCCACCGCGCGGGCGGTGGCGAAGTCGGCGGAATTCAGGTCCAGCTGGATGGCCTCACCCAGGGCCAGGGGCGTGGGCACTGAGCGCTCCACGGTGGCTCCGGCGGGAATGCGGCCGGCGCTGAGGTGGTTGATCTGCACCTTGGCGCCACCGGCCGAGGCCCCGGCGCCGCCCACCACCAGATTGCCCTGTGCCATGGCGTAGACCTGGCCGTCGGCACCGCGCAGGGGCGTGGCGATCAGCGTGCCGCCGCGCAGGCTCTTGGCATTGCCGATGGAGGATACGGCAATGTCCAGGGTCTGGCCCGGCTGGGCGAAGGGGGGAAGCTGGGCCGTCACCATCACCGCGGCGATGTTGCGCGGCTGCATGGTCACGCCCTGGGGCAGGATGACGCCAAACTGCTGCAGCATGGCCTGCAGGCTCTGGCCGGTGAAGGGGGCCTGGGTGGTCTGGTCTCCGGTGCCGTCCAGCCCCACGACCAGGCCATAGCCCGTGAGGGCATTGGTGCGCACGCCCTGGACGGCGGCGACTTCCTTGAGGCGCACCGCTTCGGCAGTGCCTGCCGCGAACAGCAGGGCGGCGAGCAGGAGACGCAGGACGGTGGTGGTGGACATGATGGTCGCAGGGGTAGCCTTGCGACCAATTTTGCGAAAACTTTAGACCGGCGAAAGACTCAAAAAGAAGCGCGACAGCCAGCCTATTCCATGGGCCTCGGCCGGCGCGCCGCGACCGCGCTGCTCGATGCGCACGTTCGCGATGGCCGTGGAGGGGATGGCATTGCCCTGCTGGATGGCGCGTGGGTCCACCTGGCCCGAGAAGCGCAGCACGTCGACGTTCTGGTTCACGCCGATCTGCTTCTCCGCAATGATCAGCAGGTGCCCGTTGGGCAGCACCGCGGTCACCACAGCGGTGACGGTGCCCGTGAACTCGTTGGTGTTCTGGTTCGCGCCCTTGCCCGCCGCCTTGTTGGAGGAGCTGCCCGCTACCGAGGCCCGGCCGAAGCTGTTGCTCGCGATGCCGGGCAGGGCGGTGAGGCTGCCGCTGAGGTCGCCGCTCTTGGCCAGCTCGCTGGTGGAGGACTGGCTGGCGCTGACCTTCTCGGCGATCTGTACCGTCAACGTGTCGCCCACCAGGCGGGCACGGTGGTCCTCGAAGAGTGGTCGGTAGCTGGCAGCCTGGTAGATGGCGCCGTTGAGGGCCGTCTGCGGCGGCAGAGCCGGCATCTGCACCACGGGCGTGTTCTGCATCTCGACCTGGGGCATCTTCATCGAGCTGGCACAGCCGGCCAGCAGGGTGACGGCAGCCAGGGCGGCCAGGGCGGACGGGGCAGCGGTGCGGGAACGCATGGGGAACCTCTCAATCAGCGGGCGTGGGACTCAGGGGCGCGATCAGATCTGCGAGAGCTTCTGCAGCATCTGGTCCGAGGTCTGCACGGCCTTGGAGTTCAGCTCGTAGGCGCGCTGGGTCTGGATCATCTGCACCAGCTCCTCGACCACGTTGACGTTGGACGTCTCCACGAAGCCCTGCTGGATGGCGCCCATGCCATTGGCATTGGGGGCGCCGGCATTGGGCGTGCCGGAGGCGGCGGTCTCGGTGAAGAGGTTCTGGCCCTTGGGCTCCAGGCCGGCCGGATTGACGAAATTGGCCAGCTGGATCTGCCCCAGGGTCTGGGGCTGGGTCTGGCCGGGCACCATGACGCTCACCGTGCCGTCCTGGCCGATGGTGACGCTCTGGGCATTGGCCGGCACGGTGATGCCGGGCATCACCGTGTAGCCGTTGTTGGTCACGACCTGGCCGTTGGCGTCCAGCTGGAAGCTGCCGTCGCGGGTGTAGGCCGTGGTGCCGTCGGGCATCTGGATCTGGAAGAAGCCGCTGCCCTTGATCGCCAGGTCGAAGTTGCCCGTGGTCTGCTGCAGGCTGCCCTGGCTGAAGTTGCGCGAGGTGGCGACGGTGCGCACGCCCAGGCCCAGCTGCAGGCCGGTGGGCAGCTGCGTCTGCTCGGTGGTGTTGGCGCCGCTCTGGCGCAGGTTCTGGTAGATCAGGTCCTCGAACACCGCATGGCTGCGCTTGAAGCCGTTGGTGCCCACATTGGCCAGGTTGTGCGAGATGTTGTCCAGCTGCGTCTGCTGGGCTTCCATGCCGGTCTTGGCGATCCAGAGCGAGCGAATCATGGCGGGGTCCTTCTCTAAGCCTTGCCCTCAGGCTCAGCTGTTGCTGGACAGCAGCTTGGCGCTGGTCTGTCCCTGGGTCTGGGCAATCTGCAGCAGCTTCATCTGCTGCTCGAACTGGCGGGCGGCGGCGATCATGCTGACCATGGTCTCGACGGCGCTGACGTTGGAGCCCTCCAGCGCGCCGTCCTGCAGCCGTGCGGCCTGGTCGGCGGGCAGGTCGCCGTTGGCGGCTCGGAACAGACCGTCGGTGCCTCGGGTCAGCGGGGTCTCGGCGGTGGGCGTGACCAGCTTCAGCCGGCCGATCGCCGTCGGACGGCCCGTGGCCCCCTTGGCGGTGATCGTGCCGTCATTGCCGATGCTCAGCTCGCTGTTGGGCGGCACGTTGATGGGGCCGCCGTCGCCCAGCACCTGCAGGCCGTTGCGCAGCACCAGCAGCCCTTCGCTGCTGACATCCAGGGAGCCTGCACGCGTGTAGGCCTCGGTGCCGTCCAGTCCCTGCACGGCCAGCCAGGCGTCGCCGCGCATGGCCACGTCCAGGTTGCGGCCCGTGGCGCTGATCACGCCGGGATCCGGGTTGTAGCCGATGGTCGTCTCCAGCGCGTACGCCCGCGTGCTGGCGCCATCGCCGCGCACAGGCACGGCGCGAAAGGCGGCCAGCTCGGCCCGGAAGCCGTTGGTGGAGACGTTGGCGAGGTTGTTGGCCAGCACGTCCTGGCGCTGCATGGCCGCCTTCGCGCCCGCCATCGACAGATAGATCATGCGGTCCATGAGAGGGCTCCCGAACTGAAACTAGCGCCCCCGGCGCCTTCCCGCGCGGGCGCCGCCGATCCGGCTTCGCCGGGCGGTCGGCGCCGCCCCCTCGAGGGGGCGCGCGAAGCGCGTAGGGGGTGGGACATCAACGGAGGTTGACGAGGGTTTGCAGCACCTGGTCCAGCGTCTTGATGGTCTGGGCATTGGCCTGGTAGACGCGCTGGGCCGTGACCATGTTGACCAGCTCGGCCGTCATGTCCACGTTGGATTCCTCCAGCGCGCCGGACTGCAGCACGCCCATGTTGCCGTCGCCGGCCACGCCGACCACCGCATCGCCCGAGGCGTAGGTCCGCGCCCAGACGTTGCCGCCCAGCGGCTGCAGGCCCTGCGTGTTGCGGAAGGTGGCGAGCTCGACCTGGCCGGCCGGCTTGGACTGGCCGTTGGAGTAGCGGGCCATGATGATGCCGGACTTGTCGATCTGGATGCCCGCCAGCTGGCCCGGCGCGTAGCCGTTCTGCTTCACGTCGGTGACGGCGAAGCTGGAGCCACCCTCGGTGGTCTTCAGGATGTCCAGCTTGATGCCGTTGATGGGCAGGGTGACGGCGCCGGCCGAGTTGGTCGACACGGGGATGTCCATGTTGATCTTGTCGGTCGGGCTCACCGGCTTGGAGCCGTCGTAGGCCGAGAAGACCAGGGTGGTGTAGGGCAGGGTGGGGTTGCCGTCGGCGTCCACCGGCGTGGCACCGCCGAGGGCATCGACCTCCAGCGGCTTGCCGTTGGCCGTGGCATAGATGTTCCAGGTCGTGGTGGAGCTGGGATCGGGCGGCGCGGGGGTGGGGTCGCTCTTCTGGAAGTAGAAGGTCAGCGCCACGCTCTGGCCCTTGGCGTCGTAGACCGTCATGGAGGTGGCGTTGTTGTAGGTGGCCGGGTCATTGAGCTGCATGCCCGTGCCGATGCCGCCGGGCGCCGTGCTCTTGGCCCGCGAGTCCAGGTTGAATTCCATGGACATCTCGCTGGTGACCTGCGGCGTGATGCCGGCGGTGGGCAGCTGCAGGGCCTGGGCCAGGCCCGGCTGGATCACGCCGGTGCCGTCGGCCGGATAGCCCAGCAGCTTGAGCCCGGCGTTGTTGACGATGTAGCCGTCGCGACTGACCTTGAACTGGCCGTTGCGCGAGTACATGACCGGGTTCTTCTCGTCGCTGAGCTGGAAGAAGCCCGAGCCGTTGATGGCCATGTCCATCGGGTTCTCGGTGGTGCTGATATTGCCCTGCGTGAACTGCTGCGACACCGCGGACAGGCTGGTGCCGATGCCCACCGGATTCTGGCCGGCGCCATTGAGCGCGCTGGCATAGACGTCGGCAAACTCGGCCCGCGAGGACTTGCCGCCGTAGGTGTTGGCGTTGGCGATGTTGTTGCCGATGACCTCGAGGTTCTTGCTGGCGGCATTGAGACCGGAGAGACCTTGCTGGAAGCCCATGATGTGTCCTTCGAAAGAAAGTGCTCGAGGGGTCAGTCGACCCGTTTGACGCTGCTGTAATCGACGAGGCCGACGGTCTGCAGCTGCAGTTGCAGCTTGCCGCCATCGGTGTTGACGGCCATGACCCGGTCGTGGGCATAGCTGGTGCTGCCCAGGACGCTTGCGCCCTTGCTGGCAGTGATGCGGAAGCTGTAGCCGCCGGACTTCGCATCGAACTTGTCCGAGCTCCAGTCGAAGTCGTGCACGCCGGCGCCCTGGGCGCCCAGCTGCACTGTGTCGACCACGGCGCCGGACGGAGCCAGCACCTCCAGCTTGACGGCATCGGCCGGGCTGCCGATCTCGAAGGAGCCCTGGGCCTTGGCCGTCTCCGCGTTCCAGCTGAGCTTGTTGCCGGGGACCAGCACCTCGCGACCGACCAGGCTGACGCTTTGCAGGGCCTGCATCTGGCCGAACTGGGAGCCCAATGCCTTGATGTTGTCGTTGAGGTTGCTGATGCCGGTGACGGTCTGGATCTGTGCCATCTGCGAAGTCACCTGGGCGTTGTCCATGGGGTTCATGGGGTCCTGGTTCTTCATCTGGGCGACCAGCATCTTGAGGAAGCGGTCCTGGGTGTCCTGGGCCTGCTGGGCGGCGCTGGGCGTGGTGTTGGCGCTGCTGCCGGTCACCTTGCTGTTGCCGATCACGGTGCTGTAGTCCATGGTTTACCTCGTCAGGCTCAGGATTGGCCCAGCTGCAGGGTCTTGAGCAGCAGGCTCTTGGCCGTGGTCATGACCTCGATGTTGTTCTGGTAGGAGCGGGAGGCGGAGATCATGTTGACCATCTCCTCCACGCTGTTGACGTTGCTGTAGGTCACATAGCCCTCGGCGTCGGCCTGCGGGTGCTTGGGGTCGTGCACGCGCCGGCCCTGGGTCTGGTCCTCGGTGATCTGGGCCACACGCACGCCGGCAGCGCCGGGGTCCTGGCCGGCGCCCATCAGCTGGGTCTGGAAGGTCACCTGGCGCGCCTTGTAGGCCTGGCCGTCGGGGCCGGCCACGGTGTCGGCGTTGGCCAGGTTGCTGGCCACCACATTCAACCGCTGGCTCTGCGCGCTGACCGCGCTGCCGGAGACATTGAAGATCTGGAACATGGACATGGTGCTCTCCTGCCTGGTGCTTCAGCTCAGCCGGCTCAGGCGGCGTTGTGCGACTTCATCGCGTCCAGCTGCGTGCGCACGCTGCTGTTGATGAAGCGCAGGGTGGCCTCGTACTTCACCGAGTTGTCTGCGAAGCTGGCCCGCTCGCGGTCCATGTCCACCGAGTTGCTGTCCAGATTGGTCTGGGCCGCCATGGCGAACTCGCGACCCGTGGGGCTCAGTGCGCCGGCCAGCGGGGCCAGGTGGCGGCCCTGCGTGGTCTGCAGGGCGCCCGGGGTACCGATCTCGCCGGTGGCTTCCTTCAGGGCGCGGCTGAAGTCGAAGTCGCGCGCCTGGTAGCCGGGCGTGTCTGCATTGGCGATGTTGCTGGCCAGCTGCTGCTGACGCTCCGCCCGCAGCACCAGGGCCTGGGTCTGGAAGTTCAGCGAATCGGTGAGGCGGTTGATCATGGAAGCACTCCTTGCCGGGGCCGGGTATCGAGGGGCTGGGCGGCCTGTCCTGCAGGCCTCTTGCCAGCCGCTTTGCGACGCCATGGCACGGGATGTGGGCATTGTTGGGCGGCGGTCCGCCAAACATGAGCGGGAAAAGAGCGCGCTTTGCTGTTCATTTCGAAGCTAAGGCGCGGCAGGCGGAGGCCTACAGTCCATCCCATCATGTTCAATCGGTCTCATTCCCTGCAGCGCACCGCCCGATGGCTGGCGGCGCTGCTGCTTGGCCTGTGCTGTGGGCCGTGGGCGCAGGCGCAGGTACAAGCGCAGGGGCAGGGGCTGGAACCCTGGCGCCAGGTCCTGCAGCAGACTGCCCAGCAGGCCGCCAGTCAGCTGAACAGGGAGTTCGGCGCCGCCGCGCGCGTGGTGGTGGAGCTGGGGCAGGCCGATCCGCGCCTGCGTCTGGCGCCCTGCCAACGGGCTGAGCCCTATCTGCTGCCCGGCATGAAACTCTGGGGGCGCTCGCGCATCGGCCTGCGCTGTGTGGAGGGGGCCAGCCGCTGGAATGTCTCCCTGCCGCTGACCGTGCATGTCTTTGCGCCGGCCCTGGTGGCCGTGGGCCCGCTGGACGCCGGCACCGTGCTGTCTGCCGAGCAGCTGCGCCTGGCGGAGGTGGACATCGCCGCCGAACCGGGCGCCGTGTTCACCGACGTCGCCGCGCTGCTGGGCCGCAGCCTCGGCCGGCCGGTGCAGGCAGGCGAGGTGCTGCGCTCTGGCAGCCTCAGGCAGCGTCAGTGGTTCGCCGCGGGCACCCAGGTCAAGGTGACGGCCCGAGGGGCAGGTTTCGCCATTGCCGGCGAGGGCCAGGCCCTCAACCAGGGCCTGGACGGCCAGGATGTCCGTGTTCGCTTCGAGAACGGCCGCACCGTGACCGGTCGGGCCATCGGAGAGCGGGAAGTGGAGGTCCTGTTGTGAACGATGCACCTTCCAGACCCCCGCCCCCCCTGTCTTCGGGGCTCTCAGCTGGTATCGTTGAGGAAATGGCTCAAGTCCGCCTGGACGCGGCCGATACACCGTCCAACAGGCTGGGCGGTTTCAAGCTCAGTCCTTGGAGAACATCATGAAAATCGGTCAAAACGCTGACAAGCTCGCCGCCACTGGCCTCGGCCAGGGCGTTGAGCGTCCGGCGACGGCGGAAGCCGGCCGCAGCAAGGGTGCTTCCGAGGCAGGCAGCGTGAAAAATGCCCCGGAAGCCAGTGCCAAGATCGCGCTGTCCAGCACCGCAAGCACTATGTTGCAGGGTGTGCCTGACGATGGCAGCTTCGACGCCGAGAAGGTGCAGCGCATCTCCCAGGCCATCAGCGAGGGCAAGTTCAGCATCAATGCCGATGCCATTGCCGACAAGCTGATCGCCAATGCCCGGGAAATGGTCGGCCGCGTTGGTGCCCACTGAAGGGACGGGTCTCCTCATGCAAACCTTGCCGCCCACCGAGAACACCGAAGCGCTGAGCCAGGATCTGGAGCGGCCGCTGATCGAAGTCGAGAACTGCCTGAACCTGCTGGGCGAAGCGCTGGTGCGCCGTGACAGCCAGGCCATCGAGACCCATGCCGCGGCCCTGCACCAGGCCTTGGCCCATGCCATGAACAGCTTCATGGAAGCCGCTCGCAACGGCAAGGTGCCGCCCCAGCTGCGCAACCGCCTCGTCCAGGCCGGTGGCCGCGTGGCAGCGCAGCGCGAGTCCCTCAACCGTGCGAATGCGGCCCTGGATCGCGCCATCGACGTGCTGATCCCGCCCGAGCCGGGTGGCGTCTATGGCGCCAGCGGCAAGAACGAGCGCAAGAGCAGCCTGGGCGGATCCATCCAGGCCTGAGCCGGCCCCTGACGAAAGAAGCCACGCAACGCGTGGCTTTTTTGCTTTTAAGGCCGCCTGGCAGGCCTACTGCGTGGCCTTGTGCCGCAGCGCCTCGAGGTAGGCGTGGCCATCCGGCGGCCGCCCGCTGCGCTGCGACTCCCAGATCATGGTGCCCAGGCAGTCCATGGCCACATGCTGGGCCTCGTGCAGGGACTGCCGGCGCGCGGTCAGCAGGTCCAGGGCCTGGCGCACGCCACGCGGCTGGTCGATGGAGTGCTGCTCGCTGATGCTCAGGTGCATGGACAGGTGCAGGAAGGGATTGGTGCGGCCCTCCTCGACGCTGTAGACGGCCTGGACGGCCTGCTCTTCGTCCGCCAGCTCGGCGTGGTACTCGGGGTGCTGCTCGATCCACTGCGCCGCCAGGGTCTCCATGGGCGTCAGGGGCAGGCGGTCCCGCCACTTGGCGTAGGTGCTGCAGAAGAACCGGCGGACTTCGATCTGGGACGGGGCAAACATGCCCGCATTGTCGCCGCAAGGCCGCCGCCCTGCCGCGATGGGTCAATCCGGCCGGGCGTCCTCGGCCTCCCCGGGGTTCCAGCCCTGGCGATGGCGCACCTGCGCCCGGGCCTCGCGCTCCTGGGCCATCAGGGTCTCCAGCTGCTGGCGGCCCTGCTTGACCATGGCGATGAGCTGGTCCTCGTCCTCGCGGTGCCGGGCCATCAGGCGCAGCTGGGCCGCGTTGTGCTGCCGGAAGCGCCAGGCCTGGCGGCGCGCCATGGCGGGCTCCACGCCCAGCAGCTCCAGCACGCTGCGACCGCTGAGCAGCGCGGATTCAAAGGTCTCGCGTTCGACGTGCTGGACCCCCAGCTCCTGCAGGCGGTAGAAATGCTGGACATTGCGGGCCCGGGCCACGATCTGCAGCTGCGGAAAGTGCTCGCGGGCCAGCTCGGCGATGGCCAGGCTCTGCGCCACGTCGTCCACCGCGATCACCAGGATGGCGGCGGTCTCCGCGCCGGCCGTGCGGAGCAGGTCCAGGCGGGTGGCGTCGCCGTAGAAGACGCGCCAGTCGAAGCGCCGCAGGCCTTCGACGGTGTGGGCGTCGTGCTCCAGCACCGTGGCCTCATGCCCGTTGGCGTAGAGCAGACGGCCGACGATCTGCCCATAGCGGCCAAAGCCCGCGATGATCACCGGCGCCTGCTGCGGCTCCTTCAGCTCTTCCATGGCCGGCCCGCCGCGCCGGGCCAGGCGGGGATGCAGCCAGCGGTCGGCCGCCGCCAGCAGGGCCGGCGTGCAGCCCAGGGACAGGGCCACTGCGGCCACCAGGGCCGAGGCCTGGGCGTCGCTCAGCAGCCCTGCCTGCTGGCCCAGCTGGAAGACCACGAAGCCGAACTCGCCGCCCTGTGCCAGCAGGATCACGAAGACCGGCCGCTCCAGCAGGGGCAGTCCCATGGCCCGGCCCATGCCCAGCAGCAGGACACCCTTGAGCAGCAGCAGGCCGGCCAGCAGGACCGCGACCAGCCCGGGCTGCAGCAGCAGCACCTGCAGGTCCAGGCCCATGCCCACGGCGATGAAGAAGAGGCCCAGGAGCAGGCCCTTGAAGGGCTCCAGATCGGTCTCCAGCTCGTGCCGGTATTCGCTTTCGGCCAGCAGCACGCCCGCCAGGAAGGCGCCCAGCGCCATCGACAGCCCCACGGCCTGCATCAGCGCCGCCGTGGCCAGCACCAGGAGCAGGGCGGCGGCGGTGAAGATCTCGGGCGTAGCGCTGCCGGCGATCCAGCGCAGCGCTGGCCTGAGGGCCAGCCGCCCGCCCAGGATGAGCACGGCAATGGCGCCCAGGGCCTTCAGCGCCTGCCAGTGGCCCTCCGAGCCGCTGCCATCCGCCCCCGCGAGAGCCGGCACCAGGGCCAGGATGGGGATGGCGGCGATGTCCTGCAGCAGCGCCACGCTGAGGATGCTCTGGCCGGCGGCCGTGCCACCCAGGTTGCGCTCGCCCAGCACGGCCATGGCCACCGCGGTGGATGACATGGCCAGGCCCAGGCTGCCCACCAGGGCCAGGCGCCAGGGCAGGCCGCACAGAAGGGCCAGGGCCATCAGCAGGGCCGTCGATCCCAACAGCTGCACCGAGCCCCAGCCGAAGATGGGCCGGCGCAGCTGCCACAGTCGCCGCGGTTCCAGCTCCAGGCCGACCAGGAACATCATCAGCACCACGCCGATCTCGGCCACCTCCAGGATGGTCTCGGGTGCAGACACCAGGCCCAGCACTTGCGGCCCGATCAGCACCCCGGCGACCAGATAGCCCAGGATGGAGCCCAGCCGTGCCCAGCGTGCCAGGGGCACGGCCAGCACGGCGGCCCCCAGGAAGACGAGCGGCAGGTGCAGCAGGTCGTGCGAGGGCGCGCTCATGCCTTCGCCTCCACCGGGCGTTCTCCCGCCGGCAGCTCTTCCTGCTCGGCCCGTTGGGAGCCGCACCAGTGGGGATAGCTCAGCAGGTGCTGCACGGCCTCGCGCACATGCTGGGCAATGGTCTCGTCGTCGGCCCGATGGGCGCCGTGCAGCACCTGGGGTGGCAGCAGGCGCAGGCCGCACAGGCGCGCCGTCTGTTCGTAGGGCAGCAGGAAGTCCTGGAAGGCGTGGCGATGGTGGCCCTGGGGGCTGTAGGCCGCCTCGGCGCCGCCCGTGGACAGCAGCAGCCACAGGTCCTTGCCCTGCAGCGCATGGCCGCCCGGCCCGTAGGCCCAGCCATAGCTGAAGACCTCGTCCAGCCACAGCTTCATCAGGGCCGGCATGCCGTACCAGTGGATCGGATGCAGCCAGATGACGAGCCGGGCCTGCGCGAGAGCCTGCTGTTCGGCCTCGATGTCGATGGCGTAGTCGGGATAGAGGCGGTAGAGGTCCCGCAGCGCCAGCTTGCCCGGAGGGAAGGGCGTGGTGGCCAGCGCGTCCATCAGGCGGGCGCTGACACGGGAATGGGCGCGGTCCGGATGGGCGCAAAGACACAGGATTTCAGCCATGGCGAAGGGTAGCAGCGTCTGCTGGCCACGACTTCCGGCCTTGCCAGCATTGCCGTGGCCGGAAAGTCGCCGCTAACATCCCCAGCAGCGCCGTCAAGGGAGATGCCATGCCCGTGATCCTGGTTGCCAACCCCAAGGGCGGGGCCGGCAAGAGCACCCTCGCCACCAACATCGCCGGCTTTCTTGCCTGGCAGGGCCATGCGGTGGCCCTGGGCGACGCCGACGTCCAGCAGTCCAGCCGGCAGTGGCTGGCCCAGCGGCCGCCGCAGCTGCCGCCCATCCGGCCCCTGGACATCGATGACAGGCAGGTGGCCCGCGTGCCCAAGGGCGTCAGCCACGTGGTGCTGGACACGCCGGCGGGCCTGCACGGCAAGCGCCTGGCGCGGCTGCATGGGCTGGCCGACCGCATCCTCGTCCCTCTGCAGCCCAGCCTCTTCGACATGCAGGCCTGCCATGCCTTCGTGCTGCGCCTGAAGGAGCTGGCCGCCGAGCAGCGCCATCGGCCGCGGCTGGGGCTGCTGGGCATGCGCGTGCGGCAGGGGACGCTGTCCCAGCAGCAGTTGCAGCAGTTCCGTCTCAGCTTCGGCGAGGGCCTGGACTGGCTGGGCGAGCTGCGCGACACCCAGCACTATGTGCAGCTGGCGGCCCGCGGTCTCAGCCTTTGGGACATTTCGCCCGGTCAGGTGGAGAAGGATTTGCTGCAATGGCAAGCCCTGTGCGGGTGGCTCAAACCATGATCGTCATTCATATTGATGATACGAATGGCGAACCCAGTCTGCGAATCGCCCACCCGGAAGGGGTATGCCCTCGCCCAGGTCCCGCCACTATGATTCGACGCCCCGACACGCGGGGTGCGTTGATACAGAACTAGCGAGGAGACCGGCATGAAGGTGCTGCTCATTGACGACCATCCCCTGATTCTTTCGGCCCTGCAGACGGTGATCTCGGGCCTGGACGAAGGCGTGGAAATGGTCGGGGTGGAGACCGCCGCCGCCGCACGCCAGCGCCTCAAGGACGAGGACGATTTCGACCTGGTCCTGCTGGACCTGCAGCTGGGCGATGCCAGCGGCTTCGACGTGCTGGAGGAGTTCCGTTCCGTCTACCCGGCCCTGCCCGTGGTGGTGATCTCGGCCTCAGACCGCGCCAGCGACGTCATCCGCTCCATCGACATGGGCGCCATGGGCTTCGTCCCCAAGCGCAGCAGCACCGAGGTGCTGTCCCAGGCCCTGCGCCTGGTGATGTCGGGCGGCATCTACGTTCCGCCGATGAGCCTGGGCACCGAGGCCCCCGCGCCGGCCGCCCCCGAGGTCAACAGCCAGGCGGCCCGCCTGCAGCAGATCTCCCAGCTGGCCACGGCCTCCGAGTACCAGATGCAGGCCGGACTGGAGAACCTCTCCCTGACCCCGCGCCAGACCGATGTGCTGGCCCTGCTGCTGCAGGGCAAGCCCAACAAGATCATCGCCCGCGAGCTGGGTGTCTCGGTGGAAACGGTCAAGGACCATGTGGCCGCGGTGCTCAAGGCCCTGGGTGTCAACTCGCGCACCCAAGCCGTGCTGGCCGTCAGCCAGATGGTGCAGCGCACGCCGGAGCAGAGCTTCAGCACCTTCCGCCAGCCGGCGCACTGAGCGCCACCGCTGCGCCATGAAGAAAGCCCGCCTCCTGGCGGGCTTTGTCATTCAGGGGGGCGGGTCAGCTCGGCTCGTAGGCCAGGCGCACGTAGATGGGGGCGAAGGCCTCGGCCTGGGTGATCTCCAGCAGGCGTTCGCGGGCCAGCTCCAGCATGGCGATGAAGGTCACCACCAGGACCTGGGGACCGCGGCTGGTATCGAAGAGATGCTCGAATTCGACGAAGCGCTGGCCCTGCAGGCGGCGCAGCACCATGCTCATGTGCTCGCGCACCGAGAGCTCCTCGCGGCTGATCTTGTGGTGCTGCTTCAGCTGCGCCTTCTTGAGCAGGCCCAGCCAGGCCTCACGCAGGTCGACCAGCTCCACGTCCGGGAAGCGCGGCGTCAAGGACTGCTCGATGTGGACCTGGGCGCGCAGGAAATCGCGGCCGATCACGGGCAGGGCGTCCAGCCGTGCGGCGGCCAGCTTCATCTGCTCGTACTCCAGCAGGCGCCGCACCAGCTCGGCCCGCGGATCCTCGGGCTCGCCGCCGTCATCCGTCTTCTTGGGCGGCAGCAGCATGCGGGACTTGATCTCGATGAGCATGGCCGCCATCAGCAGGTACTCGCTGGCCAGCTCAAGGTTCTGCTTGCGGATCTGGTCGACGTAGCTGAGGTACTGCCGGGTGACATCCGCCAGCGGGATGTCCAGGATGTTGAAGTTCTGGCGCCGGATCAGGTACAGCAGCAGGTCCAGCGGCCCTTCAAAGGCCTCCAGGAAGACCTCCAGCGCATCGGGCGGGATGTAGAGGTCCTGGGGCAGGGCAAAGAGCGGCTCGCCGTACAGGCGGGCCACGGCGACGCCGTCCACGGTCTGCAGCACGGGGCTGGGCTCGGCTTCCGTGAGCGGCTCGGGCAGCTCGACGGGATCGGGCGGGGTGCTGGGGCCGCTCAAGAGAAGGCTCGCCGGTCAGCGCAGGTGAACGGCGGCGCGCTTCAGTGGGACTTGGTCTGGTAGACGTAGGCCTGCTGGGCCACGCGGGCAGCGCGGTAGTCGGCCTGGGCGGCGCGGTCCACAGGCTTGTCCCACAGCAGGGCGCGGCCGTCGCGCTGCTCCTGTTCCAGCGTCGGCTTCTTGGCCTTCAGCTCGTCGATGAACTGGGTGACTTCGGACTTGTAGGGCTTCCAGAACAAAGGCATGGCGCTTGGGCAATGAAGGTTGATGCAGGGCTGCCGCTGCGGGCGCCCTGGCGGGAAACCGGCATTTTAGCCGTCCCGGGGCGGCGCAGGCGTGGCCTGCGGCACGGCTTCGAAGAAAGTCGCCTGCAGCGTGGCCAGGTCCGGCAACAGTCCCTGCTCGCCCAGCAGCGCTCCCAGGCCTCCGCGCTCGACCAGGGAGGCCGGCTGCGCATTGAGGCCCAGCAGCACCAGTCGCCGGCCCTGGCGCTCCAGGCTCTGCTGCAGCTGGACCAGGGCATCCAGGCCGGTGCTGTCCATGGAGACCAGCAGGTGCATGTCCAGGGCCAGCACGCGGGCGTCGGGCGGCAGGCGCTCGGCCAGGGCCTCGACCTTGGCCACCGCGCCGAAGAACAGCGAGCCATAGACCCGCAGCAGGTGCACACCCGGCGGCAGCGCCGTGCCTGGTGGCGCCTCCGAGACGCTGAACAGCTCGCTCATGCGATAGATGAAGAAGCCGCAGGCCAGCATCAGGCCGGCCTCCACCGCCACCGTGAGGTCGAAGATCACCGTCAGCAGGAAGGTGCCCAGCAGGGTGGCGCGGTAGGGCAGCTTGAAATGGCGCAGGCGAGCGAATTCATGCCACTCGCCCATGTTCCAGGCCACGACCAGCAGCAGGCCGGCCAGTGCTGCCAGCGGCACCTGCGCGGCCAGCGGCGCCGCGACCAGCACCACGACCAGCAGGCTCAACGCATGCACCATGCCCGCGACGGGGCTGCTGGCCCCCGCCTTCACATTGGTGACGGTGCGGGCAATGGTGCCTGTGGCCGGGATGCCGCCGAACAGGGGGGCGACCATATTGGCGATGCCCTGGGCCATCAGCTCCTGGTTGGGGTCGTGGCGGCGCTCGCCGCTGAGCCGGTCGGCCACGCGGGCGCAGAGCAGGGACTCGATCGAGCCCAGCAGCGCGATGGTCAGCGCGGGGATCAGCAGCTGCTTGGCCTCCTCGAAGCTGAAGCCGGGCCACTCCGGCCGGGGCAGGGTCTGCGGAATGCCGCCGAAGCGGCTGCCGATGGTGTCCAGGGGCAGCTGCAGCAGGCTCGTCGCCAGCGTTGCGAGCACCAGCGCCACCAGGGTGCCGGGCACATGGGCGGCCAGGCGGTGCAGGCGTTCGCGGGGGCTGCGTGCATGCGACGCCATCGTGTAGCTCTTGGGCCAGATCAACACCAGCAGGCTGCAGCTCGCGCCCACCAGCGGTGCGTAGGGGTTGAGGCTGGAGCGATGGGTCCACAGGGCCTGCAACTGGGCAAAGAAGTCGGCTGGCATGCGCGGGATCTGCAAGCCCAGGAAGTCCTTCAGCTGCGAGAGGGCCACCAGCACCGCGATGCCGTTGGTGAAGCCGATCACGATGGACACGGGGATGTAGCGCACCAGCACTCCCAGGCGCAGGGCGCCCAGCGCCAGCATCATCAGGCCGCCCAGCATGGTGGCGATCAGCAGGTTGTGCACCCCGTAGCGCTGCACGATGCCGTAGACGATGACGATGAAGGCACCGGCCGGCCCTCCGATCTGCACGCTGGAGCCGCCCAGCAGCGAAATCAGGAAGCCCGCGACGATGGCCGTGACCAGCCCCTGTTCCGGTTTGACGCCCGAGGCGATGGCGAAGGCCAGTGCCAGCGGCAGGGCGACGATGCCCACGGTGAGCCCGGCGCCGACATCGCGGACCAGGCGCTGGCGTTCATAGCCGCGCAGGCTCTCCAGCAGGCGCGGGCGAAAGGGATGCAGGTGAGGCAGGGACATGAACGCTCCGGTGGTGGCGGGAGGGGGGCTTGTTCATGGCCAGAGGCGGACCGCAGTGATGCAGTCGCGCGATGAAGCGCCGGCGCCGGCTCGGCGCGGCCAATCGCAGCAGGCGGATGCGTTGGGGGTCCACGCCCCGATTGTGGGGCCGCCCTGCGCGGCCAGCAAAAAGGGCTGCCGAAGCAGCCCTTTTGCGGCGAGGCCCGCGGGCTCAGCGCACCCGCATGCCCGGTTGTGCGCCGGGGAAGGGCTCCAGCACGAAGATGCCGGGATTCGCCTTCTCATCGGCATGGCTGGCGGCCAGCACCATGCCCTCGCTCACGCCGAACTTCATCTTGCGCGGGGCCAGGTTGGCCACCATGACGGTCAGCTTGCCTTCGAGGTCCTCGGGCTTGTAGGCGCTGCGGATGCCGCTGAAGACATTGCGCAGGCGGCCTTCGCCGGCGTCCAGGGTCAGTCGCAGCAGCTTGTCCGAGCCCTCGACCAGCTCCGCCTTGACGATCTTCGCGATGCGCAGGTCGACCTTGCTGAAGTCGTCGATCTTGATCTCGGGGGCCAGGTCTTCACCGCCGGGCACGACCTTCGGTGCGGCAGGCGGCTCGAACAGGGCCTCCAGCAGCTTGGGGTCGACGCGCTGCATCAGGTGCTCGTAGTTGCCGATCTGGTGGGCGCCGAGGGCGCGCTGGGCGTCCGCAAACTGCATGGGCTCGACCTTCAGGAAGGTCTCGACCTTGGCCACCAGGGCCGGCAGCACCGGCTTCAGGTAGATGGACAGCAGGCGGAAGGCCTCGATGCAGACGCTGCAGACGTCCTGCAGCACCTGGTCCTGGCCCTCCTGCTTGGCCAGCTCCCAGGGCTTGTTCTGGTCCACGTACTCGTTGACGCGATCGGCCAGCATCATGATCTCGCGCAGGGCCTTGCCGAACTCGCGGGTCTCGTAGAGCTCGGCGATGGTGCCGGCATGCGCGCGCAGGCCGTCCAGCAGGGCGCGGCCCTCCACGCCCACGTCGGCCGAGAGGTGGCCATCGAAGCGCTTGGCCAGGAAGCCGGCCGCGCGCGAGGCGATGTTGATGTACTTGCCAACGAGGTCGGAGTTGACGCGGGCGACGAAGTCCTCGGGATTGAAGTCCAGGTCCTCCACCTTGCTGTTGAGCTTGGCGGCCAGGTAGTAGCGCAGCCACTCGGCGTTCAGCCCCAAGCTCAGGTACTTGAGCGGGTCCAGGCCGGTGCCGCGGCTCTTGCTCATCTTCTCGCCGCCGTTGACGGTCAGGAAGCCGTGCACGTGCACGTGGTTGGGCGTCTTGCGGCCGCTGAAGTGCAGCATGGCCGGCCAGAACAGGGTGTGGAAATAGGTGATGTCCTTGCCGATGAAGTGGATCTGCTCCACCGCCTCGTCGGCCATGAAGGCGTCGAAGTCCCGGCCCAGCTTGCCGAAGTAGTTCTTCAGCGAGGCCAGGTAGCCGATGGGGGCGTCCAGCCAGACGTAGAAGTACTTGCCCGGCGCATCGGGGATCTCGATGCCGAAGTAGGGCGCGTCGCGGCTGATGTCCCAGTCACCCAGGCCGCCGTTGCCGTTCTCGTCCTTGGCGAACCACTCGCGGATCTTGTTGAGCACCTCGGTCTGCAGGCGGCCGGGGGTCTGCGTCCACTGCTCGAGGAACTCCACGCAGCGCGGGTCCGAGAGCTTGAAGAAGTAGTGGTCCGAGCTCTTCATCACCGGCGTGGCGCCGGTCAGCACGGAGAAGGGATTCTTCAGCTCGGTGGGCGTGTAGACGGCGCCGCAGACCTCGCAGGAATCGCCGTACTGGTCCTTGGCGCCGCACTTGGGGCACTCGCCCTTGATGAAGCGGTCCGGCAGGAACATGGCCTTCTGCGGGTCGAAGAACTGCTCGATGGTCTTCACCGCGATCAGGTCCTTGGCGCGCAGGGCCTTGTAGATGGACTGGGAGAGCTCGTGGTTCTCGGTGCCGTCGGTCGAGTGCCAGTTGTCGAAGCTGATGTGGAAGCCGTCCAGGTACTGCTTGCGGCCTGCGGCGATGCCGGCCACGAAGTCCTGCGGCGTCTTGCCGGCCTTCTCGGCGGCGATCATGATCGGCGCGCCATGGGCATCGTCGGCACAGACGAAATGCACCTCCTGGCCCATCATGCGCTGGAAGCGGACCCAGATGTCGGCCTGGGTGTACTCCATGATGTGGCCAATGTGGAAGTTCGCATTGGCGTAGGGCAGGGCAGTGGTGACGAAGAGCTTGCGAGTCATGGCGTGCAGGGTAGCTGCGCGGCGCAAAGGGGCCACGCAAGAGGCGGGATTTTAGGGCCTGGGCGCCGGATTGCCGGCGCCTGGCTCAGGCCTCCTGGGACGGTGCCTGGCCGGCCTCGGGACTGGCCGGGTCGGCGTCGTCGCCGTGCGAGGGCTCGTCGCTGCGGCCCTGGGCCTTGCGGGCCTTCTTTTCAGCGGCTTTTTCTTCGGCCTTGCGCTTCTTGGCCAACTCGCGCTGGCGTTTTTCGTAGGAGTAATTTGGAGTTGCCAAGGTCCGGTCCTTCGGTCGCGACGGCAAGTCACCGTCAGACTCGACTGTAGCGCCTCGCCGCCCGACAGGGCCATGCGGGCCTCCGGGCCATGTGCCAAGCCGCTTCAGCTTGCGCGCGCAAGCGCTTGCCAGCACAGGGAAAAATGAGGTCCAGGCTTGTGGATAAGTTTGTGGGAAAAAGGCGGGAAAAGAAGCCGTGAATGCCGCCGGCCAAGCCGGCGTTCGGCCTGCACTCGCCCGGGGAGTCAAAAAAATCCATATGGATCAATGGCTTGCGAATGCTCTGGAGTGGCCGCTGCGGCGCGCTCGCGCACAAGACCAGATGCCCGCCATTGGGGATAAGCCCGACGGCGCTTCGAGCGTTGTGTCAATTGGCGGCAGCCGTGGCGCCGAACGGCGGGGTTCTTTGAGCCCCTGCGCCGGCGGGGCTGGTCACAGAACTTGGCGCATTGAGCTCAAGTATCTTGGAGGGATGGTGTCCAAGTCATTGATTAAACAGGACTAATGAAAGCTGTCCACCGATGCTGTGGATAAGTTTGTGGAGAAGCTGGGTCCCCGAGTCCTAAATGCTTGATTCATCGACGGCGGAGCTGGGTTGCCTCAAATTTTTGCACTTCGATGACGGTCATATGAATCAATGACTTGCACGCACTTTGGAGCAGGCGCGGCCTCTGCCCTGCCGATGGCGGTGTCTTGTTTCTTTCTGGAACGCCGCCTTGGGACAGTGGGGATAAGTCAAGCCCGCCGCAGCCTGCGTGTGTGCAGATCAAGGCCCGGCGTGTGCTCCAAATGGGGGACATGCATGACGCTGGCAGGCCGCCCGGTGGCCTTGCGGGCCGCCGCAGATGGCGCCGTGGACTGGGCAGACATCCCCAGCGGCTGTGGATAAATTTGTGAGTCCGCTGGAGAAAGCCGCGCTAAGTCCTTGATGTCATTGCAGATGTCTTGTGCTGCTCAAGATTTGAGCAGGCTCGGCATGGCGCCGGGGGCAGGTGCTCGCGCCCTGGCATGCGGGGGAACGCCGAGGGGCGGACCCGAACTGGCGGCTAAAATCGCGCGATTTGCAGCCAATGGCCGTATTCATGGGGCAGGGAACCGTTTCGCAGCAATCCGCACAGCAGTCGCCAGACCGGCCGGGACGATCCGCTCAAGGCAGGGACTCGCCCGCCGCCGAGGTGTTCGAGCTCCGCAGCGCGTCCATCGCCGCCTTCAGCCTCGTGCTGCGCAGCCCGGACCTGCAGCAGCTGGCCCAGGCCCTGCAGGAGCGCCTGGGCGACACGCCCGAGGTCTTCAGCCAGGATCCGGTGGTGCTCGACCTCAGCCAGCTGCCCGCCCCGCCCCAGGCGGCCGACGACGGCCAGCTGAGCCTGGAGTCCGCCGCCGTCCAGCTGGACTTCCCCGCCCTGGTGGCCCTGCTGCGGCGCTTCCGCATGCAGGCGGTGGCCGTCAGCGGCGCCACGGTCGAGCAGCTGGCTGCCGCGCAGGCCGCCGGCCTGGCCGAGGCCGATGTCCCTGCCCAGCGTGCCGAGGCGCCGCGGGTGGAGACCGTGGTCAAGGAGGTCGTGCGCGAGGTGATCGTCGAGCGTGAGGTGCCCGTGCCTGCCGCGCCGGCCGAGCCCAGCCGCACCGTCATCGTCGACAAGCCGCTGCGCTCCGGCCAGCAGGTCTATGCCAAGGGCGCCGACCTGGTGGTGATGGCGCTGGTGAACCATGGCGCCGAGGTCATCGCCGACGGCAACATCCATGTCTACGCGCCCCTGCGTGGCAAGGCGATTGCCGGGGCCCGTGGCAATACCGAAGCCCGCATCTTTGCTGCCAGCCTGGAGGCTGAGCTGATCGCCATTGCCGGCATCTACCGCACCACCGAGAACCCTCTGCCCGCCGAGGTGCTGGGCAAGCCGGCGCAGGTCCGGCTGGAGGGCGAGAAGCTGGTGATGGAAGCCTTGAAACTCTGAGCCGCCCGAAGTCCGGACGGCCGAACAACGCATTTTTGAAGAAGGAAGGCAATCGATGACCAAGATCGTCGTGGTGACCTCGGGCAAGGGGGGCGTGGGCAAGACCACGACCAGTGCCAGCTTTGCAACAGGCCTCGCCATGCGCGGCTACAAGACCGCGGTGATCGACTTCGACGTGGGCCTGCGCAACCTGGACCTGATCATGGGGTGCGAGCGCCGCGTGGTCTACGACCTGATCAACGTCATCAACGACGAGATCAAGCTGACCCAGGCCCTCATCAAGGACAAGCAGCTGGACAAGCTCTACATCCTGGCCGCCTCCCAGACCCGTGACAAGGACGCCCTCAGCCAGGAAGGCGTGGAGCGCGTGCTGGAAGAGCTCAAGGCCATGGAGTTCGACTACATCGTCTGCGACTCGCCGGCCGGCATCGAGACGGGCGCGCTGATGGCCATGCACTATGCCGACGAGGCCCTGGTGGTGACCAACCCCGAGGTCTCCTCGGTGCGCGACTCCGACCGCATCCTGGGCATGCTCAACAGCAAGACCAAGCGCGCCATCGAAGGCAAGGAGCCCGTCAAGGAGCACCTGCTGATCACGCGCTACAACCCCAACCGCGTCGAAGGCGGCCAGATGCTCTCGCTGGAAGACATCCACGAGATCCTGCGCACCCCGCTGATCGGCGTGATCCCGGAGAGCGAGATCGTGCTGCAGGCCTCCAACCAGGGCCTGCCCGCCATCCACATGAAGGGCACCGACGTGGCCGAGGCCTATGCCGACGTGGTGGGCCGCTTCCTGGGCGAGGACAAGCCCATGCGCTTCATCGAGGCGGTCAAGCCGGGCTTCTTCAAGCGCCTGTTCGGCGGCAAGTGAGGGGCGGCCACAATGGGATTCCTCTCGTTTTTCATTGGTGAGAAGAAGAGCACGGCCAGCGTCGCCAAGGAGCGCCTGCAGCTGATCCTCGCGCACGAGCGCAATGGCCGCAGCGCCAGCCCCGACTACCTGCCCCAGCTGCAGAAGGAGCTGGTGGCGGTGATCTCCAAGTACGTCTCCATCAACCCGGACGACATCAAGGTCCACATGGAGCGCCAGGACAACCTGGAGGTGCTGGAGGTCAAGATCGAGCTGCCCGAGCCGGGTCGCTGAGCCTTCACCGGCCTCGCAAATGCGAAGGGCCAGTCCTTGCGGGCTGGCCCTTTTTGCTGCCTGGCTTCGGCGACTCAGGCGTGGTCGAACTGGGAGGCGTTCTTGCCCTTGAAGGGGGCGTAGAAGGCCTTGATCTTGACCATGTCTGCCTCGATGTCGCCGGTGGGCACGAAGACCGGGCCCAGGCCGCTGAGCTTGCGGCTGTAGTCCATGTAGGCCATCACGATGGGCACCTCGGCGGTGACGGCGATCCAGTAGAAGCCGGTCTTCCAGTAGCGCGTCTTGCTGCGCGTGCCCTCGGGTGGCACGACCAGCTGCAGCGGGCCGTCGGCGGCCTTGATGGCCTCGGCCGAGGCGGCGACGAGGTTGTTGCTCTTGTCGCGTTGCACGGCAATGCCGCCCAGCCAGCGCATCACGGGCCCGAAAGGGAAGCGGAAGATCTGCGCCTTGCCCATCCAGTAGATGTTCAGGCGCAGTGCGAAGGCCACCATGAGCGTGTAGGGCAGGTCCCAGTTGCTGGTGTGCGGGGCGGCGATCAGCACGCATTTGTCCTGGCCGGCCGGCAGGGCGCCGTCCAGCTTCCAGCCCGTCAGGCGCAGGAAACCCACCGAGAAGGCCCGCAGCAAGGTGTTGACGACGGGCGTGGTGAAGATCGTGCGGTGCATGCGGACGGGGCCTGGGCTGACAAACCGTCGATTATCTCGTCTGCCGCTCCGGGATCCCTGCCTGTTTTTAGAGCAGGACAACAAAGTCCGTGAAGAAACAAGCACTTGCCGCATTGCTGCAGAGGCCGTGCACGGACTTGTCCACAGGCGCTGTGGATGCCTGGACCGATGCGGGCGGCCTCAGCCGCCCGCATCGGTCCCGGGCAGGGCCTCGATCACCAGGTCCGAGCAGGGCCGGGCCACGCAGGGCAGGAACCAGCCCTCCGCCTTCTCCTCGGCGCTGAGCCCGGGCCATTCGACGAGGTACTCGATCTGCCCCGAGACGAGGCGCCGCATGCAGGCCCGGCAGGTGCCAGCGCGGCAGGAGCTCAGCAGGCCGCCGCCCTCGCGCAGGCTGGCGCGCAGCACGGTGAGCTCGGCGGGCGCCTCGAAGCAGTCCCCGGGCTCGCCGGGCTGGAAGCGGATGCGGTAGGACTGTGGTGACATCGGCACATGATGCCAGCGAGCCCCCGGCTTTCGTGAAATGCGAGACGGGCGGCGGGCGCCAGTGGCTGGCATCTGCCTGCGACGGGGCACACACTGCATCCACATGGACGCAGCGCGCCCTCATCCCGAACTGGAGTCGACCCTGGCCAGCGCCTGGTTCTCGCTGGCGGGGGAGCACTGCGCCTTCCGCAGCCTGGACGGCATGCCCGAGCTCGACCCCGAGGCCGCCTGCTTCCAGCTGCCGGTGCTGAGTGCCGACGGGCGCGAGGCCGGCCGCGTACTGCTGGCCCTGAGCGACGAGGATGCCCAGCAGCTGGGCGTCTCCATGTTCGGCATGCCGCTGGACGAGCTGGGCCAGGAGGAGCTGGATGACGCCAATGCCGAGCTCTGCAACATCTTCGGCAGCTGCCTGGTGAAGGCCCTGGACGACAGCCACCAGCTGGAGATGGGCCTGCCGCGCCGCGCCCGCATCGAGGCCTTCGAGGCCCTCAGCCGCCGTCGCATGCCGGCCCTGACGCTGGCGGCCACGCTGGGCCCCCGGCACATCGTCGTGGCCTATTTCGCAAGTGCCCGTGATGTCGACATCGCATCGCCTGCGCCCCCTTCCACCAAGGATCCGCGCCATGGTTGATTCGAACCCCACACCCCTGCGCGTGCTGGTCGTGGACGACAGCCGCGCCATCCAGGCCATCATCACCCGCGTACTGCAGAACGCCGGCCTGGGCCCGATGGTGGTCGAGACGGCCGGCAACGGCGAGCAGGCGCTGCGCATGGTCACCGCCCATCCGCCTGACCTGGTGATCTCTGACTGGCACATGCCCGTCGTCAGCGGCATCGAGATGCTGCAGACGCTGCGCCAGCTGGGCGGCGGCATGGTCAAGGTGGGCTTCGTGACCACCGAGACGGCCGAGCGCCACCTCGACCAGGCGCGCAGCAACGGTGCGGTCTTCGTGATCAACAAGCCCTTCAAGGACGAGGAGCTGCTGCAGGAGGTGCAGAAGGCGCTGGCCGCGCGCGTCGAGCAGCTGAAGGCGCCGCCCCCGCCACCGCCGCCGCCCCTTGCGCCGCCAGCCCTGAGCTCCGAGGGGGCGCTGCATGCCCTGGTCAAGCTGCAGCTGGGGCAGATTCCCTTCCGCCTGGTCGAGGCGCCGGGCCAGAGCCTGGACGACCTGAAGCTGCCGCACGACCTGGCCATGTATGCGCTGGACGGGCAGAAGACACCCTTCGCGCTGGGCATCCTCGACGTCAACGCCTGCTGCATCCTGGGCGGCGGCGGCGCGCGCCTGCAGCCGCCGCCGGTGCGCCAGGCCATGCAGGCGGCCAGGCCCACGCCGGAGATGATGCAGTTCGCCGACCACTTCCTGCGCTCGGCCGCGGGCATCCTGGCGCGCGGGGAGAGCGGTGGCGCGCCGGCGCTGCGCATCGTCAACCTCACGCCCAAGCCCTTCGACAAGCTGCAGGGCCTGCTGTTGCGCAACCACGGGCGCAGCGACTACCGGATCGCCGTCCCAGGCTACGGCGAGGGAAGATTGGCATTCATTCGCTGCTGATGCTGCCGATAAGTCCCTTGGGCGCGCCTTCGCGCCGCAACAGGAACAGGTCGCTCTGATCATGGCGCTGGAGTTTTCGCTCGACAGCCTCGCGGTGGTTGCCGTCTTCGTGGCCAATGCCGCGGTGATGGTGATCACCATTGGCACTTACTGGCGCATGACGCGCTACGAGCAGAGCAACCACATCCACATCGTCAACGCCCTGCGCGAGACCCGCGACGCCGGGCGCGAGATGAAGATCGCCGCCCATGAGCTCATCCGCATTGCCGAGCGCGGCGGCGTGGGGGGCGGAGGTGGCCTTGGCAGCGCGGAGCTGGGCCAGTTGGACGAGCTGATGAAGCTGGTGCGCGGCCTGCTCGACGCCTATGGCGGGCAAGACGAGGAGGCCGAGGCCGGCGATGAGCCCGAGGTGCGCTGGCCCGATGCCGCCCATGAGATGAGCAGCGAGCTGATGGAGCAGCTGCGCCGCAGCCATCGCAACGAGGTGGACCGCCTGGTGGCACAGCGCCGCCGCATGCAGGTGGAGCTGGGCCTGACGCGGGAGCGCCTGGACGATGCGCTCAAGCAGCTCAGCGCCTCGCGGCACCGCGGCGGCGGTGGCGGCTCTGCCGGCGGCGGCCCCGAGCTGCAGGTGCTGCGCCAGCAGCTGGACGGCGTGCGCTCCCAGCTGCAGCAGGCCCAGGACCGCCAGTACCTGGCCGAGACCCGGGCCGAGAAGGCCGAGCGTGTGAGTGCCAAGCTGCAGAAGGAGCTGGAGGAAATGGCCCTGGCGCCCAAGTCCTCGGCCCCGAACAACCAGGCGCCCGAGATGATGAAGCTGCTGGAGCGCGAGGCCCTGATGCTGCGCGAGCAGCTGGCCGAGGCCGAACGCACCATCCAGAAGCTGCGGGCCGAGCTGGCTGCGCTGGCGGCCAACCCGCCCGAGCACGCCGACGCGCAGGCGGTGGACGAGATCCGCGAGCGCCTGGAGCGCGAACTGGAGCAGCTGCGCGGCAAGATCGACGACCTGCAGGACGCGCTCAAGCGCAACCAGGTCGAGAAGGAGTTCATCGAGGAGCACTACCTCAAGGAAGCCCAGAAGAACGAGGAAGCGCGCCTGGAGGCCGAGGCCGCCGCCGCCGCCATGGAGTTCGTGGGCAAGACGCCGGGCGGGCGCTGAGCGTCCCCGGACTGCAGGGCCGGGTCTTGCCTCACCGTGGGGCCAGGTCTTGCCTTGCCGGCTGAGGGACAATCGCGGGTTTCCTTGCGTCCGGGCCCGGCCCGGATTCCTCCCGTCGCAGTTCCTGACCATGCTCAAGTACCTGGCCGGCTATCCGGCAGCCCTGCAGGACCAGGTCCGGCAGATGATCGACGCCGGCCGCCTGGGCGACTACCTGACCGCCCGCTACGCCGAGCCGCACACGGTGCAGAGCGACCGCGCCCTGTTCGACTACACGCAGGCGCTCAAGCAGCGCCACCTGCGCAATGCCGCGCCGCTGGACAAGGTCTGCTATGACAGCAAGCTCAAGGTGATCCAGCACGCCCTGGGCACGCACACCCGCAGCACGCGCGTGCAGGGCAGCCAGCTCAAGAGCCGGCGAGAGATCCGCATCGCCAGCCTCTTCCGCGAGGCGCCGGCCGACTTCCTGAAGATGATCGTGGTGCACGAGCTGGCCCACCTCAAGGAGCTGGAGCACAACAAGGCCTTCTACCAGCTGTGCCAGCACATGGAGCCGCGCTACGGCCAGCTGGAGCTGGATCTGCGCCTGTACCTCACCTGGCGCGAGCTGCCGACGGTGACCGCGACGGAGGCCGTCTCGTGATCCTGCTCGCGCCCATGGAAGGCCTGCTGGACCACATGCTGCGCGACGTGCTGACCCGCGTGGGCGGCATCGACCGCTGCGTCAGCGAGTTCATCCGCATCACCGACATGCTGCTGCCCCGGCGCGTGTTCACCCGCATCGTGCCCGAGTTGCTGCAGGGCGGTCGCACGCCGGCGGGGGTGCCGGTGCGCGCACAGCTGCTGGGCTCGGACCCGACCTGCATGGCCGAGAACGCCGCGCGTCTGGCCGAGTTGAACCCTGCCGGCATCGACCTCAACTTCGGCTGCCCCGCCAAGTGCGTCAACCGCCATCGCGGGGGGGCCGTGCTGCTGGACGAGCCCGAGCTGATCGCCGAGATCGTGGGTGCCGTGCGGCGCGCCATCCCGGCGGACATGCCGCTGTCGGCCAAGATGCGCCTGGGCTTCATGGACCAGTCGCGCACCCTGGAGTGCGCGCTGGCCATGGCCGAGTCGGGCGCCGAGGAGCTGGTGATCCATGCCCGCACCAAGGCCGATGGCTACAAGCCGCCTGCCTACTGGGACCGCATCGCCCACGTGCGCGAGGCGCTCGACCCCGCGGTGGGCGTGGTGGCCAATGGCGAGGTGTGGACGGTGGAGGATGCGCGGCGCTGCCTGCAGGAGTCCGGCTGCGACGCGCTGATGCTGGGCCGGGGCATGGTGGCCAATCCGGGCCTGGCGCTGGCCGTGCGCGGGATGGGCGCAGGGCAGGGGCTGGACTGGAACGCCCTGCAGCCCCTGATGCTGCAGTTCTGGCGCGAGGTCCAGGCGCATGTGCAGCCCAAGCACCAGGCCGGCCGGCTCAAGCAGTGGCTGCACTATCTGCGCCGCCACTACCCTGAGGCGGGCGAGGCCTACCAGCGCGTGCGCACGATCAACGTGCCGGCCGAGCTGGAGCGGGCGTACTTCACGCAGGCCGCCTGAGCAGGCCTGATGCGGGCGCGGCTCGCACGAAGCCCGTCACACAGGCCCGTTTCCCGGTGCAAGCCCGGAGCCCGCGAGGGGAAGGCAACGCGTAGCATCCCGCATGCTTCAAAAATCCCGCCTTCTCCTTTCCCTGCTGCCCCTGCTGGCAGCCTGGCCGCAAGCGCAGGCCGCGGCCGCGCCTGAGGCCCTGGATCCCGCGCTGACGCTGGAGCGCATCCACGGCGACCCGCCCCTGATGGGCCGCGCCGGCCTGGGCGGCGTGCTCTCGCCGGGCGGGCAGTGGCTGACTCATCTTCGGCCCTCCGAGGCGAACCCCGATGTCAACGAGCTGTGGGGCACGCCCGTGGCCGGCGGCGATGCCCGCCGCCTGGTGGCCGCGAGCGACCTCATCGGCCAGCGCGAGGCCGTGCTGACCGAGGCCGAGCGCATGGCCCTGGAGCGGCGCCGCCAGCGCGGTGCAGGCATCACCGGCTACCAGTGGTGCGGCAAGGACGACCGCCAGCTGATCCTGCCCCTGTCGGGTGACCTCTACAGCGTCGAGCTGGCGCAGTCACAGGGCGGCGCGCCCAAGGTTCGCCGTCTCACCCACGACGAGCAGGAGCCCGAGCGCGATCCTCAATGCGATACCGCAGGCCGGCAGCTGGCCTATGTGAAGCAGAACGACCTCTGGATCCAGGGCCTGGACGGCAGCCCCGCGCGCCGTCTCACCCACACGGGCAGCGAGACGCGTTCCACCGGCCTGGCCGAGTTCATCGCCGAAGAGGAACTGCACCGCCATCGCGGCTTCTGGTGGTCGCCCGAGGGCACCCGGCTGCTGGCTCTCGAGGTGGACGAGTCCGGTGTGCCCCTGCGCCGGCGCGCGCAGATCGGTGGCGATGGCACGCACCTCGTGGAGCAGCGCTACCCGGCCGCCGGCAGCCCCAATGCCAAGGTCCAGGCGCTCGTGCTGGACCTGAGCGGCAAGGCGGAGGCCCAGCGCCTGCCCCTGCCCGCCGAGGCCGAGTACATCGCCCGCGCCGGCTGGTTCGCCGATGGCAGTCCCTGGCTGCAGTGGCTGACGCGCGACCAGAAGCGCCTGCAACTGCTGGAGTTCAACGCCCAGGCCCAGCCCCATGTGGTGCTGGACGAGCGCGATGCCGCCTGGGTCGAGGTGCATGACGACCTGCGCGAGCTGCCCGGGCTCAAGCGCTCGGGCAAGCCGGCCCTGCTGTGGAGCAGCGAGCGCAGCGGGCGCCGCCAGCTCTACCTGGTCGACCGCGTCAGTGGTGCCGTGCAGGCCCTCACGCATCAGCCCGAACCCGTGGCCCAGCTGGTGTGCCTGGGCGAGCAGCACCTGGTCTTTGCCGGCGCCACCGAGCGCGGCCGCGGCCGCGAGCTGTTCCAGGCCGACTTCAAGGGCCAGGTCCGCCAGCTCCAGCCCGGCGAGGCCCGCCGCTGGCGCGATGCGCGCGGCGATGCCGCCTGCACGCGGCTGCTGATCACGCAGTCCTCCTGGCAGCAGGCGCCGCGCACCGAGCTGCTCCTGCTGGACGGCAGGACGGCACCGCGCCTCATCGAGCAGGCCCGGCCCGATCCGCTGGTGCTGGACCTCGCCGCGAAGCTGCAGCCCCAGTTCCCCGCGCTGCTGGCCGCCGACGGCAAGACCCCGCTCAACGCCATCTTCCTGCCGCCCACGCGGCCCAGCCTCAGCGGCAACTACCCCGTCGTGGTGCGGGCCTATGGCGGCCCGGGCACGGCCACGGTGAACTGGCGCTGGCAGGGCGATCTGCCCACCCTGGCGCTCTACCAGCAGCAGGGCTTCGGCGTGCTGATGCTGGACACCCGCGGCATGGCCTTCCGCGACCGTGACTTCACCCGCGCCCATGACCACGCCTTCGGCAAGACCGAGGTGGCAGACCTCTTCGGCGCGGTGCGCCAGCTGGTGCAGCAGTATCCGGCGGTGGACGCCGGCCGCATCGGCTTCATGGGCTGGTCCTATGGCGGCTTCCTGGCCCTGCGGGCGCTGCTGGACGCCGACACGCCCTTTGCCGCCGCCATCGCCGGCGCCTCGCCCACCGACTGGACGCTCTACGACACGGCCTACACCGAGCGCTACCTCGGCCTGCCCGAGGGCGGCAAGGCGCCGGCCTACCAGCAGGCCCAGCTGGTCTCGCGCGCGGCCCTGCTGAGCAAGCCGCTGATGATCATCCACGGTACCGCCGACGACAACGTGCTCTTCGACAACTCGCTGCGCATGATCCAGGCGCTGCAGAACGAGGGCAAGCTGTTCGAGACCGTCATCTACCCGGGCCATGCCCACGGCGTGGCCGGCCGCAAGGCCCGCTACCACCTGGCGCGCACGCAGCTGGATTTCTTCCAGCGGCAGCTGCGTCCCTGAGTCCACCACTGAGCCGGAACCCGGGGTGGATGGGCATGTGGATTGCCTGTCGTGAATAAATCATGTCAGTGCATTTCCTAGTCCACCCATCTCGAGGATCCGACGTTGAATCGAGACCTTTGCACATGGTGGCCCCCGCGATTGAGGCCTAGTCTTGGATCAAGCCCACAGCAAAGATGAGGGCGTCGTTGGAGAAGATCATGAACATCCTGGAAAGCACCGCTCCGCGCGTGGCGGGGCCGTTCGAAAGCAGCTTCGAGCTGAGGTTCCAATCCCTGTTCCACAGCGGCAAGGCCCTGGCCTTTCCCTGCGATGCGCGGGGCGAAGTGAGCCTGGATGCGCTGAGCGAGCGGGCACGCGAGAACTACCTCTTCGCACGGGCCGTGGTGGGGCATGAGTACGCCGCACCGGTGGTCACCAGCCGTGGCTGAGGCCTGCACCCGTGCGGCCCCTGCTGAGCCGGTGTTCCTGAACGCCTGCCTTCAAAGGCGGCCTGTGCGCTGATCAGCGCCCTCGTCGGCGCCATGAAAAAGACCGCCCTCGGGCGGTCTTGTCATTGCGGGAGGCCGCGGCCTCGTCGATCACTTGCCCCAGCCGTCGCGCAGGCCGGTGATCTTGTTGAACACCGGCGTGTCGGCGCGGTGGTCCACGCGGTCGGCCACGAAGTAGCCGTGGCGCTCGAACTGCACCTTGGTGTCGGCCACGGCCGCGGCCAGGGAGGGTTCGAGGTAGCCCGTCACCACGCGCTTGCTGCCGGGGTTGATGACTTCCAGGAAGTCGCGGCCGCCGGCGTCCGGCTGGGCCTCGGTGAAGAGGCGGTCATAGAGGCGGAGCTCGGCCTGCACGGCCTCGTGCACGGCCACCCAGGTGATCACGCCCTTGACCTTGACGGCGTCCGCGCCCGGCGTGCCGCTCTTGGTGTCCGGCACCAGGGTGGCGAGCACGGCGGTGATCTCGCCGGCCTCGTTCTTCTCGCAGCCCGTGCACTCGACCACATAGCCGGCCTTGAGGCGCGCCTTGTTGCCGGGATAGAGGCGGTGGTAGCCCTTGCTCGGCACCTCCATGAAGTCCTCGCGCTCGATCCACAGCTCGGGGCCCAGGCTGAATGCGCGCTGGCCCAGCTCGGGCAGGTGCGGGTGGGCCGGGGCGCTGCAGGGCTCGCGGTGCTCGAGGCTGCCGAAGATCTCGGCGAAATTCGTGAGCTTGAGCTTGACGGGGTCGATCACGGCCATGGCGCGCGCGGCCTTGCCTTCGAGGTCGGCACGCAGGCAGCCGTCCAGCACGCTGTAGTCGATCCAGGCGTTCTGCTTGGTCACGCCGGTGGACTCGACCATGTTGCGGATGCTCTCCGGCGTGTAGCCGCGGCGGCGCATGCCCACGAGCGTCGGCATGCGGGGGTCGTCCCAGCCGCTCACATGGCCTTCCTCGACCAGCTGGCGCAGCTTGCGCTTGCTGGTGACCACGTAGCTCAGGTTCAGCCGACCGAACTCGTACTGATGGGGCAGGGGGCGCGCCAGCAGGCCGCCCTGGGCCAGGTGCTCCAGCAGCCAGTCGTAGAAGGGGCGCTGGTCCTCGAACTCCAGGGTGCAGATGGAGTGGGTGATGCGCTCCAGCGCGTCCTCGATCGGGTGCGCGAAGGTGTACATCGGGTAGATGCACCACTTGTCGCCCGTGTTGTGGTGGGTCGCGCGGCGGATGCGGTACAGGGCCGGGTCGCGCATGTTGATGTTGGGCGAGGCCATGTCGATCTTGGCGCGCAGCACCATGGCGCCGTCCGGATGGACGCCATCGCGCATCTCGCGCAGGCGGGCCAGGTTCTCGGCCGGCGTGCGGTCGCGGAAGGGGCTGTTGGTGCCGGGCGTGCCGAAGTCACCGCGATTGGCGCGCATTTCCTCGGGCGTCTGCTCGTCCACATAGGCCAGGCCCTGCTCGACCAGGTACTCGGCGGCGCGGTACATGAAGTCGAAGTAGTTGCTGGCGTAGTAGAGGTTGCTGCGCTCGCCGTGCGAGGCCGGGGCCTGCCAGGACCAGCCCAGCCAGGCCACCATCTCCTTGATGGCGTCGACGTACTCCTGCTCTTCCTTCTCCGGGTTGGTGTCGTCGAAGCGCAGGTGGCATTCGCCGCCGTAGTCGCGCGCCAGGCCGAAGTTCAGGCAGATGCTCTTGGCGTGGCCGATGTGCAGGTAGCCGTTGGGCTCGGGCGGAAAGCGGGTGCGGACGCGGGCGGGGTCCAGCGGGCCGGCGGCATGGTGGGGCGCGTCACCCGGGCCGCTGCCGAAGCGGCGCTCGGCGCCGTAGCCCTGCTCCAGGTCGCGCTCGATGATGGCTCGCAGGAAGTTGTTGGGCTTGAGGGCCTCGGCGTCAGGGGCGTTCTTGGGCTCGGACATCGGCGTTTCAGGAGCCGCCGGATGTGCCGCGGCCCCCTCGTTGGAATGGGAAGGGGCGGATTTTATCGGTGCTGCGCGACGGTCCGCCGCTCACAACCCCCGGAAAAGGTGCGCATAGAGCCGGCTGACGCCCAGCTTCTCGGCGTGATCGCGCAGATGCAGGGTCAGTTTGCCCTGTTCATCGCGTACGGCGCGGTCGATGGCGGTGGCGCGCACCACAGTGCCGCGGTGCACCTGCCAGAACTGCTCGGCGTCCAGCTGGGGCAGCAGTTCGCGCAGGGAGAGCCGCATCAGGTGCTCCTTGCCGGCGGTGACCACGCGCACGTATTTGTCAGCCGCTTCGAAGAACAGCACCTCTTCGATGGGCACCATCTGAATGCTGGAGCCCTGGCTGACCTGGAGCAGACGCAGGCGGGGCACGGCCGGGGCCGAGGCCGTGGCAAGGGCCTGTGGGGGCGCCAGCAGCTGGCGCAGCTGGTCCAGCGTGGCGTCCAGCGCCTGCGGGGCCTGGCGCTGGGCCAGGGACTGCTTCAGCCGGGCGACGGTCTGGGCCAGGCGCTCGCGCTGCACGGGCTTCAGCACATAGTCCACGGCTGCGTGCTCGAAGGCCTGCAGCGCGTACTGGTCATAGGCGGTCACGAAGACCAGCAAGGGGAAGGGCGCGCCCTCGGGCCAGTCCTCGGCCAGGGCCGCGGCGGCTTCCAGGCCGCTGAGGCCGGGCATGCGGATGTCCAGGAAGCACAGGCTGGGGCGCCGCGCCAGGGCCAGGTCCACGGCGGCCTGGCCATGCGGGGCGATGGGCAGCAGATCCAGCTCCGGCCACAGCAGCTGCAGCTCGGACTTGAGGTGCTCGGCGAGCAGGGCTTCGTCTTCGGCAATGAGGGCGATGGGGGCGGTGAGGCTCATGGGGAGGCGGCGGGGGCGGGCGCCGTCATCAGGCGGCGCGGGATGTGGATCTCGATGCGGCAGCCGCCGTCGGGCGGGTAACTCAGGCTGAGGCCGGCGGCCTCGCCGTAGCGCGCCTGCAGGCGCTCGCGGACCTGCTGCAGGCCGAAGCCGGTGCCCGCGGTGTCGGCGGCCGGGAAGTGGCCGCGGCCGCTGTCACTGACCACCAGCAGGCAGTCCTCGCCCTGCATCCGGGCCTGGACGCTCAGCGTGCCGCCCTCGATCTTGGGCTCCAGGCCATGCTTGATGGCGTTCTCCACCAGCGGCTGCAGCAGCAGGGCCGGCAGCTGCAGCGAGGCGAGCTCGTCCGGCAGCTCGAAGCGGGCCTGCAGGCGCTCGCCCATGCGCACCTGCATGAGGCTGAGGTAGTCCCGCAGCCGCGCGAACTCGTCGCGCAGGGCATGGTGGCCTACGCGGGAGGCCTCCAGCGTGGCCCGCAGGAAGGCGATCAGCTGGTCCAGCATCGCCTGGGCGCGGGCGGTATCCAGGCCGATCAGCACGCGCAGATTGGCCAGGGTGTTGAACAGCATGTGCGGCTCCAGCTGGGCCTGCAGCAGCAGGAGCTGGGTCTCGGCCGCCACGCGGCGTGCGTGCTCGGCCTCGACCTGGGCCGCGGCCATGCGGTGGCGGGTGTAGAAGAAGGCCGTGGCGACCAGGGAGGCCACGCCTGTCACCGTCAGCATGGCGGCCGCGTGGCTCCATTGCGCGGACCACAGGCTGCGGGTGTGCAGGCCGGAGATCAGGTCGCCCAGCTGCTGGCCGATCGAGAAGCCCCCCACCGATCCGAAGATCACGGCCAGGGCGATCCAGGGCAGGCCGGGCCATTCCTGCTCGGCGCCTTCCGGGCACGGGCGGCCCTTGCGCATCGCGTAGGCCAGGCCGCGGAAGCTGGCGTCGATGAGGCCCCAGCAGCACATGCCGATGCACACGGAGTAGAGGATGTTGTGCCAGAAGTCCCGCCAGCCGCTCACCCCTGCCAGCACCAGACCGATCAGAAGGCACCACAGAAAGGCCGCGGCGGCACCGTGGAGCCATTGGCGCAGCCCCTGTCTGCGGGTCCAGAGGGAGCGGAAGGGGCGGGAGGCCTGGGTCATGGCGGGCGATTGTGCAGCAGGGGCTCAGGCCGCCGGCGCGCTGCGGGCCATCAGGTTGCGGGACCGGGCCAGGAAGAGCGAACCGAGGGCGCCATTGAGCGCACTCACGCCCAGCACCACGCCGGCCTGCTGCGCCAGAGCCGGGCTCATGGCCAGGGTCATGCCCATCAGGAACTTGATGGCGAAGATGCCCATCATCACGGCCAGGGGCGCCCAGCTGCCGGGCACGAAGTAGGCTCCGCGCGCCGCATCGTGGCGCGCAGCGCCGGGCCAGCCGCTGGCCATGACCAACTGGCGCGTGGCCGAGAGCCCGGCCAGGAATCCCAGCACCGTCAAGGCCTGCCAGCCGAAGGCGCCCACCGTGCTCCAGGCCGAGAAGGCGAGGAAGGCCAGGGGCATGCGGCGCAGGCGCGCAGCGCTGACCCAGCGGTCACGGGCCTGGCTCAGGCCGAGGGCGACGAGTGCCAACAGCAAGCCCCAGACCCAGGTCGGGACTTGATTGAGAATCATGGAGAGGGTTGTGCTGCTCATCGTGGGCTCCTGGTTGAGGTGTCGATGGCTGCACTGTGCCGGGGGCGCCGGCTGGCGTCCCCCGGGGCGCGACGGGGCGCAGGGCGGCGTCGCGAAATGCGTTCAGTCGTCGTGAAGCGCTTGAGCGCTCAGCGGCGCCGGCTGCCCCCGCCGCCCAGGATGCTGCCCAGCACGCCGCGCATGATCTCGCGGCCCAGGGAGCTGCCCATGCTGCGCAGCGCGGACTTGGCGGCGGCCTCGGCCAGGCCCTCGCGGCGGCCGCCGCGGGGGCCGGTGGAGCCGAAGAGCACATCCTTGAGGCCGTCCATCAAGCCATTGCCCTCGTCCGGTGCCGGGGCCGGCGTGGCGGGGCCGCGCTGCAGGGCCTGGCGAGCCTCGGCTTCCAGTGAGCCGCCGGCATCGGTGCGCGCAGGCGCGCCCGCTCTGGGCGCAGCCGGCGCGGGCGTGCCCTTGAGCCGCTCGTAGGCGGACTCGCGGTCCAGCAGCTTCTCATAGACGCCCGCCACCAGCGAGCCTTGCAGCAGGGCCTGGCGCTGCTCGGCGGTGATGGGGCCGATGCGGCTGCCCGGCGGCAGGATGAAGACCCGCTCGGTGATGCTGGGCCGGCCCTTCTCATCGAGCAGGCTCACCAGTGCCTCGCCCACGCCCAGCTCGCTGATGGCGCTGGCGATGTCCAGCCCGGGCTTGGCGCGCATGGTCTCGGCCGCGGCCTTGACGGCCTTCTGGTCGCGCGGGGTGAAGGCGCGCAGCGCGTGCTGCACCCGGTTGCCCAGCTGGCCCAGCACGGTGTCGGGGATGTCCAGCGGGTTCTGCGTCACGAAGTAGACGCCCACGCCCTTGGAGCGCACGAGGCGCACGACCAGCTCGATGCGCTCCACCAGCGCATCCGGCGCGTCCTTGAACAGCAGGTGGGCCTCGTCGAAGAAGAAGACGAGCTTCGGCTTGTCCAGGTCGCCCACCTCGGGGAGCGTCTCGAAGAGCTCGGACAGCAGCCACAGCAGGAAGGTGGCGTACAGGCGCGGCGCGGCCATGAGCTTGTCGGCCGCGAGGATGTTGATCACACCCATGCCGGACTCCGGCGCCGCAGGCGACGTGGGGGCACCAGGAACGGCCTGCATGAAATCGGCGATGTTGAGCATCGGCTCGCCGAAGAACTTGTCACCGCCCTGAGCCTCGATCTGCAGCAGCCCGCGCTGGATGGCGCCGATGGAGGCGGCCGTGACATTGCCGTACTGCGTGGTGAACTCGCTGGCGTGTTCGCCCACGTACTGCAGCATGGCGCGCAGGTCCTTGAGGTCCAGCAGCAGCAGGCCCTGGTCGTCAGCGATCTTGAAGACCAGCTGCAGCACGCCGGTCTGGGTCTCGTTGAGGGCCAGCATGCGGGCGATGAGCAGGGGGCCCATGTCCGAGATGGTGGCGCGCACGGGGTGGCCCTGCTCGCCGAAGACATCCCACAGGGTGGTGGGGCAGGCCACCGGCTCGGGCGCCTCCAGCGCGCGCTCCTTGAGCACGGCCAGCAGCTTTTCCGAGGCCTGGCCGGGCTGCGAGATGCCGGTGAGGTCGCCCTTGATGTCGGCCATGAAGACGGGCACGCCCTGCAGGCTGAAACTCTCGGCGAGCTTCTGCAGGCTGATGGTCTTGCCGGTGCCGGTGGCGCCCGTGATCAGGCCGTGACGGTTGGCCAGGGCGGGCAGGAGGTGGCACTCGATATCGCCATGGCGGGCGAGCAGGATGGGGTCGGCCATGCGGGGCTCCGGGAAAGAGGTGGTGGCGAAAGCTAAAATCGCAGTCTATCCAACACCATCACGGCTGGAGCGCACGGAATTCCACAGGGGAATCACGGCAGGCGCCAAGCGGCCGACCCGGAGAACAAGACATATGGCAGGGCATTCCAAATGGGCCAATATTCAGCACCGCAAGGGCCGTCAGGACGAGAAGCGGGGCAAGGTCTGGACCCGTCTGACCCGTGAAATCATCGTGGCCGCCCGCTCTGGTGGCGGCGACATCGCGATGAACCCCCGCCTGCGCCTGGCCATCGACAAGGCCAAGGCCGCCAACATGCCGGCCGACAACATCAAGCGCAACGTCGACAAGGCCACCGGCAACCTCGATGGCGTGACCTATGAGGAAATCCGCTACGAGGGCTACGGCATCGGCGGCGCAGCCATCATCGTGGACTGCATGACCGACAACCGCGTGCGCACCGTGGCCGAGGTGCGCCACGCCTTCAGCAAGCACGGCGGCAACCTGGGCACCGAAGGCTCGGTGGCCTTCCAGTTCAAGCACTGCGGCCAGCTGGTCTTCGCCCCCGGCACCTCGGAAGACAAGGTCATGGAAGTGGCCCTGGAAGCCGGCGCAGAGGACGTGATCAGCGGCGACGACGGTTCCATCGAAGTCCTGACCCCCCCGGGCGACTTCGAGGCCGTGAAGAACGCGCTGGAGGCCGCGGGCCTGAAGCCCGAGATCGCCGAAGTCACCATGCGTGCAGAGAACACCATCGACCTCGCCGGCGACGACGCCGCCCGCATGCAGAAGCTGCTGGACGTGATCGAGGACCTGGACGACGTCCAGGAGGTCTATCACAACGCGAGCATCGAGCAATGAGCCGTCTGATGAGCACCCGGAGGTCTGCATGAAGGTTCTCGTCCTCGGCAACGGCGGCCGCGAACACGCCCTGGCCTGGAAGCTCTCGCAGAGCGAGCGCGTGAGCCAGGTCTACGTGGCCCCCGGCAACGGCGGCACTGCGCAGGATCCGCGCCTGCAAAACGTCAACCTCAGCGACGTCAAGGCCCTGGCCGACTTCGCCCAGGCCGAGAAGATCACGCTGACGGTCGTGGGCCCCGAGGCCTTCCTGGCCGCCGGCGTGGTCGACGAATTCCGTTCGCGCGGCCTGCGCATCTTCGGGGCCACCAAGGCCGCTGCGCAGCTGGAATCCAGCAAGGCCTTCGCCAAGGACTTCATGAAGCGCCATGGCATCCCCACGGCCGCCTACGAGACCTTCAGCGACGCCGCCGCCGCCCATGCGTACGTGGATGCGCAGGGCGCGCCCATCGTGATCAAGGCCGACGGCCTGGCCGCGGGCAAGGGTGTGGTGGTGGCCATGACGCTGCCCGAGGCGCACGAGGCCATCGACTGGATCCTCGAGGACAACAAGCTGGGCGTTGTGCACAACGAGGGCGGCGCGCGCGTCGTCATCGAGCAGTTCCTGCAGGGCGAGGAAGCCAGCTTCATCGTGCTGTGCGACGGCCGCAACGTCGTGCCCCTGGCCACCAGCCAGGACCACAAGCGCCTGCTGGACAAGGACGAAGGCCCCAACACCGGCGGCATGGGCGCCTACTCGCCGGCCCCGGTGGTGACGCCCAACGTCCATGCCAAGGCCATGCACGAGATCATCATGCCCACCATCCAGGGCATGGCGCGCGACGGCATCCCCTTCACCGGCTTTCTCTATGCCGGCTTGATGATCGACGAGCACGGCCAGCCGCGCACCGTCGAGTTCAACACCCGCATGGGCGACCCCGAGACCCAGCCCATCATGATGCGGCTCAAGAGCGATCTCTTCGAGGTGCTGATGCATGCCACCGAAGGCACGCTGGACCAGGTCGAGCTGCAATGGGACCGCCGCGTGGCGCTGGGCGTGGTGATGGCCGCCGAGGGCTATCCGCTGAACCCGCGCAAGGGCGACGTGATCACCGGCCTGCCCGCCGAGACCGAGGATGCCATGGTCTTCCAGGCCGGTACGGTCGAGAAGGACGGCCAGCTGCTGACCAACGGCGGCCGCGTGCTGTGCGTGACGGCCCTGGGCGAGTCGGTGCGCACCGCGCAGCAGCGCGCCTACCAGGCCATCCATGGCATCCAGTTCGCCGGCATGCAGTGCCGCCAGGACATCGGCTATCGCGCCATCAAGCGCTGAAGCCGCCGCCATGAGCAGTTCCCTTCCCGTGTCCGCCTGCGTGCCCAGCGCGGTCGACGGCAAGCCCGGCATGCCCCGCGTCATCGAGGGCGGCGCGCGCCTGCGTCCGCCGGGCAGCCGCCTGGCGCGCGGCCTGCTGCGACTCTTCGGCTGGCGCCTGGAGTTCAGCGGCCTGCCCGCGCTGCAGGGGGTGATCATGGTCTACCCCCACACCTCCAACTGGGACTTCGTCATCGGTGTGCTGGCCAAGTGGGGCCTGGGCCTGGAGCTGAAGTTCTGGGGCAAGGACTCGCTGTTCAAGCTACCCCTGTTCGGCGCCTGGGTGCGCTGGATCGGCGGCATCGCGGTGGAGCGCTCCAGTGCCCACGGCGTGGTGGCGGACACCGTCGCGCAGGTGCGCGCCGCACAGCAGCGCCAGCAGTCCTTCTGGCTGGCCCTGGCGCCCGAGGGCACGCGCTCGCTGGCCCCGGGCTGGCGCTCCGGTGCCTATCACGTGGCGGTGCAGGCCGGCATCCCCGTGGGCCTGGCCTATTTCGACTTCCAGCGCAAGGTGGTCGACCTCAGCCATTTCGTGCAGCTGTGCGGCCAGCCCGAGCGGGACTTCGCCCACTTCGCGCACTACCTGGCCCCGGTGAAGGGCAAGCGGCCCGAGCTGGCCAGCCCCATCACCCTGAAAGGTTCCAAGCGATGAACACACAGCTGGTGCGCGACTACCTGCTGGGCCTGCAGCAGCGCATCATCAGCGGGCTGGAGCAGCTCGACGGCCAGCCCTTCCTCAGCGACGGCTGGCAGCGCGAGCCCGGCGGGCGCCTGGAGGGCGACGGCCTGACGCGGCTGATCGAGAACGGCGGGCTCTTCGAGCGCGGCGGCTGCAACTTCTCGCATGTGCGGGGTCGGGTCTTGCCCCCGTCGGCCACCCAGCACCGCCCGGAGCTGGCCGGTGCGCCCTTCGAGGCCATGGGCGTGTCCCTGGTCCTGCATCCGCACAACCCCTTCGTGCCCACAGTCCACATGAACGTGCGCATGTTCGCGGCCCTGCCGGCGGGTGCCGAGCCCGTGGTCTGGTTCGGCGGCGGCATGGACCTCACGCCCTACTACGGCTTCGAGCGCGACGCCCAGCACTTCCACCGCACCTGCCAAGCCGCGCTGGAGCCGCATGGCGCGCAACACTACCCGCGCTTCAAGCAGTGGTGCGACGACTACTTCTTCCTGAAGCACCGCAACGAGCCGCGCGGCATCGGCGGCATCTTCTTCGACGACCACGCGGAAGGCGGCTTCGATGCGGCCTTCGGCCTGATGCAGTCGGTGGGCGATGCCTTCCTGCCGGCCTATGTGCCCATCGTCGAGCGCCGCCAGGGCCTGGCCTATGGCGAGCGCGAGCGTGACTTCCAGGCCTACCGCCGCGGCCGCTACGTGGAGTTCAACCTGGTCTTCGACCGCGGCACGCTGTTCGGGCTGCAGTCGGGCGGGCGCACCGAGTCCATCCTGATGTCCATGCCGCCGCTGGTGAAGTGGCGCTATGACTGGCATCCGGAGGAGGGCACCCCCGAGGCGCGCCTGTACACCGATTTCCTGCGGCCCCGCGACTGGGCGGGCGAGAAAGCCACGCACCTATGGCTGTGAGCCCGGACGACACCACGGGCACCGGCCTCGCCGGCCCCGTGGGGCTGTTCGGTGGCTCCTTCGACCCGCCGCACCTCGCCCATCTGAGCCTGGCGCGCACGGCCCTGCGGCAGCTGGGCCTGACCGAGCTGCGCTGGCTGCCCGTGGGCCAGCCCTGGCAGAAGGCGGGGCGCCAGCTGGCGGCGCCGGCGCACCGCCTGGCCATGGTGCAGGCCCTGGTGGCGGGCGAGCCGCGCTTCGTGGTGGACACCACCGAGCTGATGCGCGCGGGCCCCAGCTACATGATCGACACCGTGGAGGCGCTGCAGTCGCGTTTTCCACAGCGGCGCGAGTGGTTCCTGGTCATCGGCCAGGATCAGTACGCGCGCCTGTCCAGCTGGCACCGCTGGCAGGATCTGTTGAAGCGACTCACCCTGGCCGTCGCGGCCCGGGCGGGTCAGGCGGTGAGCGCGGCGCCCGAGGTGGCGGCGGTGGCTCATCGTGTGGTCCGGCTGGACATGCCGGCCCTGGAGATTTCCTCCACCCTCCTGCGCGGGCAATGCCTGCGTGGCGAGGACATCACGCCCATGGTGGGCGACGGGGTTGCGCGCTATATTGCCCAGCACCGTCTTTACAGCGAGCACTGAATGGACATTCGTAAACTGCAGCGTGCCATCGTCGATGGTTTGGAAGACGTCAAGGCGCAAGACATCGTCGTGTTCAACACGGAGCACCTCTCGCCCCTGTTCGAGCGCGTGATCATCGCCTCTGGCACCAGCAACCGTCAGACCAAGGCCCTGGCGTCCAGCGTGCGCGAGACCGTCAAGGGTCGCGGCATGGAAGTGATGCGCACCGAGGGTGAGGACAACGGCGAATGGATCATCGTGGACTGCGGCGCCGCCGTCGTGCACGTGATGCAGCCCGCCATCCGCGAGTACTACCACCTCGAGGAGATCTGGGGCGAGAAGCCCGTCAAGCTCAAGGTCGCCAGCGGCGAGACCAAGCTGGTGAAGGCCTCGGAAGACGCCAGCGAGGCCAAGCCGGCCAAGAAGTCCGCGAAGAAGCCCGCCGCCAAAGCCGTCAGCGAGGAAACCGAAGGCATGAAGGCCGCGGTGAAGAAGCCGGCTGCCAAGAAGGCGGCCACCAAGACCGTGGTGGCGAAGAAGGCCGCCACCAAGACCACGGGCACGAAGGCCGCGGCCACCAAGACCGCCGCCAAGGCCCCTGCCAAGCGCCGCAGCACCGAGCTGAGCCCGCGCACCAAGGAAGCCGTGACGGTCAAGGTCGGCACCAAGAAGCCGGCGGCCAAGAAGGCGCCGGTGAAGGCTGCGGCCAAGCCGGCTGCCAAGCGCGCCCCGGTCAAGTCCGCAGCCAAGCCCGCCGCCAAGAAGCCGGCCGCCAAGAAGTCTGCCAAGTAAGGCATGCGCCTCCTGCTGATGGCCGTGGGCCAGCGCCAGCCCGGCTGGGCGGACGAGGCCTACGAAGACTTCGCCAAGCGTTTCCCCCCGGAAATGCGCCTGGAGCTCAAGGCCGTCAAGGCCGAGCCCCGGGGCGGCAAGAGCGCCGAGCAGCTGATGGCCGCCGAAGGGCAGCGCCTGGAAGCGGCCCTGCCCAAGAGCGTGCGGCGCATCGTGCTCGATGAGCGCGGGGATCGCGTCACCACCAAGCAGCTGGCCGAACGCCTGGAACGCTGGAAGGGAGACGGTCGCGATGTGGCCATCTTCATCGGCGGCCCGGACGGCCTGCATCCCGATCTCAAGGGCAAGGCCGACGAGCTGCTGCGCCTCTCCGACCTCACGCTGCCGCACGCCTTCGTGCGCGTGCTGCTGGCCGAGGCCCTGTACCGGGCCTGGTCCGTGATGGAAGGGCATCCCTATCACCGCGAGTAAGGCCGGCATGGCTGACTTCATCTACCTGGCGTCCCAGAGCCCGCGCCGCCGCCAGCTGCTGGAACAGATCGGCGTGCGGCACGAGCTGCTGCTGCCCGGCGCCGACGAGGACGCCGAGGCGCTGGAGGCCGAGCGTGAGGGCGAGAGCCCGGACGCCTACGTCCAGCGCGTGACCCTGGCAAAGCTGGACGCGGCCCTCGCGCGCCTGCAGCGCCGCGGTCTGCCCGTGGCACCGGTGCTGTGCTCGGACACCACGGTGGCCCTGGGCTCGCGCATCCTGGGCAAGCCCGCCGACGCGGCCGACGCCCTGGCCACGCTGCGCCTGCTCAGCGGCCAGGAGCACCGCGTGCTGACGGCCGTGGCCGTGGGCGAGGGCGCGCGGCGCCTGCTGCGCCTGAATGTCTCGACGGTGCGCTTCGCCCCGGTCGAGGACGCCGCGCTACGCCGCTACGCCGACAGCGGCGAGCCCATGGGCAAGGCCGGCGCCTATGCCATCCAGAGCCAGGCCGCCGCCTGGATTTCCCACATCAGCGGCAGCTATTCAGGCATCATGGGCCTGCCCCTGTACGAGACCGCCGGGCTGCTGGCGGACTTCGGCATCACGGCCTGACGGAGACCCGCGGAAGCAGGCCCGCGGGGCCTGGCATGATGGGGGTCAGGTCTTGCGTCGCCCGATGCCAGCCCTGCCGCCTCGAACGCTGGCGCCAACGGTGGGACTCACCGCTGGCGCGAGCGCTGGAGCCCAAGCTATGGAAGATATCCTCATCAACTGGTCTCCCCAGGAGACCCGCGTCGCCGTGGTCGAGAACGGCGCCGTGCAGGAGCTGCACGTCGAGCGGACCCTGGAACGCGGCCTGGTCGGCAACGTCTATTCGGGCCGTGTGGCGCGCGTGCTGCCGGGCATGCAGTCCGCCTTCATCGACATCGGCCTGGAGCGCGCCGCCTTCCTGCACGTGGCCGACCTCCACATCGCCGGCCAGGCCGGTCGCGGCCACCATGCCGAGAACGGCACGCCCACGCCCATCGAGCGCCTGGTCTTCGAGGGTCAGGCCTTGACAGTGCAGGTGATCAAGGACCCCATCGGCACCAAGGGCGCGCGGCTGTCCACGCAGATCTCCATCGCCGGCCGCATGCTGGTGCACCTGCCGCAGGACGAGCACATCGGCATCTCGCAGAAGATCGGCTCGCCCGAGGCCCGCGAGCAGCTGCGCCAGCGCATGCAGGCCCTGGTGGGCAAGGCGGAGGAGGGCGGCGGTGGCGGCTTCATCCTGCGCACCAATGCCGAGGACGCCAGTGATGAGGAGCTCGGCTCGGACATCGCCTATCTGCGCAAGACCTGGGCGACCATCCGCGAGCGCAGCTTCCGCTCGCCGCCCGGCACCCTGCTGCACCAGGACCTGAGCCTGGTCGAGCGCGTGCTGCGTGACCTGGTCAGCGAGCGCACCGGCTCCATCCGCATCGACTCCCGCATGCAGTACGAGGTGCTGCACGGCTTCGGCGAGACCTACATGCCCGCCGCCGTGGCCAAGCTGGAGCACTACCGCGGCGAGCGCCCCATCTTCGACCTCTACAACATCGACGGCGAGATCGACCGCGCCCTGGCGCGCCGCGTGGACCTGAAGTCCGGCGGCTACCTGATCATCGACCAGACCGAGGCGATGACGACCATCGACGTCAACACCGGCGGCTTCGTCGGCGCGCGCAACTTCGACGACACCATCTTCAAGACCAATCTGGAGGCGGCCGGCGCCATCGCCCGCCAGCTGCGCCTGCGCAACCTGGGCGGCATCATCATCGTGGACTTCATCGACATGACCCGCGAGGAGCACCGCGCCTCGGTGCTGTCGGAGTTCCGCAAGCAGCTGGCCAAGGACCGCACCAAGGTCACCGTGGGTGGCTTCACCCAGCTGGGCCTGGTGGAGATGACCCGCAAGCGCACCCGCGAGTCCCTGGCCCGCATGCTGTGCGAGCCCTGCCCGACCTGCGAGGGCCGCGGGCAGGTCAAGACCGCGCGCTCGGTCTGCTACGACATCATGCGCGAGATCCTGCGCGAGGCCCGCCAGTTCTCGCCCAAGGAGTTCCGCGTGGTGGCCGCGGCCAATGTGGTCGAGATGCTGCTGGACGAGGAGAGTCAGCACCTGGCCGGCCTGTCCGACTTCATCGGCAAGCCCATCTCCCTGACCGCCGAGCCCACCAACCAGACCGAGCACTACGACATCGTGCTGCTGTGATCATCGGCAGGGTCTTTGCCCTGCGGCACAATCGGCGGGCCGCCAGCCGGGCGGCCTGTCTTGATTGAACGCCGAATCGCCGATGAATCGCCTCACCACGCCCGCCCAGCCCCTGAGCAATCCGCTGCGCCGCAGCCTGCTGGTCTCTTCCGCGGCCTCCGCGGCGGCAGCCTTCAGCTTCCCGGCCCTGGCGCAGTTCCGCGTCGAGATCTCCGGTGTGGGCGGCACGCAGCTGCCCATCGCCATTGCCGATTTCCGTGACGAGGCCATGGCCGGCCAGTCGGTGGCCGGCATCGTGCGGGCCGACCTGGAGCGCAGCGGCCAGTTCCGCATGATCGCGGCGCCTGCTGGCCTCTCCGAAACCATCAGCCCCAATTTCAACGAGTGGCGCGGCAAGCAGGCCGATGCCCTGGCCGCCGGCTCCGTGGCCCGCCTGGCCGACGGCCGCCTGGACGTGCGCTACAAGCTCTGGGACGTGGTCCGCGGCCAGGACCAGGGCGGCGAGGCGCAGGCCGTGCATGCCGATGATGTGCGTCTGGCCGCGCACCGCATCGCCGACAGCATCTACCAGAAGCTCACCGGCGACCGCGGCGTCTTCGCCACCCGCATGGCCTACGTCACCAAGACCGGTCCGCGCTACCAGCTGCGCATCACCGATGCCGACGGCGAGGGCGGGCAGGTCGCTCTCAACAGTCCGGAGCCCATCATCTCGCCGGCCTGGTCGCCGGAAGGGCGCGAGATCGCCTATGTGTCCTTCGAGTCCCGCAAGGCCGTCGTCTGGCTGCAGGACCTCTCCACCGGCCGCCGCCGCGTGCTGGCGGACTTCCGCGGCTCCAACAGCGCGCCGGCCTTCTCGCCCGACGGGCAACGACTGGCCCTCACCCTGTCCCTGGCCGGCGGCTCGCAGCTCTTCACCATCAGCCGCAATGGCGGTGATCCCAAGCGCCTCAGCCAGACCCGCGCCATCGACACCGAGCCGGTCTACAGCCCCGACGGCACGCAGATCTACTTCGTCAGCGACCGCGGCGGCGCGCCGCAGATCTACCGCATGCCCGCCAACGGCGGCGAGGCCGAGCGCGTCACCTTCAGCGGCAGCTACAACATCAGCCCCGCCATCAGCCCGGACGGCAAGACCCTGGCCTTCATCACCCGCGAGGGCGGCTCCACCTTCCGCCTGTGCGTGATGGACCTCGTGACCGGGCAGTCGCAAAAGATCACCGACTCCACCGAGGACGAAAGCCCCAGCTTCGCGCCCAACGGCAAGCTCATCGTCTACGCCACCCGCGCCGGCGGCCGGGACGTGCTCATGACCACCACGCTGGATGGCCGCATCAAGGCCAAGCTGGTGGCCAGCACGGCCGATGTGCGCGAGCCCACCTGGGGCCCGTTCGGGCGCTGATGTGGCGTTGCAGGGGCGATGTAGGGGCGATGTAGGGGCGCTGGCCAGGTGAAAAACCGCCATTCATGCCCTGCTGACAGCATTTGGTTCCATTCGAACCATGCCAGTGCCCGAAGTCATGCCGAACTTGAGCCAAAATACCGGCCGAGCCGGGTGAGTCGGCCTGCCGCATGCTTTCAGACCAAACCGCATTCGGACCTAACGTACGGACATTGAGGATCCAAGGAGAGAAATGATGCAAATGCAAAAGTTGGCACTGGTGGTGCTCATGGCTGCCGGTCTGGCCGCCTGCTCGTCGACCAAGCTGGAAGAGCCGGCACCGGTGGCGACCCCGCCCGCCCAGCCGCCCGTCGTCCAGAAGGAAACCCCGCCGCCCGTGACCCCGGTCAAGACCGTGGATCTGGACACCGAGCTGCTGAACGCCGCCAACGCCAAGGGCCGCACCGTCTACTTCGACTTCGACAGCTTCGTCGTCAAGAGCGACTACACCCCCCTGATCGAAGCCCACGCCAAGCGCCTGAAGAACAACGGCAAGGTCAAGATGAGCCTGGAAGGCCACGCTGACGAGCGCGGCGGCCGCGAATACAACCTGGCCCTGGGCCAGAAGCGTGCCGAGGCCGTGGCTCAGTCCATGAGCCTGCTGGGCGCCGGCAGCGCGCAGGTCGAGCCGGTGAGCTTCGGCAAGGAGCGTCCCGCTGTGGAAGGCCACAACGAGGAAGCCTGGTCCAAGAACCGTCGCGTCGAACTGAAGGACAAGTGAGATGCCGGCCTTGCGACCCCGTCTGAGTGCCCTGGCCCTGGTCGTCGCGACCCTGGCCCTGAGCCAACCGGCCCGTGCCGGCCTGTTCGAGGATGACGAGGCCCGCAAGGCCATCCTGGACCTGCGGGCCAAGCTGCAGCAGGTGGAGGACGCCCAGCGTTCCCGCCTGGAGCAGCTGGCCACGCAAGCGCAGGACCAGCAGTCGGCCCAGAGCCGCAGCCTGCTGGACCTGAGCGCACAGATTGAAGCCCTGCGCGCCGAGATCGCGAAGCTGCGCGGGCAGAACGAGCAGCTGGCACGCGACCTGGCCGAGACCCAGCGCCGTGTCAGCGACCAGGCCCAGAACCTGGACTCCCGCCTCAAGCCCCTGGAGCCTCAGAAGGTCAGCCTGGACGGCAAGGAGTTCAACGTCGAGCCCGAGGAACGCCGCCAGTACGAGGCCGCCATCGGCGCCGTGCGCAAGGGCGACTTCGCCGAGGCCGTGGGCGGCTTCAACGCCTTCCTGAAGCGCTATCCCGGCAGCGGCTATGCCGACTCCGCCCGCTTCTGGCTGGGCAACGCCCAGTACGGCAAGCGCGACTACAAGGACGCCATCGCCAGCTTCAAGTCGCTGATCGTGGCCAATCCCGAGCACCCGCGCGCGGCCGAGGCCCTGCTGGCCCTGGCCAACTGCCAGATCGAGCTCAAGGACCTGAAGGCCGCCAAGCGCAGCCTGGAGGACCTGGTCAAGGCCTACCCCGGCACCGAGGCCGCGCAGGCCGCCAAGGAGCGGCTCAAGGCCCTCAAGTAAGCCGGAGCCGGACCGAGGCAAGACCTGCCCCCCGACCCTTCGAACCCCGCCCGGATCCGTCGCCGGCGGGGTTTTGCATTTCTGATGTGCCACCATGAGCGACATGACCCCGCCCCCTCCCAGCGCCCCCGACCATGACAGCGAACGCCGCTTCGGCGGCCTGCGACGCCTCTATGGCGAGCGCGACTACCTGCGCCTGCGCGGCGCGCGCTTCGCCGTGGTGGGCGTGGGCGGCGTGGGCTCCTGGGCGGTCGAGGCGCTGGCGCGCAGCGGCGTGGCCGAACTGGTGCTGATCGACCTGGACCAGGTGGCCGAGTCCAACATCAACCGCCAGATCCAGGCTTTGGGCAGCACGCTGGGCATGGCCAAGATCGACGCCCTGCGCGAGCGCATCCGCGACATCCACCCCGACTGCCGGGTCCACGGCATCGAGGAATTCGTCGAGCCCGGCAACTGGCCGGACCTGCTGCAGGGCCGGGCCATCGACGGCCTGATCGACGCCTGCGATCAGGTCCGCGCCAAGGCCGCGCTGGCCGCCTGGGCGCGGCAGACGGGGCATTGCTTCGTGACCGTCGGCGCGGCCGGCGGCAAGCGGGCCTCGCATCTGCTGGAGGTGCAAGACCTGGCCCTCACCACCCACGACCCGCTGCTGGCCAGCCTGCGTCAGCGCCTGCGCAAGGAGCACGGCCTGGCGCGCCAGGGCAAGATGGGCGTGCGCTGCGTGTTCTCGCGCGAGGCCGTGCAGCGGCCCGAGGCGGCCTGCTCGGTGGACGGTCAGGTGGATGGGAGTCTCAACTGCGCGGGCTACGGCTCCAGCGTGATGGTCACCGCGGCCTTCGGCATGACGGCCGCGGCCGAACTGGTGAAAGAATTTTTGCAAACCGCTTGCACTGACTGAAAAACTGCTTCTATAATCTGAGGCTCTGCTGATGAGTGCAGCAGTCAAGGCAAAAAGCTCAAGAAGGCTGGATGCCAAGGCAGCCGTAGCTCAACAAGGCTCGGGTTGTTAGCTCAGTCGGTAGAGCAGCGGACTTTTAATCCGTTGGTCGCAGGTTCGAATCCTGCACAACCCACCAGTTTCGGTCGGTTTCGATCACGGGCTCTTAGCTCAGTTGGTAGAGCAGCGGACTCTTAATCCGTTGGTCGTAGGTTCGAATCCTACAGGGCCCACCAAGTTTTCTTGGCAGGCGTGATCGAAGGCGATAAGGGATTGGGCTCTTAGCTCAGTTGGTAGAGCAGCGGACTCTTAATCCGTTGGTCGTAGGTTCGAATCCTACAGGGCCCACCAAAACAGAAGGGACTCGTTGAAAGACGAGTCCCTTTTTGTTTTTCCGGGCCGCCCGCTGCGAGCACCTCCCTGTGCGGCGCCCGTGCCGCTTTGCACGCTTGTGCGCATCCCAGGGCCCGCCCCCCCGCACGCGCTGCGGTTGTGAAGTTTTGTTTCAGTATCATCCAGGCCTTTGCATGCGCCCATTTCCGGTCGCAGCAGCGATCGCGAGAGCAGCAGGGCCATGGACAGCAGCAAGGACACGATCAGCCTGGGCGCGCAGCCGCGCGGCGTCGGCCTGCGCCTGGGGCCCTGGACCCTGGACATGCAGAGCCGCCGCGATGCCGGCCGCCTGCTCCTCGCCTTCCTCGTCTTCCATGCCCTGCTGTGGGTCGTCAGCTCCGCGCTGACCCACCGCGCCCCGCCCTGGGACAACATCGAGCAGCTGGTCTGGCAGCAGTCCCTGCAGTGGGGCTACTACAAGCACCCGCCGTTCCCCACCTGGTGGCTCAGCTTCTGGACCACGCTGCTGGGCAAGCAGATCTGGGTGACCTTCTTCGCCGCGCAGCTGAGCGTGGTGCTGATGCTCTACATGGTCTGGCGCATCGGCCTGCTGGTGATGTCGCCGGCGCGCGCGCTCTGCGCGGTGCTGCTGAGCAGCCTGCTGATCTACCACGGCATCCACGGCATCATGGCCAACCACAACACGGTGCAGCTGATGCCCGTGGCCCTGCTGCTGTGGACCGGCCTGCTGGCGGTGCGGGAGGGCGGCTGGTGGCGCTGGCTGCTGGCCGGCCTGGCCGCGGCCTTCTGCATGCTGACCAAGTACAGCGCCCTGATCTGGTTGGCCGTGCTGGGCCTTTGGATGATCCAGGACCTGCGCATGCGCCGCCTGCGCCCCTGGCTGGGGGCAGGTCTTGCCCTGCTGGTGGCGGCCGTGCTCTTTGCGCCGCACGTGCAGTGGCTGCTGCGCGAAGGCGCGCCCACTCTCGGCTACGTCAGCAAGGCCGTCAATGGCGAGAACGATGCCTCGCAGCTGGGCCACTGGGGCCGGCTGCTGAATTTCGTCGTGATCCAGTTCGGCCGCGCGCTGCCTCTGCTGCTGGCCACGGGCCTGCTGGCCTGGCTGCTGCGCCCGCACGCCCGCTGGCCGGGCGTCCAGGTGCCTGAGCGGCCGGAGCTGCGCTTCATCAGCTTCATGGCGCTGGGCCCGGTGCTGCTGACCTCCCTGCTGGGCGTGGCCGGCGTGAAGCTGGGCTCGGCCTGGGCTGCCACCTTCTTCGTGGTGCTGGGCCTGTGGCTGATGCGTTTTGTCCCGGCCTACGAACCCAACCGCATGGTGCGCACGGCGCTCATCATTGCCATGGGTTTCGAGCTGCTGATGGCCCTGAGCCAGGCCCTGGCCAATGGCTGGCTGGTGGACCTCAAGGACCGCCCGGCCCGCGCCAACTTCCCGGCGCAGAAACTCGCCGCCCAGGTGGACGCGGTCTGGCGCCGGCACCAGCCGGGGCCCCTGCATATCCTCGTCGGCGAGACCTGGCTGGCGGGCAATGTCTCGGTGCATGCGCCCACGCACCCGCTGGTCTTCCTGGATGCCGACCCGCAGAAGTCGCCCTGGGTCAAGCCCGAGATGGTCCGCCAATGCGGCGCCATGCTGGTCATCGACGTGCGTGACCTGGGCCAGCTGCCCACTGCCGTGAACGCCCTGCGCGAGCAGGCCTACGCCCAGGGCCGCATCGACCTGCCCTGGACGCGGCGCGGCACCGGGCCGCACCTGCAGGTGGAGTGGTCCATCGTGGCGCCGGAGAAGTCGGGCCTCTGTCCGGTGAACTGACAGCCGCTAGCATGGCGGCATGAAGCTGTACCTCCTCTTCCTGCTGGTGGCCGCCGCCACGGTGGCCAGCCCCGGGCCCGGCGTGATGCTCTCGCTCAACAACGCCCTGCGCCTGGGCTGGCGCGGCAGCCTGCCGGGCATCGCCGGCGTGGCAGCGGGGGCGGCGGTGGTGGCGGGCATCTCGGCCACCAGCCTGGGACTGCTGCTGGCGCAGTCGGCCCTGGCCTTCACCGTGATCAAGCTGCTGGGCGCGGCCTATCTGGTGTGGCTGGGGATCAAGCTCTGGCGGGCGCCGTCCCAGGACTGGGCAGAGGCAGCCCAGGCGCCGGTGCTGAGCCCGCGCCGGCGCTTCCTCGAAGGCCTGATGCTGCAATTCACCAATCCCAAGGCCATCGTCTTCTTCCTGTCCATCCTGCCGCAGTTCGTGGACCCGGCCCATGGCGCAGCGCCGCAGCTGCTGCTGCTGGTGCTCAGCTATGCGGGCCTGGTGCTGCTCATCCACAGCCTCTATGCCTGGGGTGCGCAGTCGGTGCGGCAGTTCCTGGGCTCGGCCCGCGGCCGGCGCTGGTTCCAGCGCGGCAGCGGCCTGGTCTTCATCGGCTTCGGGCTGGCGCTGGCGCGGGCCAGCCGCTGAACCGTTGAGCCGTCCACCCGACCCTGCTTGGCGCGGGCCTATGAGCGGGCGGCAAGGGCCCCTGGGCTAGACTGCGCGGCTTGCGAGAGATCCCCATGAGCATGAATCAAGAAGCCCTGGTGCTGCAGGCCCTGCAGCGCGTCGTCGATCCTGTGACCCAGCAGGATTTCGTCAGCAGCAAGCAGATCAAGCAGCTGCGCATCGAGGGCGAGGCCCTGAGCTTCGAGCTGGAGATGGGCTACCCGGCCGCCGGCCTGCATGGCGCCCTGCGCGAATCGCTCGCCGCCGCGGCCCGCACCGTGCCGGGCATTGCGCGCGTGGACATCCGCATCAGCACCCGCGTGCTGGCCCATGCCGTGCAGCGCGGCGTGCAGCTGCTGCCCGGCGTCAAGAACATCGTGGCCGTGGCCTCCGGCAAGGGCGGCGTGGGCAAGAGCACCACCGCCGCCAACCTGGCCCTGGCCCTGGCGGCCGAAGGCGCCCGCGTGGGCCTGCTGGACGCCGATATCTACGGCCCCAGCCTGCCCCTGATGATGGGCGCCAGCGGCCAGCCGGAGTCGAAGGACGGCAAGACCATGGAGCCCATCCTGGCCCATGGCATCCAGCTGATGTCCATCGGCTTCCTGGTGGCCGAGGACCAGGCCATGGTCTGGCGCGGCCCCATGGCCACCCAGGCCCTGGACCAGCTGCTGCGCCAGACGCACTGGCAGGACCTGGACTACCTCATCATCGACATGCCGCCGGGCACCGGCGACATCCAGCTGACCCTGTCCCAGCGCGTGCCGGTGACGGGGGCGGTCATCGTGACCACGCCCCAGGACATCGCCCTGATCGACGCCAAGAAGGGCCTCAAGATGTTCGAGAAGGTGGGCGTGCCCATCCTGGGCCTGGTCGAGAACATGGCGGTGCACATCTGCACGAACTGCGGCCATGCCGAGCACATCTTCGGCGCCGAGGGTGGCCAGAAGATGGCCGCGCAGTACGGCCTGGCCTACCTGGGCGGGCTGCCGCTGGCGCTGTCCATCCGCGAGCAGGCCGATGCCGGCCGGCCCAGCGTGGTGGCCGAGCCCGAGGGCGAGATTGCGCAGCGCTACCGCGACATCGCCCGCAAGGTGGCGGCGCGCATCGCGGGGCAGGCCCGGGACTACTCGTCCAAGTTCCCCACCATCACCATCTCCAAGAACAGCTGAGCCCATGAGCATGCCGGGACCCGAGCTGCTCCAGGCCCTGCTGGAGCGCCATTCCGTCGGCCCCAAGCACCTGGCCGAGCCGGGACCGGACGAGGCGCAGCTGCAGCAGATGGTGGCCGCCGCGCTGCGCGGGCCGGACCACGGCGAGCTGGTGCCCTTCTGCTTCAAGTGGGTGGGCGGCGAGGCCCGCCAGCGCATGGCCGACCTGTTCGCCGCGGCCGCGCGGCGTGCGGGCAAGGACGAGGCCGGCGCGTCCCTCGACGCCGAACGCGCCCTGCGCCCGCCCGTGACGGTGGCCCTGGTGGCCCGCATCGACATGGGCCACCCGCAAGTTCCTGCCCATGAGCAATGGGCCTGCGTGGGTGGCGCCCTGGCCAATTTCCTCAACGCGGCGCATCTGCTGGGCTATGGCGCCAAGATGCTGTCCGGCGCCAAGGTGCGGGATGCCGACATCGTGGCCGCCTTCTGCGAGCCCGGCGAGACCCTGCTGGGGTGGATCGCCCTGGGCACGCCGCTCAAGGCCGGCCGCGCCTCGCGCAAGCCCGAGGCCGGCGCGGTGCTGCAGCGCTGGCCGAAGAAGCCTTGAGGCTCAGCCCTGCTGCGTGGCCTTGAGGTCACGCACATGCGTCGGGCCCACGCGGGCCTCGATGGCGGCCAGCATGTCCTTGCCCCAGCCCAGCGCGAACAGCCCCTCGCCCACCACGAACATGGGCCCGACCAGCAGGCCCACCAGATCGTCCACGAAGGCGGGCTTGCGGCCCTCGTAGTAGTGGCCGACGAACTGGATGATCCAGCCCACCACGAAGCTGCCCACGCCCACCGTCAGCCAGGCGGCCGCCGACCCTTGCGCGAAGGGCGTGGCCAGGGCCATCAGCAGGGCGTTCACGGCCACGGTGGCCAGGCCCAGCACCAGGGCGCCGCGGCTGAGGTACCACAGCGCGCTGACGGCGCACAGCAGCCAGGCGGCATTGGCCTGCAGACCCGCCACCTCCAGCGGGATGCGCGCCAGCAGCACACCGATGGCGAACACGATCAGCGGGATGCCCACGAAGTGCGTGGCAATGTTGCGGCGGTCGCGGTGGTAGGCGGCGTACTGGGCCATCAGGTCCAGGGCAGGACGGAAGGGGCTGGCCATGGCGGGTCTCCACGTTTGTCTTGATATCCATCAGCTTAGGCAGCGGCGAGCATTCGCACTGTCAAAGATTCGACAGTTGAGCCCCTCCCAAACCCATGGTCCCGGATGACGAATACCAGGCCCTGGCCCGCAGCCGCTGGTTCGCCAGCTGCGAGCCCGAGCTGCAGGCCGCCCTGTGCGCGCTGGGTCACGGCCTGAGCCTGGTGGACGGTGAGCTGCTGTTCCACCAGGGCCAGCGCTCGGCCGGCCTGTGCTGCGTGCTCGCCGGCGCTCTGCATGTGGGGCGGCTGCAGCCGGACGGCACACAGAGCCTGCTGGCCTGGCTGGAGGCCGGTCACTGGTTCGGCGAGATCTCCCTGCTGGACGGCCAGCCCCGCACCCACGATGTGCGCAGTGACGGCACGAGCCGGCTCTGGCTGGTGCCCGAGGCGGCCCTGGTGGCCTGGCTGGACCAGCATCCGCGGCACTGGCGCAGCGTCGCCCGCCTGGCCTGCGCCAAGCTGCGCCAGAGCTTCGAGGTGCTGGAGGACATCGCCCGGCAGCCCCTGGAGGCACGGCTCGCCAAGCGCCTGCTGCAGGTGGCTCAGGGCTATGGCGAGCAAGACCTGACCCCACAGGATGCGTCGACGCCGCGCCGGCTGCGCCTCCCCCAGGAGCAGCTGGCCCTGATGATGGGCGTGAGCCGGCAGACCGTGAACAAGGCGCTGAAGTCCCTGGAGGCGCAGGGGCATATCGCGCTGCGCTATGGCGGCATCGAGCTGCTGGCGCCACAGGCCCTGGCGACGCTGGGGCAGAATCTTGGGCATGACTAAGCCAGCACGCGTCCGCATCCAGACCGAGGACTTCGACCTCAGCGCCGAGTGCGCCGCCCTGCGCGCCGACGATGGCGGCGTGGGCGCCGTGGTCAGCTTCGTGGGCACTGTGCGCGGCGGGTCCGGCCAGCCGGGCGCCGACGCCATCACGCTGATGGAGCTGGAGCACTACCCCGGCATGACCGAGGCGGCCATCGAGGCCATGATCGACGAGGCCCAGCGCCGCTTCGACATCCGCGCCGCCCGCGTGATCCACCGTGTGGGGCCGCTGGCCCCGCTGGACCAGATCGTGGGCGTGTTCGTCAGCTCCCGCCACCGCGGCCAGGCCTTCCAGGCCTGCGAGTTCCTGATGGACTACCTCAAGACCCAGGCCCCGTTCTGGAAGAAGGAGCACGGGCCGGACGGCGCCCGCTGGGTCGATGCCCGCGAGGTGGACGACGCCGCCCTGGCGCGCTGGGGCATCGCCTCGGACAACGCCTCGGACCGCGCGGCGTCGGGCGCATGAGCCTGCCGCTGCAGATCGCCGCCGTGGCCGTGGGCGCCAGCGCGGGCGCCCTGGCGCGCTGGGGCGCGGGCCTGTGGCTCAATGCCCGCTGGACGGGTTTCCCGCTGGGCACGCTGCTGGTCAATGTGCTGGGCGGCTTCCTGATCGGCATGGCCCTGGAGTGGTTCGGCCGCATGCCCAACGAGATGGCGCGCCTGCTGCTGGTCACCGGCTTTCTGGGCGGGCTGACCACCTTCTCCAGCTTCTCTGGCGAGTCCCTGAGCCTGCTGCAGCGCGGGGACTTCGGCCTGGCCCTGGCTCATACCCTGATCCATGTGCTGGGTTCCCTGGCCGCCGCGGCCGCAGGCCTGGCCCTGATGCGTGCCGCGCTGAGCTGAGCGCCTTCAGTACCGGTGCAGGCCGTCGTACTGCGCCTTGCCCAGCGGCAGGCCCTGCTGGCGCAGCAGCAGGTAGACGGCGGTGAGGTGGAAGCAGAAATTGGGCAGGGCGAACTCGTGGATCCAGGCGCGCAGCGGCAGGCGCAGCCAGGCCTGGCCGGCATCGCCTTCGACCAGGCGGCCGGCGGGCTCGAAGTCCTCGGGGTGCCAGGCCTGTACCTGGGCCTGAAGCGCCTGCACCTGGCGCCGCATGCCGGCCAGGTCCTGCGGCCAGTCCGGGTAGCGGGGCTCGCTGCCGCGCAGTACCGCCTCCATGCGGGGCACGAAATTGCCGCAGATCCAGACCTGGCTGCGCAGGGGCAGCATGTCCGGCGCCAGGCGGGCTTCCAGCAGCGCGTCCTCCGCCAGCCCCTGGCTTCGGACCTGCGATTGAGCCAGGTCAAGAAGCCCGTCCAGCTGCCCGAGATAGCGTAGAAGGGTGGGCACGGTGCCGAGATGAAGCTCGGAGCCGGCGCTGCCCGGGGCGGTGGAGTTGGCGGTCTGTGGCATGGTCAGCATTCTGACCGCGGACGCCGGGCTGTCACCCCGCGGCTCTTGAAATGCGGCGAGCTGCGCCCACTTGAACGACAACGGAGGATGACATCCATGCGAGTCGACAAGTTCACCACGCGCTTCCAGGAAGCCCTGGCCGAAGCCCAGAGCGGCGCCGTCACGCGCGACAACCCCTACATCGAACCTGCCCACCTGCTGCAGGCCATGCTGGCGCAGGAGGACGGCCCCCGCGCTCTGCTGGAGCGGGCCGGCGTGCGCCTGCCGGCGCTGAAGACGGCGCTGGACAGCATCGTCAACGGCCTGCCGCAGGTGCAGGGCGAGGGCCAGCAGGTCCAGCCCAGCCGCGACCTCGTCAGCCTGCTGCAGGCGGCCGAGAAGGAAGCCGCCAAGCGCGGTGACCACTTCATCGCCAGCGAGATGTTCCTGCTGTCGCTGGCCGACGCCAAGAGCGACCTGGCCGGCATCGTCCGCGGCCACGGCCTCACCCGCAAGGGCCTGGAGGCGGCCATCGAGGCGGTGCGCGGCGGGCAGAAGGTGGATTCGCAGGAGTCCGAGGGCAATCGGGAATCCCTTAAGAAGTACACCCTGGACCTCACCGAGCGTGCGCGCCAGGGCAAGCTGGATCCGGTGATCGGCCGCGATGACGAGATCCGCCGTGCCATCCAGGTGCTGCAGCGCCGCTCCAAGAACAACCCCGTGCTGATCGGCGAACCGGGCGTGGGCAAGACCGCCATCGTGGAGGGCCTGGCTCAGCGCATCGTCAACGGCGAGGTGCCAGAGTCGCTGAAGGACAAGCGCGTGCTGGTGCTGGACATGGCCGGCCTGCTGGCCGGCGCCAAGTACCGCGGCGAGTTTGAGGAGCGCCTGAAGTCCGTGCTGAAGGAGGTGGCCGCCGACGAGGGCCGCATCATCCTGTTCATCGACGAGATCCACACCATGGTCGGCGCCGGCAAGGCCGAAGGCGCCATCGACGCGGGCAATATGCTCAAGCCCGCGCTGGCCCGCGGCGAGCTGCACTGCATCGGCGCGACCACGCTGGACGAATACCGCAAGTACGTCGAGAAGGACGCCGCCCTGGAGCGCCGCTTCCAGAAGGTGATGGTCGACGAGCCGACGGTGGAGGCCACCATCGCCATCCTGCGCGGCCTGCAGGAGAAGTACGAGGTGCACCACGGTGTGGAGATCACCGACCCGGCCATCGTGGCCGCGGCCGAGCTCTCGCACCGCTACATCACCGACCGCTTCCTGCCGGACAAGGCCATCGACCTCATCGACGAGGCCGCGGCCAAGATCAAGATCGAGATCGACTCCAAGCCCGAGGCCATGGACAAGCTCGACCGCCGCCTGATCCAGCTGAAGATCGAGCGCGAGGCCGTGCGCAAGGAAAAGGACGAGGCCTCGCAGAAGCGCTTCGAGCTGATCGAGGACGAGATCGAGAAGCTGCAGCGCGAGTACGCGGACCTGGAGGAGATCTGGAAGTCCGAGAAGGCCACGGCCCAGGGCTCGGCCCAGGTCAAGGAAGAGATCGACCGCATCAAGTTCCAGATCGAGGAACTCAAGCGCAAGGGCGACTTCAACAAGGTCGCCGAGCTGCAGTACGGCAAGCTGCCCGAGCTGGAGAAGCGCCTCAAGGAAGCGCAGGCCAAGGAGAGCGACAAGGCAGGCAAGGCCAAGCAGGGCGCCGCGCCGCAGCTGCTGCGCACCATGGTGGGTGCCGAGGAGATCGCCGAGGTGGTGTCACGCGCCACCGGCATTCCCGTCTCCAAGCTGATGCAGGGCGAGCGCGACAAGCTGCTGCAGATGGAAGACAAGCTGCACCAGCGTGTGGTGGGCCAGGACGAGGCCATCACCGCGGTGGCCGATGCCATTCGCCGCTCGCGCGCCGGGCTGTCCGATCCGAACCGCCCGCTGGGCTCCTTCCTCTTCCTGGGCCCCACGGGCGTGGGCAAGACCGAGCTGTGCAAGGCGCTGGCGGGCTTCCTGTTCGACAGCGAGGACCACATGGTGCGCATCGACATGAGCGAGTTCATGGAGAAGCACTCCGTGAGCCGCCTGATCGGCGCGCCCCCCGGCTATGTGGGCTACGACGAGGGCGGCTACCTGACCGAGGCCGTGCGCCGCAAGCCCTACAGCGTGCTGCTGCTGGACGAGGTCGAGAAGGCCCACCCCGATGTGTTCAATGTGCTGCTGCAGGTGCTGGACGACGGCCGCCTGACCGACGGCCAGGGGCGCACCGTGGACTTCAAGAACTGCGTCATCGTGATGACCTCCAACCTCGGCTCCCAGCACATCATGGCGCTGGCCGGCCAGGACGAGGAGGTGATCCGCGAGGCCGTGTGGGGCGAGGTCAAGCAGCACTTCCGCCCGGAGTTCCTGAACCGCATCGACGAGACGGTGATCTTCCACGCGCTGGATGCCCAGCACATCCAGTCCATCGCCAAGATCCAGCTGCGCCAGCTGGAGGAGCGCCTGGCCAAGCTGGAGATGAAGCTGGACGTCAGCGAGGACGCCCTGGCCGAGCTGGCCAAGGTGGGCTTCGACCCGGTCTTCGGTGCGCGGCCGCTCAAGCGGGCGATCCAGCAGCGCATCGAGAATCCGCTGTCCAAGCTGATCCTGCAGGGCCGCTTCGGTCCCAAGGATGTGATCCCGGTGCAGGTCGAGAACGGCGAGTTCAGCTTCGGGCGCGTGGTGCACTGACCCCGTCGCTCAAGAAGGCAAAGGGCGCGAACCCGCGAGGGTCGCGCCCTTTTCACTGGAGCCTGTGGATCAGCCCTTGGCCTGCTTCCAGCGCTGCAGCAGCGTGGCTTCCTGCTCCGCGCTGAAGGCCAGCTTCACGCGGCCCTTCTCCTCCTTGAGCTGGGTCTTGTACCAGGCCAGGGTGTCGGCCACGGTCTGCTCGACGGGGCGGAACTTCAGGCCGGCCTGGACGGCGCGGGTGGTGCGCCAGGTGTGGAAGCCCTTGCTGTCACCGAGGTAGGGCGCCCAGATGGGCATGTCCAGGTCTTCCTGCTTGGCCATGAACTCGCCCGGCACCCAGGTCACGGTGCCCGGCGTGCCGGCGGACTTCTGGCAGGCGGCGATCACGCGGCCCCAGCTCATGGGCTCGGCCGGGCCGACGGCGTTGAACTGGCCCATGGTGCCGTTCTCCACGAGGTGCACCAGCCAGGTGGCGAGATCGCGCACGTCGATCAGCTGCAGCGGATCCGTGGGGGCGCCTGGCACGGCGATCTCGCCGCCCTTGTCGAAGCGCACCGGCCAGTAGGTGAAGCGCCCGGTGGGATCGTCCGGGCCGACGATGTAGCCAGGGCGCACGATGGTGCTGCGGCCGGGCAGGGCCTTGGCCACGGCGGCCTCGCAGGCGGCCTTGAGCCCGCCGTAGTTCTCGAAGTTCTTGCCCATGGTCTCGACCGTGGGGTCGGCCAGCACGGCCAGGGGCGAGTCCTCGTCGCCGCCCACGGGCACCGGCTCCTTGTAGGCGCTGATGCTGGAGATGTAGATGTACTGCTTCACCCGCGGCGCCAGCAGCTGGGCCGAGGCGCCGACCATGCGGGGGTAGTAGCCGGAGTCATCGATCACGGCATCCCATTCGCCGGTCTCGAGCGACTTCAGGCCTTCGCCCTTGAGCGGGTCGCGGTCGCCCTGGCGCTTCTCCACGTCGGGGAAGAGGCCAGGCCGGGTCTTGCCGCGGTTGAAGAGGGTCAGGACGTGACCCCGTGCCTTGGCCACCTCGACGATGGCCGGGCCCAGGAAGCCCGTGCCGCCCAGCACCAGGATGCGCTTGGGCGCGGGGGCTTTGTCCGCGGCATGGGACTGGGGCAGCAGGCTCAGGGCGCCGAGGCCGGCGGTCCATTGCATCAGGTGGCGACGGGTAGGTTTCATGGGACGTCCTTTTCAGCGGAAGGGAAGGGAGAGGGCTCAGGGGCGCAGTGCCGCGGTGGCCGGCGCAGGAGGGGTGGGCGGGGGCGCGTCGGGCCGGGTGGCCTGCTGACGCACGAGCTGCCCCAGCGAGCGGCCCGTCCAGATCCACAGGCCGGCGCAGCCCAGGGCGGCGAGGCTCACGGGCAGGGCCAGCACGCTCATCAGCGTGGGGGCCCAGACGCCCAGCACGTCGCCCACGCGGTAGACGAAGGTGTCGATGAAGGGCTTGGACTTGTAGCGCTCCTCGGGCCCCAGCGGGATGTACAGCAGCTCACGCGCCGGGCGATCCACCGCGTAGTGCAGGCCGCGGCGCAGCACCTGCACGGCCGCCAGCACCGCGAAGCTGGGCCACAGGGCCAGGGCGCCGAAACCGGCGAGAGTCAGCGTGGGCAGCACCAGCAGCACGCCGCTGACGCCGATCCAGCGCAGCAGGCGGCCGGTCAGGAAGAGCTGGGTCAGCAGGGTCAGGGCATTGACCCACAGGTCCAGCCGCGCGAAGGCCGCGGTGCGTTCGGCGCCGCCGGCGAAGCTGCTGGCCACGATCTCGCCCTGGGTCAGGTAGAGGAAGGTGGAGGTCAGCGCATACAGCAGCATGTAGACGCACAGGGCCTGCAGATAGCGCGAGCCCGCGATCGCCCGCCAGCCCTCCAGGGCCGAGGGGCCGGGCTCGCGTTCGGGCTGGGCCTGCTCGGAGACGCCGAAGTGCCGCCGCAGCACGCCCATGCAGGCCACCGCGATCTCCAGCGCCAGCACCGAGAGCCCCATCAGCGCGGCCGGCCCCAGCTGCAGGCCCCAGCTGCCGCGGCTCAGCGCGTCCGTCAGCGCCGCGCCTCCCATGGCGCCCAGCGTGCCGCCCATGGAGATCAGGCCGAAGAGGCGACGGCCCTGTTCCTCGCGGAACACATCGCTCATGAGGCTCCAGAACACCGAGACCACGAAGAGGTTGAAGACGCTCAGCCATACGTAGAAGGCATAGCCCAGCCACACGGCGCCGGGCCAGGCCATCATCAGGCCCCCGAAGACCAGCAGATTGGCCGCGAAGAAATGCGAGACCGCCGGGATGAAGCGCCGCCGCGGCCAGCGCGACACCAGCTTCGCGTAGAGCGGGTTGGCCACCAGCATCACCAGCAGGGTCACGCTCATCAGCCAGGGCAGCTTGTCCGCGCCCTTGGCGATGCCCATGGCCTCGCGCACCGGGCGCAGCAGGTAGTAGCTCAGCAGCAGGAAGAAGAAGTAGGCGGCAGCCCACAGCAGGGCGCGGCCTTCGCCGGGGCGCACCAGCACCAGTCGCTGCAGGAGGGGTCGTGAGGCGGTCATGGGGGACATGCGGGGAAGCTGGGCGGAGGGGCGGCTGAGGCCGCTCCTGTCTTGACTGGCATTGAAGGCCGGCCACGCCGCCTTGTCCTGAAGTCATGCCGGCTTTGTGATGCCATTTGTTCTCAGTGTTTTCACGGTTGGCGGCGCGAGCCGCGGGCGGCGGCAGGGGCCGGAGCCGCGCTGGAGCTTTCTACAATCCGCCTCCATGACTTCCTATTCCGTGGGCGTGCAGCCCCGTTGCTTCGCCCTGGTGCCCGCGGCAGGCGTGGGCAGCCGCTCGGGCGCCACGCAGCCCAAGCAGTACGTGCCCCTGGCGGGCCGCGCCCTGATGGCCCACACGCTCGCTGCCCTGCAGGCGGTGCCGGGACTGGACGCGACCCTGGTGGTGCTGTCCCCCGAGGACGAGCAGTTCGAGCAGGCCGTGCCCGGCTTCGCCGGCGAGCGCGCCTGGGTCGCCCGCTGCGGCGGTGCCAGCCGCGCCGAGAGCGTCGCCAACGGCCTGCTGGAGCTCCAGGCCCGCGGCGCCCAGCCCCACGACTGGGTGCTGGTGCACGACGCCGCGCGCTGCCTGCTGCGGCCTGAGTGGGTGCAGGCGCTGATGGCCGCCTGCGCGGACGATGAGGTCGGCGGCCTGCTGGCCCTGCCGGTGGCCGACACGCTGAAGGACGAGGCCGAGGGCCGCGTGCAGGCCACCGTGGACCGCCGCGGCAAATGGGCCGCGCAGACCCCGCAGATGTTCCGCCTGGGCCTGCTGCAGCCGGCGCTGCGGCAGGTGGGCGACGCCGCCACCGACGAGGCCAGCGCCGTCGAGGCCCTGGGGCACCGGCCGCGGCTGGTGGCGGCGTCGCTGGAGAATTTCAAGGTGACCTATCCGGCGGACTTCGCACTGGCCGAGCGCCTGCTGAGGACACGCGCGGAATGAGCCGCCCTCTGCCCTGGCGTCGCGCGGCGCTGCTGTTGCTCGCCAGCGGCCTGAGCCTGCCGGCCCATGCGCACGGCGCCGGCCTGCTGCTGCTGATGGTCGGGCTGCCGCTGCTGCTGGGCCTGTACGCCACAGTGCTGGTGCGCGCCGCCTTCTTTGTGCCGCGGCCACGGCGTGGAGCCGTCCTTGGGGTGACCCTCATGCTCGCGCCGCTGTGGGCGCTGCTTGCGGGCAGCCCCTTGCTGGACTATCGCCTCGAGATCGCCCTGCGCGAGTTCGAGGGCCGCTGGTCGCTGGGCGTGCCTGTGCTGCTGGCGGCGCTGAGCTGGCATCTTCAAAACCGCATCATCCGGGCGCCTCGCCCGCGTGGAAAGTGAGCTTCGAACCATGAACCCTCTGGACCTGCGCATCGGCGAAGGCTGGGACACCCACCAGCTCGTCAGCGGTCGCCCGCTGATCCTCGGCGGCGTGACCATCCCGCACACCCACGGCCTGCTGGGCCATTCCGATGCCGACGCGTTGGCGCACGCCATCACCGACGCCCTGCTGGGCGCCGCGGCTCTGGGCGACATCGGCAAGCTCTTCCCCGACACCGCGGCGGCCTTCAAGGATGCCGACTCCATGGTGCTGCTCGCAGAAGCCCATCGCAAGGTGCGCGAGGCGGGCTGGGCCCTCGTCAACATCGACAGCACCATCGTGGCCCAGGCGCCCAAGATGGCGCCGCACATCGTGCCCATGCGCGAGCGCCTGGCTCAGGTGCTGAGCCTGCCGGTCGATCGCATCAATGTGAAGGCCAAGACGGCCGAGAAGATGGGCCCTGTGGGCGAGGGCCGGGCCATCGAGACGCGGGCGGTGTGCCTGCTGATGCGCGCGGGCTGAGCCCGCCCGGGCTCACTGCGCGCGGCGCAGGCGGATCTGGGTGACCAGGCCGCCGTCGTCGGCATTGCGCATGGAGAGCTTGCCGCCCTGGCGCTGCACCGACTTCTCCACGATGGCCAGGCCCAGGCCGGCGCCGGTGGCCGCCGTGCGGGCGGCATCGCCGCGAAAGAAGGGCGTGGTGAGCTTGTCCAGCTTGTCCTGGGGCACGCCGGGGCCGTGGTCACGCAGGGTCAGCAGCACCTCGGCGCCCTGCACCTTGGCTGTCACCAGCATCAGGGTGGGCAGGTCCGGCAGGTGGCCGTAGCGGCGCGCGTTCTCCATGATGTTCAGGAAGATGCGGCCCAGCTCGACCTCGTCGGCCCAGACCTTGATGTCCGCCGGCACATTGTTCTGGATGCGGATCTGGGACGGGTCGCGGAAGCCCTGGGCCTCGCGCTCGGCCACGTCGCGCAGTTTGATGGGATGCAGGGCCAGCTCGCTGGGGCGGGCGTAGTCCATGAACTTGTTGATGATGGCGTCGAGCTGGTCGATGTCCTGCGCCATGTACTGGCGGGCCAGTTCGTCGGTGACGCTCATCTCGGCCTCCAGCCGCAGACGGGCCAGGGGGGTGCGCAGGTCATGGGAGATGCCGGCCAGCATCACGCTGCGGTCTTCCTCCATCTTGGCCAGGTCGCGGGCCATGCGGTTGAAGCCCATGTTGACTTCGCGGATCTCGCTGGTGAGGGTGCTCTCGTCCAGGCGGGAGTCGTACTCGCCCTCGCGGATGCGGCCGGCGGCGGTGGCCAGCTCGCGCAGCGGGTGGTTGATCAGCCGCGCGATCAGGGCCGAGCCCAGGATGGTCACCAGTAGCGCGATCAGCAGCCACCACCAGTTGGCGGTGAGCCGGGCGGACATGGGCTCGGGATTGGTGCGCAGCCAGTAGTGCTCGGTGTCGATGCTGAAGCGCACCCACAGGCCGGCCTCGCCATTGAGGCTGCCGGCCACGACGGTGTCGGCACCCAGGCGCTGCTGCAGGGCCTGGACCAGCTGGTGGGTGAAGCTGCTGTTGCCGTAGTCCACCCACTGGTCGGTGGGCTCGGAGATCTCCACCTGGATGTCACGGCTGTGGGTCAGCGACTTGATCATGGCCACGCGGTTCACGCCGTCGGTGGTCGCCATGGCGGCACGGCACAGATTGACCAGGCCGGCCAGCTGATGGGCGGACTCCAGCGCGCGGGGTTCGGCGTCCAGCGCCCGGAAGGTCAGCTGCCAGGCGAACACGGCACCGGCCAGCAGGGCGGCCAGCAGCGCGAAGGTGCGCCAGAACAGGTTGAAGGCGAGGATCTTGGGCGGTTGCGGCATGGGCGCTCAGCCTGCCCGACGGGCGGCTTCAGGCGACGCCAGGCCGCGGCGGGCCGGCGTCAGCAGGGGATTGGTCAGCTGTTTTCGTCGGGCACGAAGACGTAGCCCACGCCCCAGACGGTCTGGATGTAGCGGGGCTGGGCCGGGTCCGATTCCAGCAGCTTGCGCAGGCGCGAGATCTGCACGTCCAGGCTGCGGTCGAAGGGCTCGAACTCGCGGCCCCGGGCCAGCTGGGCGAGCTTGTCGCGCGACAGCGGCTGGCGGGGGTGGCGCACCAGGGCCTTGAGCATGGAGAACTCGCCGGTGGTGAGGGGCAGGGGCTCGCCGTTCTTGGACAGGCGACGCAGGGCCAGGTCGAACTCGAAGGGGCCGAAGCTGACCGTCATCGGTTCCTTGGACGGCGCACCGGGCGCCTCCATGGCCGGGCGGCGGCGCAGCACGGCATTGATGCGGGCCAGCAGCTCGCGCGGGTTGAAGGGCTTGGCGAGGTAGTCGTCGGCGCCCACTTCCAGGCCCACGATGCGGTCCACTTCCTCGACCTTGGCCGTCAGCATGATGATGGGCGTGCTGTCGTTGGCGGCACGCAGGCGGCGGCAGATGGACAGGCCGTCCTCGCCGGGCATCATCAGGTCCAGCACGATGAGGTCGACGGTCTCGCGGGTCAGCTGCTTGTTGAGCGCCTTGCTGTCTTCCGCCAGCAGGACCTCGAAGCCCTCCTGCGTCAGGTAGCGGCGCAGCAGGTCGCGGATACGGGCATCGTCATCGACGACGAGGATGCGGTTGGCGCGGGTACTGCTGCTCATGAACGGCTCCGGGAAATATGTAACAGCGCCATTGTGGGCCTGTTCGCCGCATGAATCGCAACCGAATCAACAGTCGTTACGGTTTGGTAACAACTCAGGCGGAGCCTTGCCAACGAGGGGTCGGCGCCCTTCGTTGTGGGCGGGGCGCGGCCTGTCCTGCTATGGTCAGGCCTGCTCCATTTCCAGTGATTTCAAGGATTCCAAGGAGGATTGCATGAAGAAGCGACTGCACCGCGCCGCCTGGGCCGGGCTCATTCTGGGCTCGGCCGCACTGCCTGCGCTGGCCCAGCAGGCGGCCAGCCCGCTGCCACGTGACCGGCTGAATCTCTCGGCCACCGCCAGCGTGGAGGTCACGCGTGACACCCTCGGTGTGGTCTTCTCGACCACCAAGGACGGCAACAACGCCGCCGCGGTCCAGCTGGCCCTGAAGCAGGCCCTGGAAGCCGCGCTGGCCGAGGCGAAGAAGATCGCCAAGCCGGGCCAGGTCGAGGTGCAGACGGGCAATTTCTCCATGTACCCGCGCTACGGCAGCAAGAATGGCCAGACCTACATCAACGGCTGGCAGGGCTCGGCCGAGCTGATGGTGGAAGGGAAGAACATCGGTGCCATTTCCGAGCTGACGGGCCGCATCGGCACCATGAACATTGCGCGGGTGGGCTACAGCCTGTCCAAGGAAGCCCGCGAGCAGCAGGAGAGCGCGGTGGTGGCGCAGGCCATCGCCCAGTTCAAGGCCCGGGCCGCGGAGTACGCGAAGCAGTTCGGCTTCAGCGCCTATGAGATCGGCGAGGTCAGCGTGAACACGCAGGACGCCGCGCCCATGCCTATGGCCGCGCCGGCGCTGCGCATGAAGGCCGCCGGCGCGTCCATGGACGAAGCCCTGCCCGTGGAAGCGGGCAAGGCGACGGTGAGCGTCAGCGTGAACGGCTCCGTCGTGATGAAGCGCTGAGGGGCTGGAGGCTGCCGGCGGCGGCCTCCTGTCACCTCACTGGGCGGTCCAGCCGCCGTCCAGGCTCCAGGCCTGGCCGCGCACATTGGCGGCCGCCTCGGAGCACAGGAAGACCGCCAGCGCGCCCAGCTGCTCGGGCGTGGTGAACTGCAGCGAGGGCTGCTTCTCGGCCAGCAGGCGGCGCTTGGCTTCCTCGTTGTCCACCCCGTCGGCCGCGGCGCGCGCGTCGACCTGCTTCTGCACCAGGGGCGTCAGCACCCAGCCGGGGCAGATGGCGTTGACGGTGACGGGGCAGGTGGCGGTCTCCAGTGCCACGGACTTGGTGAAGCCCACCAGGCCGTGCTTGGCCGCCACATAGGCCGACTTCTGCGCCGAGGCCACCAGGCCATGCACCGAGGCCAGGTTGATGATGCGCCCCCAGCCCTTGTCCAGCATGCCGGGCAGCGCCAGGCGCGTGGTGTGGAAGGCCGAGCTGAGGTTGATGGCAATGATGGCGTCCCAGCGCTCCGTCGGGAAGTCCTGGACCGGCGCCACGTGCTGGATGCCGGCGTTGTTCACGAGGATGTCCACCCCCCCGAACTCGCGCTGGGCATAGGCCATCAGTTCGGTGATCTCGGCGGCCTTGCTCATGTCGGCCCCGTGGTAGCCGACCTTCACGCCCAGTGCCGCCACCTCGGCCTTCGGACCCTCGGCATCACCGAAGCCGTTGAGCACGATGTTCACGCCCTCGCGAGCCAGAGCGAGGGCGATGCCCAGCCCGATGCCGCTGGTGGAACCGGTCACCAGGGCAGTCTTGCCTTTCAACATGTGAATTCCTTTCGTGGGTCTGCGTGGACTTCGGGGTGCGGGCCTGCCTGCCAGGGCAGAATGCCGTCAACGCCCTCGCGGGCTTTTGGAATCCCGGGGACGGCCCCGCGCTTCCGCGTGAGGATACAAACAATGTCTGAACCGCTGCTGAATACCCTGCGCTGCCTCAGCGCCACCGGCCTGCACCGCATGGCCTATTGGGAATGGGGGGCCCGGGACAATCCGCGGGTGCTGGTCTGCGTGCACGGCCTGGCCCGCCAGGGCCGGGACTTCGACCGCCTGGCCCGACGGCTCAGCTGCGACTACCGCGTGATCTGCCCGGACGTCGTCGGCCGTGGCCGCAGCGACTGGCTCAAGAACCCCGCCGCCTACCAGATCCCGAGCTATGTGGCCGACATGGTCACGCTCATCGCCCGGCTGGACGTCGAGCAGGTGGACTTGGTGGGCACCTCCATGGGCGGGCTGATCGGCCTGGGCCTGGCCTCGCTGCCGGGCACGCCCATCCGTCGCCTGGTGCTCAATGACGTGGGCCCCAGCGTCGAGGCGGCGGCCCTCCAGCGCATCGGCGCCTATCTGGGTCAGCCCCTGCGCTTCAAGACGGTGGAGGAGGGGGCTGCCTATCTGCGCACCATCTCCGCCGGCTTCGGCCCCATCAATGACGAGGACTGGCTGACGCTGTCCCGGCCCATGTTCAAGGCCGACGGGGATCAGTTCAAGCTGCACTACGACCCCGCCATCGCACAGGCCGTGGCGGCGGTCACGCCCGAGATCGCAAAGACGGCCGAGCAGATGCTCTGGGCCGGCTACGACAGCCTGCGCATGCCCACGCTGCTGATCCGCGGCGCGGACTCGGACCTGCTCTCGCGCGCCACCGCCGAGGCCATGACCCAGCGTGGGCCGCGTGCCGAGCTGGTGGAGATCGCGGGGGCAGGTCATGCCCCCATGTTCAGCGACGAGGCGCAGATCGCCGTCGTCGAGGAGTTCCTGAAGCGCGCATGAAGACCGGAGTTGCCGTACATCCCGCCGAGCACGCGGCGCCCATCGTGGCGCTGGCCGATGCCGACCTGCCCGCCGCGCTGCCCGGCGCCGATCCGCAGGCCGAAGGCACCCCGCTGCTGCCCGTGGCCCGGGCGCGCGCCTTCGCCGAGCCCCTGCTGCGCGGCCAGCCCCTGGACACCGGCGAGGACGCCCTGGCCCACGCCGATGGCGTGGCGGCCCTGCTCGCCGGCGTCGGCGCGGCGCCGGCCATGCAGGCCGCGGCCTATCTCGTCTATGCGGGCGACTTCCTCAACAAGCCCGAGGAGATCGTCGCCAAGGCCTTTGGCGAGAGCTATGCCAGCCTGGTGACGCACACCCGCAAGCTGGTGCAGATCCAGCGGGCGGCGCGCGAGGCCCTGGTCGAGGAGGAGCAGCGCCAGCAGCAGACGGAGCGCGTGCGCAAGATGCTGCTGGCCTTCTCGCGGGATCTGCGCGTGGTGCTGCTGCGCCTGGCCTCGCGCCTGCAGACCCTGCGCTACTACGCCGCGAGCAAGTTGCCCTGTCCGTCGGCCCTGGCCACGGAGTCGCTGCAGGTCTTCGCGCCTCTGGCCAACCGCCTGGGCATCTGGCAGGTCAAGTGGGAGCTGGAGGACCTGTCCTTCCGCTTCCTTGAGCCCGAGACCTACAAGGCCATCGCCAAGAGCCTGGACGAGAAGCGCCTGGAGCGCGAGGTCAGTGTCGAGTTCGCGCGCGTGGGCCTGGTGCAGGAGTTGCGCGCCCTGGGCATCGAGGCCGAGGTGCAGGGCCGGCCCAAGCACCTCTACAGCATCTGGAAGAAGATGCAGGGCAAGAGCCTGAGCCTGGAGCGGGTCTTCGACCTGCGCGCCCTGCGCGTCATCGTCAAGGACGTGGCCGACTGCTACGCCGTGCTGAGCCATCTGCACGAGAAGTACCAGCCCGTGGCCGGCGAGTTCGACGACTACATCGCCAAGCCCAAGCCCAATGGCTACCAGTCCCTGCACACCGTGGTGCGCGGGGCCGACGACAAGGCCATGGAGGTGCAGATCCGCACCCGCGCCATGCACGAGCATGCCGAGCATGGCGTGGCGGCGCACTGGGCCTACAAGGAGGCGGGCACCAAGGGCTATGCCGGCGTGGCCGCCGCGGGCGACTTCGAGGAGCAGGTCGCCCAGGCCCGCAAGGCCGTGCTGCGCCAGCTGCTGGCCTGGGAGCGCGACTACGTCAGCAACGAGGCGCAGGGCGTCTTCGACGACCGCATCTACGTCTTCACGCCGCAGTCGACCGTGGTGGAGCTGGCGGCCGGCTCGACCCCGGTGGACTTCGCCTATGCAGTGCACACGGACCTCGGCCACCGCTGCCGCGGTGCCAAGGTCGACGGCCAGATGGTGCCGCTGAACACGCCGCTGCAGAGCGGGCAGACCATCGAGATCAGCGCGCTCAAGGAAGGCGGTGGGCCCTCGCTGGACTGGCTCAACCCGGAGCTGGGCTATCTGCAGAGCCAGCGCAGCCGCGCCAAGGTGCGGGCCTGGTTCAATGCCCAGGCCCAGGCGCAGACCGTGGCCAAGGGCCGCGAGCTGGTCGAGAAGCTGCTGCAGCGCGAAGGCCGCACCGCGATCAAGCTGGAGGACCTGGCCTCGCGCCTGGGCTTCAAGAATGCGGACGCACTCTTCGAGGTGGTGGGCAAGGACGAATACTCGCTGCGCAATATCGAGCTGCTGCTGCGCCCGCAGGAACAGCAGCCCGAGACCGACGAGCAGCTGGCCCTGCGCCGCACCAAGGCCGGCAGCAAGGGCGCGGGGCAGGGCGGTGTGCTGGTGGTGGGCGTGGACTCGCTGCTGACCAACCTCGCGCGCTGCTGCCGTCCGGCCCCGCCGGACGAGATCAGCGGCTATGTGACCCGCGGCAAGGGCGTGGCCATCCACCGCTGCGACTGCACCAACTTCCGCGAGATGGCCCAGCGCGCTCCCGAGCGCGTGATCGCCGTGACCTGGGGCGAGCAATCTGGCAAGGGCGGGCAGGGCCTGGCCTATCCGGTGGACGTCATCATCGACGCCATGGAGCGCCAGCACCTGCTGCGCGACGTGCTGGAAGTCTTCGCCAAGGAGAAGCTCAACGTCACCGCCATGAACCTGCAGCCCAGCAAGCAGAGCAAGGGCTCCAACAGCTGGATCAGCCTGACGGTGGAAGTGAGCGACTCCGGCCGCCTGTCCAAGGTGCTGCAGGCCGTGACGCAGGTGAGCGGCGTGCGCAGCGCGCGGCGGCGCTGAGGGCAGGGGCTGGCGACACGCGCTCGGGGGTGTCGTCGAGCGCTGCTCTCCAGGGCAGTCATGAAGAAAATTTCGAGAATGTAGACAACTCCGAAAATTCCATGCTATAGTGCGAAGCTCTTCAGGCGCGTAGCTCAGTTGGTTAGAGCACCACCTTGACATGGTGGGGGTCGTTGGTTCGAATCCAATCGCGCCTACCAAATTCGGTAGGCCCTGCTTCGGCGGGGAGCCCAAAAAAGCCCGGTAGATCTCAGATCTGTCGGGCTTTTTGCTTTGGGTCCTTGCTTGCGTTTGAGTTCGGACCGACCCACACCTCAGGGGCGCCGGCCGGGCCGTCGCAATGCGAAGATGCGCGCCATCGACACACGATGACGCGGAGCTGGCACGGCATGGACAAGCAGGGGACTTTCTGGGGCGGACGCACGAGCCGCCGCTGCGTGCTGGCGGGGCTACTGGCCTGGGGCGCGGTCTTGCCTGGCCTGGCGACGGCCGCGCTGCCCGAGACCGTCCAGCAGCTCAAGCCCTCCGTGCTGATGGTCGGTACCTACGCCGAGACCGACACCCCGCGCTTCAATTTCCGTGGCACCGGCTTTGCCGTGCTGGAGGGGCGCCATGTGCTGACCAATGCGCATGTGATCCCCGAGGCGGCGAGCCTGATCGAAGGGCGGCGCCTGGTGGTGCAGGTGCCCGAGGGCAAGGGCAAGTGGAGCCAGCGCACGGCACTGGTGGTGGCTCAGGACGTGAGCCGGGACCTGGCCCTGCTCAGCGTCGAAGGTGCACCGGTGAAGCCGCTTCGCCTGGCCTCGGCCGATCAGCTGCGCGAGGGCATGGACATCGCCCTCATGGGCTTTCCGCTGGCCGGCGCCGTGGGCTACACGGCCGTCACGCACCGCGGTGTGCTGGCCGCCATGACCGATGTGGTGCTGCCGCCGCCGGTGGCGCAGGCCCTGTCCCCGCGGGCCATCCGGCAGCTGCGCGACGGCGGTTTCCAGGTGATGCAGCTGGATGTCACTGCCTACCCCGGCAACAGCGGCGGTCCGGTCTTCGAGCCGGACAGTGGCCTGGTGCTGGGCGTGGTGAGCATGGTGCTGATCAAGGGCACGCGCGAATCGGCGCTCAGCTCGCCGACGGGCATCACCTATGCCATCCCGGCCGATGTGGCGGCGGAGTTCGTGCGCAGCAGCAAGCCTTGATCGCCGCGCCTGCCCCCTTGAACGACGGGGAAAACCCGTCCGGCTGCTCGGCGGGGGCGCTCCTAGAATCTTCGCTCTCGCTCAAGGAGTTTTCATGGTCACTGCCCGTCGAGGCAAGGCGTCTTCCACGCAGGATCCGGCCGGCAAGGCAGGCCCGCGTGTGCTCAAGAAGTACCCCAACAGGCGTCTCTACGACACCCAGACCAGCAGCTACATCACCCTGGCCGATGTCAAGGCCATGGTGCTGCAGGGTCAGAGCTTCGAGGTGCGCGACGCCAAGACCGGCGACGACCTCACTCGCTCCATCCTGCTGCAGATCATCCTGGAGGAGGAGACCGGTGGCGTGCCCATGTTCTCCACCCAGATCCTCGAGCAGATCATCCGCTTCTACGGCCACGCCATGCAGGGAGTGATGGGCGCCTACCTCGAGAAGAACCTGCAGACCTTCACCGACCTGCAGCACAGCTTCGTCGAGCAGAGCAAGGGGTTGCCCTTCAGCCCCGAGCTCTGGACGCAGTTCCTCAGCGGCCAGACGCCCGCCATGCAGGGCCTCATGGGCAGCTACATGGAGCAGTCCAAGAACCTGCTGACCCAGATGCAGGAGCAGATGCAGCAGGCGGGATCGATGTTCCCCGTCATGCCGGGCATGCCCGGCTTTGGCGGCAAGAAGTAGGCGTCCCTGGCCTTTCAGCGCTGACGCCGGCGCCAAGAAATCGTCAAGGCGCTGCCATTTGACGGCGTGATGAACGGGCTGCGTGGGTACGGCGCGCGTCACCGCCTAAAATCGCGGGATGAGCGCATCCACCTCCCCGGGCCAAGAGGCCGTCGCGGCCACGCCCGCCCCCAAGATCGGCTTCGTCAGCCTCGGCTGCCCCAAGGCCCTGACCGACTCCGAACTCATCCTCACCCAGCTGCGGGCCGAGGGCTATGACACCTCCAAGACCTTTGCCGGGGCGGACCTGGTGATCGTCAACACCTGCGGCTTCATCGACGATGCCGTCAAGGAAAGCCTGGACACCATCGGCGAGGCCCTGGCCGAGAACGGCAAGGTGATCGTCACCGGCTGCCTGGGCGCCAAGAGCGGGGCCAACACCGACAACCTGGTGCGCGAGGTGCACCCCAGCGTGCTGGCCGTCACCGGCCCGCACGCCACGCAGGAGGTGATGGACGCCGTGCACCAGCACGTGCCCAAGCCCCACGATCCCTTCGTGGACCTGGTGCCGGCCCAGGGCATCAAGCTCACGCCCAAGCACTACGCCTACCTGAAGATCAGCGAGGGCTGCAACCACCGCTGCTCCTTCTGCATCATCCCCAGCATGCGCGGCGACCTGGTCTCGCGCCCCATCGGCGACGTGCTCAACGAGGCCCGCGCCCTGTTCGAGGCCGGCGTCAAGGAGCTGCTGGTCATCAGTCAGGACACCAGCGCCTATGGCGTGGACGTCAAGTACCGCACCGGCTTCTGGGACGGCAAGCCCGTCAAGACCCGCATGTTCGACCTGGTCGCGCAGCTGGGTGAGCTGGCGAAGCAGCATGGCGCCTGGGTGCGCCTGCACTACGTCTACCCCTATCCGCATGTGGACGAGGTGCTGCCGCTGATGGCCGAAGGCCTGATCCTGCCCTACCTCGACGTGCCGATGCAGCACGCTCACCCGGACGTGCTCAAGCGCATGAAGCGCCCGGCCAATGGCGAGCGCAACCTGGAGCGCATCCAGGCCTGGCGCGCCGTGTGCCCGGACATCGTCATCCGCTCCACCTTCATCGCCGGCTTCCCCGGCGAGACGGAAGCCGAGTTCCAGTACCTGCTGGACTTCATGAAGGAAGCCCGCATTGACCGCGCCGGCTGCTTCGCCTACTCGCCCGTGTCCGGCGCCTCGGCCAACGAGCTGCCGGGTGCGCTGCCCGACGAGGTGCGCAACGAGCGCCAGGCGCGCTTCATGGAGGTGGCCGAGGCCGTGTCCATTGACAAGCTGCGCAGCCGTATCGGTGCGACCATGCAGGTGCTGGTCGACTCCGCCCCGGCCCTGGGCCGCAAGGGCGGCGTGGGCCGCAGCTACGCCGACGCGCCCGAGATCGACGGCACCGTGCGCCTGCTGCCGCCCGAGAAGGCCAGCAAGACGCTCAAGGTGGGCGAGTTCACCCGCGCCCGCATCGTGGCCGCCGAAGGCCATGACTTGATCGGCCTGCCGATCTGAACCCGACGCCCTGACCGGTGCCGGCCCGCGGCCGGCACCTCTCACCAGGGCCGGCGCCCGGCACATCCGGGCGGGCCCGCCACCCACGCCTCCCGCCCATGAAGCCCAAGCGCGCCATCGCCACCGAGCAGATCCACCATCCCTACCAGCCGCCCGAAGGCTGGGCCGCCATGCCGGTGGGCGTCTTCAAGGCCTCCACCGTGCTGTTCAAGGACACGGCGGACCTGCACACCTACCGCCCCCGCGACGGCAAGAGCTACCGCTACGGTCTGCACGGCACGCCCACCTCCTACACGCTGGCCGCGCGCCTGGCCACGCTTGAGGGGGCCGAGCACTGCCTGCTGACGCCCAGCGGCCTGTCCGCCATCACCGTGGTGAGCCTGGGCCTGCTGCAGCCGGGCGACGAAGTGCTGATCCCCGACAACGTCTACGGACAGAACCGCCATCTCTGCACGGGGTTCCTGCCGCGTCTGGGTGTCACGCACAAGGTCTACGACCCGCTGGATGTGCCGGCCTTCGAGGCCCTGCTGAGCGAGAAGACGCGCCTCGTGTGGCTGGAGGCCGCCGGCTCCATCACGCTGGAGTTCCCTGATCTCATCGGCCTGATCCGCGCCTGCAAGGCCCGCGGGATCACCACCGCGCTGGACAACACCTGGGGCGCTGGCGTCGCCTTCAAGCCCTTCGACCTGCTGCCGGAGCGCGAGCCGGGCTTCGGCGTGGACATCTCCATGCAGGCCCTGACCAAGTACCCCTCCGGCGGTGCCGACGTGCTGATGGGCGCGGTCTACACCCGCGACCAGGCCCTGCACGACCGCCTCAACGACTGCCACGAGCACCTGGGCTACGGCCTCGGCCAGAACGATGTGGAGCTGGTGCTGCGTGGCCTGCCGACGCTGGAGCTGCGCTACCGCGCCCAGGATGCCAGCACCCGCCAGCTGGCCCGCTGGATGCAGGCCCAGCCGCAGGTGGCACGCGTGCTGCACCCGGCGCTGCCGGGGTCGCCCGGCCATGCGCACTGGTGCGAGCTGAGCGCCGGCGGCGCGGCCTGCCTGTTCTCGGCCGTGTTCCAGCCGCAGTACAGCGCCGCCCAGGTGGATGCCTTCGTGGACGCGCTGGAGCTCTTCGGCATCGGCTACTCCTGGGCCGGCCCGATGAGCCTGGCCGTGCCCTACAACATGAGCCGCAGCCGATCGCTGGCGCTGCCCTACGAGGCCGGGCACATCGTCCGCTTCGCCCTCGGCCTGGAGGCGGCGGACGATCTGCAGGCCGACCTGGCGCAGGCGCTCAGGCGTCTGGGCTGAGGTCCGCGGGGGCGTCCGGGTCAAAGCCCGGATCGAAGCCGGCCGCGGCGAAATCCCGTGCGAGCCGGGCGCGCCAGGCGATCTTGTCGGTATCCGGCGCGAAGCTGGCCGCCAGGCTGTTGTCCAGCAGGCGGTGCCATTCGGCCAGGCCCAGCTGCGGCATCGCGCGGGCGCAGGCCTCGATGTTGTCCATCAGGTAGCCGCCGAAGTAGGCGGGGTCGTCCGCATTGATCATCGCGCACAGGCCCTCGGCCAGCAGCTGCGGCAGGGCATGGTCCTCCAGGCGCTGCACCACGCGCAGCCTGACGTTGGACAGCGGGCAGACGGTCAGCGGCGTGCCGGCCTGGCGCAGATGGGCCACCAGCGCGGCGTCCTCCAGGCAGCGAACGCCGTGGTCGATGCGCTCGGCATGCAGGCTGCGCAGGGCATCCCAGATGTAGGCGGGCGGGCCTTCCTCGCCGGCATGGGCCACGCGGTGCAGGCCCAGGGCGCCCGCGGCGGCGAAGACCATGGCGAACTGCTCGGGTGGATGGCCCAGCTCGCTGCTGTCCAGGCCGACGCCCAGCAGGTCCTCGCGGTAGGGCTTGAGGGCTTCCAGCGTGTCCAGGGCGGCCTCCTCGCTGAGGTGGCGCAGGAAGCAGGGAATGAGCCCGACGCTGAGCCCCAGCTCGCGCCGGGCGCGCGCGATGGCGGTGTTGAGGCCCTGCATCACGAGGGCCAACGGCACGCCGCGGTCGGTGTGGGTCTGCGGGTCGAAGAAGATCTCGCAGCGCACGCAGCCATCGGCCCGGGCGCGCTGGAAATAGGCCCAGGCCAGGTCCTCGAAGTCGCGGGCCTGCAGCAGCACGCTGGCCCCGGCGTAGTAGAGGTCCAGGAAGCTTTGCAGGTTCTGGAAGTCGTAGGCCCGGCGCAGCGTGGCGACGTCGGGGTAGGGCAGGGTGATGCCGTTGCGCTGCGCCAGCGCGAACATCATCTCGGGCTCCAGGGTGCCTTCGATGTGCAGGTGCAGCTCGGCCTTGGGCGCATGACGCAGCAGGGCCAGCAGGGTGTCCGTGGGGAGGCTGGGGTGGGGCATGGCTGTCCTCCAGGAGGGATGGGGACAGTATGGGCCGGATGCGGCGCCGCGGGTGTGTCCGTTGGCTTCAGTCCTTGGCGGGGCCGCCGACCTTGTGGCGCATCAGGCGGCCCTTTTCACGCTCCCAGTCCCGCTTCTTCTCGGTCTCGCGCTTGTCATGCTGGGCCTTGCCCTTGGCCAGCGCGATCTCGACCTTCACCCGCCCGTCCTTGTAGTGCAGGTTCAGCGGCACGATGGTGAAGCCGCGCTGTTCCACCTTGCCGATGAGGCGGCGGATCTGCTCCTTCTTCATCAGCAGCTTGCGCGTGCGGTCGGCCAGCGGGTTGACGTGGGTGGAGGCGGTGCGCAGCGGGTTGATGCGGCAGCCGATGAGGTAGAGCTCGCCGTCCTTGATCACCACGTAGCCATCGGGCAACTGCACCTGGCCTTCGCGGATGGCCTTGACCTCCCAGCCCTCCAGCACGATGCCGGCTTCGTACTGCTCTTCGATGTGGTACTCAAATCGGGCGCGGCGGTTTTCAGCGATGGACATGGAGGCTCATTCGGGCCGCGTGCGGCCAATACAATCCCGGCATTGTATGAAGCATGTGAAGAAGTCCGTTCTGCTCTGGTACACGCCCCAGGAAATGCATGACCTGGTGACGGCCATTCCCCGCTATCCCGAGTTCCTGCCCTGGTGCGACCGTGCCGAGGTGCTGGAGACGCACGAGGACGGCGTCACGGCGCGCGTGGGCCTGTCCATCGCCGGGGTGCGCCAGTCCTTCTCGACGCGCAACACCCACGAGGGGCATGAGCGCGTGGCCATGCGGCTGGTCGATGGCCCCTTCTCCACGCTGGAGGGGGACTGGACCTTCCTCCCGCTGAGCGCCGGGCCGGGTCAGGCCCCGCAGGCCTGCAAGGTCGAGTTCGAACTGCACTACGCCTTCTCCAGCGCAGCCCTCGAGGCGGTGGTGAGCCCGGTCTTCGACCGCATCGCTGCGACCTTCGTGGATTCCTTCGTCAAGCGGGCCGAGGTGGTCTATGGCCCCCGCTGAGTCGGCAGCGATCCGCATCGAGCTGGTCTGGAGCCCGCGGCCGGGCTGCGTGCAGGCTGAGCCGCTGCTGCTCGCGGCTGGCAGCACGGTGTCGCAGGCTCTGTCGGCCTCGCCACGCTTCGCGCAGGACCGCGCGGGCCTGGAGGCGGGCGGGCCGCTCTGCGTGGGGGTGTGGGGCCGTCAGCAGACCCTGGAGACGGTGCTGAGGGACCGCGACCGGGTGGAGGTCTACCGGCCGCTCAGCGTGGACCCCAAAGAGGCCCGGCGCCTGCGCTATCGGGCCACCGGCCGGCGGATCGTCTCGCGGCACCGGCCGCTGTCAGGGAAGACGGGCGGCTGAGGGGCGCCGCCGCGGCCTGCTCAGCGGCAGTCCTTGTTGACGATGGCCTGCACGCGCTCGCGTTCGGCGGCGCGCTGTTTGTCGTCCATGAAGACCGTTTCGCCGGCGGAGTTGAGGGTCGAGACCCGCAGGCCGGTGTCCAGCAGCACCAGGTTCTGGCGGGCGCGCTGGCAGTTCTCGGCGCGGGCGGCGGCGAGCTTCTTGGCTTCCTCGGCCTGACGAGCCTGTGCCTGCTCGGCCTCCTTCTTGGCCTGGCCTTGCTGGTCGGCGTCCTTCTTCGCGGCAGCCTGGGCTGCGGCGTTGGCGGAGGCTGCCGCGGCGGCGCTGGCTGCCGCTGCCTGGGCCGAGCCATAAGGCACGACGGTGGCCCGGGTGCCGGGGGGGCGCAGCAGGATGTCCTTGTCCGCCACGCTGGGGGGCGGGGGCATGTCGCTGTACTGGATCTTGCCGTTGGCGTCCTTCCATTTCCACTGGGCCTCGGCCGCGGGGCCGAACAGCAGCAATGCGCTCAAGGACAGCAGTTGAAGGCAGGGAGAGAGGCGCAACGACATGTCAGTTCTTTTCCGAGTCAATCCAGCAAAGTGTAGGGCGGCCCCGACGGCTTCAAGCCGGTGCCTGCGCCTGCAGTTGTCAGTGAATGTGAAACTGCCTTGACGCTAGTGTCCGCCTGTGCTGAAGCCAAGGCCATAGTTCACGACTTGCCCGGCTTCCCCCTTGCGCGCCGGGCCTGGCGACCGGTTTTCACAGCCGGCAGGGCAGGGCTCGCCCGACTTCCCTATAATGCCGCTTTGCGTCTGGAGCCACCCTCATGCGCCTTCTTGGAAAAGCGCTCACCTTCGACGATGTGTTGTTGGTGCCTGCGTTCTCCCAGGTGTTGCCCCGCGACACCAGCCTCGCCACCCAGCTGACCCGCAATATCCGGATCAACCTGCCCCTGGTGTCCGCCGCCATGGACACGGTCACGGAATCCCGCCTTGCCATCGCCATGGCACAGGAAGGCGGCATGGGCATCGTCCACAAGAACCTCACGCCGCAGCAGCAGGCCGCCGAAGTGGCCCGCGTCAAGCGCTATGAGTCCGGCGTGCTGCGCGACCCCATCACGATCACGCCCGACACGACGGTCCGCCAGGTCAAGGCGCTGTCCGAGCACCACGGCATCTCGGGCTTCCCGGTGCTGGAAGGCAGCAAGGTGGTCGGCATCGTGACCGGCCGCGACCTGCGCTTCGAGACCCGCATGGACGCCTCGGTGCGCGAGATCATGACCCCGGCCGAACGCCTGATCACGGTCAAGGAAGGCGCCTCGCTGGCCGAGGCCAAGGCGCTGATGCACACGCACAAGCTCGAGCGCGTGCTGGTCATCAACGATGCCTTCGAGCTGCGCGGCCTGATGACGGTCAAGGACATCACCAAGCAGACCAACTTCCCCAATGCCGCTCGCGATGCCCAGGGCAAGCTGCGCGTCGGCGCGGCGGTGGGCGTGGGTGAGGGCACGGAAGAGCGCGTCGAGCTGCTGGTGAAGGCCGGCGTCGATGCCATCGTGGTCGACACGGCCCACGGCCATAGCGCCGGCGTCATCGAGCGCGTGCGCTGGGTGAAGAAGAACTTCCCGCAGGTCGACGTCATCGGCGGCAACATCGCCACCGGTGCAGCGGCCCTGGCCCTGGTCGAGGCGGGTGCTGACGGCGTCAAGGTCGGCATCGGCCCCGGCTCCATCTGCACCACCCGCATCGTGGCCGGCGTGGGCGTGCCCCAGATCACCGCCATCGACTACGTCGCCACCGCGCTCAAGGGCACGGGCGTGCCGCTGATCGCCGACGGCGGCATCCGCTACTCGGGCGACATCGCCAAGGCCATCGCCGCCGGCGCCAGCGCCGTGATGATGGGCGGCATGTTCGCCGGTACCGAGGAAGCGCCGGGCGAGGTCATCCTCTTCCAGGGCCGCTCCTACAAGAGCTATCGCGGCATGGGCTCCATCGGCGCGATGAAGGCTGGTTCGGCCGACCGCTACTTCCAGGAAAACGACGAGACCACCAATCCCAACGCGGACAAGCTGGTGCCCGAGGGCATCGAAGGCCGCGTGCCCTACAAGGGGTCCATGGTCGCCATCGTCTTCCAGATGGCCGGTGGCGTGCGTGCCTCCATGGGCTACTGCGGTTGCGCCACCATCGCCGAGATGCACGAGCGCGCCGAGTTCGTCGAGATCACCGCCGCGGGCATTCGCGAAAGCCATGTCCACGATGTGCAGATCACCAAAGAGGCGCCGAACTACCGATCGGAGTAAGCCGGCAGGTGCAAAGCAGGGGCGACGCAGGTCGCCCCTGCTTTCATTCCGGCCCGCAGCAGCCATGAGCACAAGCAATGACCGTGTCTGAAAATCCGGCCCCCGCTCCCAAGACCGGGCGCCAGGCCGGGATGCTCTTCATCATGATTGCCGTGCTGATCGACATGATCAGCATCGGCCTCATCATCCCTGTGCTGCCACCGCTGGTAGGCACCTTCGCCCGCACGCCGGCCGAGCACAACCTGGCGTATCTGGCGGTGGCCTTTGCCTTTGGTATCGCCAACTTCTTCGGCTCGCCCATCCTGGGCTCCCTGTCCGACCGCTACGGCCGCCGGCCGGTGATGCTGATCGGCTTCTGCGGCCTGGCGCTGAGCTTCTTCGTCACCGCCACCGCCACCGCCTTGTGGATGCTGGTGGCCGTGCGCCTGGTCAGCGGTGCGATGCAGGCCAATGCCGCCGTCGCCAATGCCTACGTGGCCGACATCAGCGCGCCGGAAGAGCGCGCCAAGCGCTTCGGCATGCTGGGCGCGGCCTTCGGCATGGGCTTCATCCTCGGGCCGGCCATGGGCGGCATCCTGGGTGACATCAACCTGCACCTGCCCTTCTTCGTGGCCGGCTCGCTGGCTCTGGTGAACTGGCTGTACGGCTTCTTCGTGCTGCCCGAGTCCCTCAAGCCCGAGAACCGCCGCCCCTTCGAGTGGCGCAAGGCCAACCCGGTCAGCGCGCTCGGTCGCCTGGGCAAGCTCAAGGGCGTGGGCGGACTGGTCTTCGTGCTCGGGCTGAGCGGCCTGGCGCAGCTGATCCTGCACAGCAGCTGGGTGCTCTACACGGCGCACAAGTTCGGCTGGGGTCCCAAGGCCAACGGCCTGTCGCTGTTCGCGGTGGGCGTGATGTCGGTCATCGTGCAGGGCTTCCTGATGCCTCGCCTGCTGAAGGCCTTCGCGGCGCACAAGCTGGTGATGTGGGGCCTGGCGTCCTCGGTGCTCACCAATGCCTTCTGGGGGTGGGCGACCGAGGGCTGGATGATGTTCGTGCCCATCGTCGTCAACGTACTGGGCTTCGCCGCCGGCACGGCGCTGCAGAGCCTGATCTCCAACGCGGCGGACGCCCGCACCCAGGGCGAGACCATGGGCGCCGTCTCCTCGCTCAACAGCGTGATGGCCGTGCTGGCGCCGGTGATCGGCCCGGGCCTGATGTACCTCGTCTCGGATGTGCCGCCCACGAACTGGCTGGCCGGCGCGCCCTTCTACTTCTGTGCCCTGCTGCAGGCACTGTCCCTGTTCTTCGCCTGGCGCCATTTCGCGCGGGCCACCCCTTCGGCCAGCGCTGCCCCGGCGCCGGCCGGCCATTGAGTGAGCACCACCATGCATGACAAAGTCCTGATCCTCGACTTCGGCTCCCAGGTCACCCAGCTGATCGCCCGCCGTGTCCGTGAGGCCCATGTCTACTGCGAGATCCATCCGAACGATGTCTCGGACGACTTCATCCGCAGCTTCGCGCCCAAGGCCATCATTCTGTCCGGCAGCCATGCGTCGACTTACGAGGACCACGAGCTGCGCGCGCCGCAGGCCGTGTGGGATCTGGGCGTTCCCGTGCTGGGCATCTGCTACGGCATGTTCACGATGACCGTGCAGCTGGGCGGCCAGGTGGAGGCAAGCGAGCACCGCGAGTTCGGCTACGCCGAGGTCCGGGCCCACGGCCACACGAAGCTGCTGGACGGCCTGCAGGACTTCGCCACGCCGGAAGGCCACGGCATGCTCAAGGTCTGGATGAGCCACGGCGACAAGGTCACCGCGCTGCCCCCGGGCTTCACGCTGATGGCCTCCACGCCCAGCTGCCCCATCGCCGGCATGGCCAATGAAGCCAAGGGCTACTACGCCGTGCAGTTCCACCCGGAAGTGACCCACACCGTGCAGGGCCATGCGCTGCTGACGCGCTTCGTGCGGGACATCGCCGGCTGCAAGGGCGACTGGGTCATGGGCAACTACATCGAGGAAGCCGTGCAGAAGATCCGCGAGCAGGTGGGTGACGAGGAGGTGATCCTCGGCCTGTCCGGCGGCGTGGACTCCAGCGTGGCCGCGGCCCTGATCCACCGCGCCATCGGCGACCAGCTCACCTGCGTCTTCGTGGACCACGGCCTGCTGCGCCTCAACGAGGGCGACATGGTCATGGACATGTTCGAAGGCAAGCTGCACGCCCGCGTGATCCGCGTGGATGCCAGCGAGCTCTTCCTGGGCCAGCTGGCCGGCGTCACGGATCCGGAGAAGAAGCGCAAGATCATCGGCGGTCTCTTCGTGGATGTGTTCAAGGCCGAGGCCGAGAAGCTCAAGGCCAGCGGCCAGGGGCACAAGGGCGCGACCTTCCTGGCTCAGGGCACGATCTACCCCGACGTGGTGGAAAGCGGCGGCACCAAGACCAAGAAGGCCACCACCATCAAGAGCCACCACAACGTGGGCGGCCTGCCGGAGCAACTGGGCCTGAAGCTGCTGGAGCCGCTGCGCGAGCTGTTCAAGGACGAGGTTCGCGAGCTGGGCGTGGCACTGGGCCTGCCGCCCGAGATGGTCTACCGCCACCCCTTCCCGGGCCCGGGCCTGGGCGTGCGCATCCTGGGCGAGGTGAAGAAGGACTACGCTGACCTGCTGCGCCGTGCCGACGCGATCTTCATCGAGGAGCTGCGCCACTGGAAGGACGAGGCCACGGGCAAGACCTGGTACGACCTCACCAGCCAGGCCTTCACCGTCTTCCTGCCGGTGAAGAGCGTGGGCGTGATGGGAGACGGCCGCACCTACGACTACGTGGTGGCCCTGCGCGCCGTGCAGACCAGCGACTTCATGACCGCCGACTGGGCCGAGCTGCCCTACGGCCTGCTGAAGAAGGTGTCGGGGCGCATCATCAACGAGGTGCGCGGCATCAACCGCGTGACCTACGACGTCTCGAGCAAGCCGCCTGCGACCATTGAATGGGAGTAATGGGGACACACAACAGTCCTGAGGACTGTTGTGTGCCTCATTACTCCGAGGCGCTTGCAAGCGCCGAGGTGGGTGGAGGCAGTCAGCCGGACGATGTGCCGAATGACTCCGAGGCGCTTGCAAGCGCCGAGGTGGGTGGAGGCAGTCAGCCCGACGATGTGCCGAATGACTCCGAGGCGCTTGCAAGCGCCGAGGTCACGCGCAGCACCCCGCTGCAACGCAAAGGAGAGCTTCGGCTCTCCTTTTTTTTCGCGCTTTCCCCGGGTTCCTGCCTTGCCGCTGCGCCTGGCACGGACGCGCGGGCTTGTCAGCTGTCAACAGGCACAGCGCCGCCCGGCGCCGGCTTCACGCCTCGCTGCCCACAATGAGCCCGCGGGCTGTCAGGGGTAACTACCTAGGCTTCTTCAGTGGACATGGTTTTATTGAATTTATTATATTTATCATCATAAATTGACGCAGGAGGTCCTCCATGTGCTCACGCCGCGGCGGCAGGCCCAAGCCCTGCCCATGCACCTTGCTCGAGGGGTGCCGCCATGCTTGAGATCGTCCTGTTCACGCTCAGCCGCGGTGCGATCTACGCCCTGGTCGCCGTGGGCTTCGTGCTGGTGTTCTCGGTGGGTGGCGTGCTCAACCTGGCCCATGGCACGCTGTTCATGCTGGGGGGCTACTTCACCTACCTGTTCTACGGGCCGCTGTTCGGCGGACGCTGGCTGCTGCTGGCCATCGCGCTGGCGGTGCTGTCGACCTGCGTCGTGGCGGCCCTGCTCCACGCGGTGCTGCTGCGCAGGCGCCTGCAGTCGCCGTCCTATGTCATGGTCATGTCGCTGGCTGTGGCCCTGTTCGTCGAGCAATGCCTGCGGGCGGGCTTTGGCGCCACCAGCACCAGCGTTCCGGGCTTGCTGGCCGGCAGCCAGACGCTGATGGGCGTGAGGCTGCTCCAGCTGGAGTTGCTGCTGTTCCCGTTGGCGCTGGTGCTGCTGCTGGTGCTGTGGGCCTTTCTGCGGCATACGGCGCAAGGGCGCTCCGTCATCGCGGTAGCCCAGAATCGGCAGGGGGCCTTGCTGGTGGGCATGGATGCCTCGCGCATCGTGGCGGGCACCCTGGTGCTGTCTGCAGCCCTGGCCGCCCTGGCCGGTGCGCTGGTGGCGCCCACCATCACCCTGGTGCCGTCGATCTGGGCCTACTGGCTGGTGAAGGCCTTCGCGATCGCCATTCTGGGCGGCCTGGGCAGTCTGCCCGGTGCCGTGGTGGCGGCCTTCGTGCTGAGCTTCGCCGAGGTCGTGACCACCTTCACGCTGTCGGACCAGTTCGCCGACCTCGTGGCCCTGCTGGTGATCGTGCTGGTGCTCATCCTCCGCCCCACGGGCCTCTTCGCCACGAGAAGCCTATGAGCCCGCTCGATGTCCTTCGCAGCGTGCCGCCCCTGGGTGCCGTGCTGGTGCTGGCTGCCGCGGCGGCAGCCCTGCTCATCGATGCGCCCTATGTGCACGAGCTCCTCATCCTGGCCGTCGTCTATGCGCAGTTCGCCGCCAGCTGGGACCTGCTCTGCGGTCCCACCGGGCTCGACAACTTCGGGCATGCCGTGTTCATCGGCGGTGCGGGCTACGGTTCCGCCCTGCTGGGCCGGCACCTGGGGCTGGACCCCCTGTTCTCGGTGCCCCTGGCCGCGGTGGCGGCCGGCACGCTGGGGGCGCTGCTGGGGTCGCTGACGCTCCGACTGCGAGGCCCCTACTTTTCACTGGCCACCATCGCCGTGGCGGCCATGGGCTACAAGCTGAGCTTCATCCTCTCGCGCTACACCGGCGGGGAGGAGGGCCTGTCCGGCCTGCGGCCCTTCACCAGCAGCGTGGGGGCGGACCTGCTCGTGTGCCTGGCCCTGCTGTCCCTCTCCTGCCTGGCCATGCAGGCCTTCATGCGATCGCGTCTCGGCCTGGTGCTGCGTGCGAGCAGCCATCATGAGGACGCCGTGATGGCCAGCGGCTACGACACCGCCGCCTACAAAATCCTGGCCTTCACGCTCAGCGGCACCCTGGCCGGCCTGGGCGGCGCCATGTACGGCCACACGCAGATGCAGGTGAACCCGGACCTGCTCTCTGGCGGCCTGTCGGTGATGATCGTGCTGCTGGCCACCGTGGGTGGGCGCGGCCGGCCGTTCGGACCAGCGCTGGCCGCGGCGCTGCTGATCCTGCTGAGCGAGGGCCTGCGCGTGTTCGAGCAGTACCGCGCCGTGATCTTCACCGGCCTTCTGATCCTGCTGGTCTACCTCCATCCCGAGGGCCTGGCCGGCAGCGCCTGGGTCCGGCGCCGCTCTGCCAGGCGGCACCTGGCCGCGCCGCGGCAAGCCGGGGAGGGCCGTCCATGAAGCTGCTCGTCGTCTCCGGTCTGAGCAAGCACTTCGGCGGGCTGTGCGCCGTCAGGGATCTCGGCTTCGAGGTCGCCGCTGGCAGCATCCACGCCATCATCGGTCCCAACGGTGCAGGCAAGACCAGCCTGTTCAACCTGCTGACCGGCTTCCTGCCAGCTGACAGCGGCTCCGTGCGCCTGGCGGGCACCGAGCTGCTGGGCCGCCGTCCGCATGCGATCGCCCGCCTTGGCCTGGCGCGGAGCTTTCAGCTGGCTCGGCCCTTCGTCGGGCTGACGGCGCTGGAGTCGCTGATGCTGCCCCTGGGCCTGCCCGGCCGCTGCGCCGGTGTGGCGCAGCAGCGGGCGCGGGCCGGTGAGTGGCTGGACACCCTGGGCCTGTCCCACAAGGCCGATGCGCCGAGCGAATCCCTCAACCAGGGTGAGCTGCGCCTGCTGGACATCGGCCGGGCCCTGGCCGCGGCCCCCCGGCTTCTGCTGCTGGACGAGCCCTTCTCGGGGCTGGGGGCGCAGGCCGTGCGCCGCGTGGCCCAGTGCCTGCGTGATCGCCGCGAGGCAGGGCACACCACGCTGATCATCGAGCACCGCCTGCGTGAGCTGATGCCCCTGATCGACCGCGCCCTGGTGCTGAACTTCGGCGCCCGCCTGGCCGAAGGGACGCCCCAGGCCATCGCCGCCAATTTGCAGGTCATCGAGGCCTATCTCGGCCGGCAGGGGACGCTGGCATGAGCGAGCCCCTGCATCAGCGTCCCGCCAACGGCCAGCATGCCGCACGCGAATCACGCGAGGGTTGGCCCGATACCGAATGCGACAGCCGGTCGCTCGGCACCGGCGCGCCGGATGGCGAGGAGACCCCGGCATGTGGCAGCCAGTCGGCACCGGGGCGCGGCGCCCTGGTGGTCGAGCGGCTCAGTGCAGGCTATGGCGGCCTGGCCGTGCTCCATGAGGTCTCCCTGTGCGTGAAGCCCGGCGAGCTGGTGGCGCTGATCGGCCCCAACGGCGCCGGCAAGACCACGCTGCTGCGCGCGCTCTCGGGCCTGCTGCCCTGCACGGGCCGCATCCAGCTGGGTCAGCAGGCCCTGCAGGGGCGCTCGCCGCGCCAGATCGTGCAGGCGGGCGTGATCCATTGCCCCGAAGGCCGGCAGCTCTTCCCCGACCTCAGCGTCGAGGACAACCTCCGCCTGGGCGCGCATCTGCGCCGCGATCGAGAAGCGGTGGAGGCCGATGTCGAACTCGTCTGCGAGCTGTTCCCGGTGCTGAAGCTGCGTCTGCGCCAGCGCGCGGCATCGCTCAGCGGAGGCGAACAGCAGATGCTGGCCATCGCACGCTCCCTGATGGGGCGCCCGGCCGTGCTGCTGCTGGACGAGCCGTCCTTCGGCATTGCGCCCCTGATCGTGGGGCAGCTTTTCGACGTGCTTCGCGAGCTCAATGTCCAGGGGCTGACCGCCCTGGTGGTGGAGCAGAACGCGCAGCTCGCGCTGGCGGCCTCGCAACGCGCCTACGTGCTCGAGGAAGGCCGCATCGCCTTGCACGGGCCCAGCGCCGAGCTGGCGCACCACGAGGGCGTGCGCGCCGCCTATCTGGGCCTTTGAGGCCCGCACCACCGACCGCCATCCCCGCCATCAAGGAGACCCCCCGTGAACACCGTGCTGGACCCGCAGACCATTGCACCGCCCTACCGCCGTCGCTACTCGCATGCCTTCGTCGTGCCGCCCCAGTCGCGCCTGCTCTTCAGCTCGGGCACCGTGGGCGTGGACCCGGCCGGCGAGGTGCCGGCGGACTTCGGCCGCCAGGTCGAGCTGGTCATGGACAACCTGAGCGAGATCCTGCGAGAGGCCCGCATGAACTGGGACGACGTCGTCAAGTTCACCGGCTACCTGAAGCCCCAGTGCGACATGGCGACCTTCGCCGAGATCCGCCACCGCTACTTCGGCGCGCTCAAGCCGGCGATGACGCTGGTGTGGGTCTCCGGCCTGGTGGATGCCCGCTGGATGCTCGAGGTGGAGATCGTGGCGGCCCGCGCCGCCGATTGAGGGAGGGCCGGCAGCGCCCGGGCACACCGCCCTGCAAGCCTGCATGCATCGAAGGAGGATGGACATGAATTGCCTGAAGACCCTGACACCCGCCGCGCGCACGCGCTCTGGCGGCACACGGCGGCACTGGATGGGCAGCTGCGCGGCCCTCGCGCTGGCTGCCGGTGGTGTGCTGCCTGCCCATGCCGAAGACACCGTGAAGATCGGCGTGATCGCGCCCTTCAACACCCCGCCCGGCGACGGGCTGGTCAATGCAGCGCGCCTGGCGGCCGAGGACATCAACGCGGCCGGCGGCATCGGCGGCCGCAAGCTCGAGCTCGTGATTGCCAATGACGAATACAAGCCCGAGGGCGCGGTGAACGCCTACAAGAAGCTGGCGCTCTCCGACAAGGTCGTGGCCGTCGTCGGGACGGCCTCCAGCGGCGCGGCGATGGCCGTCCTGGACCAGATGGTGCGTTACAAGGTGCCCTTCGTCTCGACCGGCGCGGCCACGCTGCAGCTGTCCGAGCGCGTGTCGCAGGACTACGCGCGGCACAAGTACTGGTTTCGCGTCATGCACACGACTCAGGAGATGGCTGATGCGCTGAGCGACTTCGCCGTGCGCTGCCTGCTCAAGGAGAAGGGCTACGACCGCGCCGCCATCCTGGCCGAGAACGCGGTCTGGGCCAAGGGCCTGCTGCCGACCCTGAAGCAGAACCTGGTCCAGGCCGGCGTGAAGATCGTGGCCGACGAAGCCTTCGATGTCGACACCAAGGACTTCAAGCCCCTGCTGAGCAAGATCATGCGGGCCGAGCCGCAGTACATCATCGACCTCTCCTCGCACGTCGACGGCGCGATCTACGTCAAGCAATGGGGCGAGCTGCAGGGGCCGCCGATGTTCGGCGTCAACGCCTCGGGCGCTTCCACGCGCTTCTGGAAGGACACCGAGGGCCGCGCCGTCAGCCACATGAACCTGATGACCGGCAGCCAGCGCGTGGCCATCACGCCCAAGACCATCCCCTGGTACGACCGCTACGTCGCGCGCTACAAGGTCTCGCCCGACTACACCAGCGGCTACACATACGACGCCCTGTTCCTGCTCAAGCAGGCCATCGAGAAGGGCGGCACCGAGCCCGACAAGCTCGTGGCCGCGCTGGAGGGGGCCGATATGGTCGGGGTGGTCGCGCGCTGGGCCTTCGAGAAGCACCACAACGCCCGCTTCGGCACGGGCTTCCGTGCCATCGGCGTCAACCAGTGGCGGCCGGACGGCGAGCGCAGCGTGGTCTGGCCGGCCGAGATCCGTACCGAGCCGGTGGCCCCGCCACCCTGGAAGCGCTGAAGCGAGCAAGGAGTCTCCATGTATCTGGCCAAAGCCTTTGCAGCCCAGCGCCGCGGCGAGCCGCTGACCGCCTGGCAGGTGCAACGCCGGGCCCTGCGCCCCCGCGACGTGCTGATCGAGATCGACTTCTGCGGCGTCTGCCACTCCGACCTGCACCAGGCGCGCGGCGAGTGGGGGCGCCAGCTCTTCCCCATGGTGCCGGGGCATGAGATCGTGGGCCACGTGCAGCGCGTCGGGCCAGCCGTGAGCCGCCGGCAGGTGGGGGACCGGGTGGGCGTGGGCTGCTTCGTGGACTCTTGCCGGCGCTGCGCATCCTGCCTCGAAGGGCTGGAGCCCTACTGCGAGCAAGGCATGACGGCGACCTACAACAGCCTGGAGCGCGACGGCCTCACCCGCAGCTACGGTGGCTATGCGACGGCCATTGTCGTGGACGAGGCCTACACCGTGGCCATCCCCGAGGCGCTGCCATCAGACGCGGCGGCGCCGCTGCTGTGCGCCGGCATCACCGTGTACTCGCCCCTGCGGCACTGGCGGGCGGGGCCGGGCACGCGGGTGGCGGTGCTGGGGCTCGGCGGCCTGGGTCATGTGGCGGTGAAGATCGCGCGGGCCCTGGGCGCCGAGGTCAGCGTCCTGAGCCATTCCGCACGCAAGGAGCAGGACGCGTTCCGGCTGGGCGCCCACGCCTTCCACTGCGCCACCGACTTCGCCACCCAGACCCATCTGCGTGGCGCCTTCGACCTGATCCTCCACACGGTGTCCAGCCGCGTGGACCTGGACGCCCTGGCCGGTTTGCTGCGGCGCGATGGCACGCTGGTCATGCTGGGCATCTCGCCGGAGCCCCAGGGCATCCGCGCCTTCAGCCTGATCAGCCAGCGTCGCAGCCTGGCTGGTTCCACCATGGGCGGCATTGCCCAGACGCAGGAGATGCTGGACTTCTGTGCGCAGCATGGCATCTGCTGCGACATCGAACGCATCCGCATGCAGGACATCAACGAGGCCTTCGAGCGCCTGCAAGGCGGTGATGTGCGCTACCGCTTTGTGATCGACATGGCCTCGCTGCGCGCCTGAGCAGGTTTCCCGAGCCGCAGGTCCGCGGCCGGGCGCAGCGATTGCCGAGGGAGTCTCGTGAACATGCAGCCAGCCCATCCCTCCCAGAGGGTGCTCAAGCGCGGCGACCTGGTCGTGGAGCAGATCAAGCGCTGGATCACCGAGCGCAATCTGCGGCCTGGCGCCCGCCTGCCCAAGGAGGTCGAGCTGCAGGCGCATTTCGGGGTCAGCCGCGGCACCATGCGCGAGGCGCTCAAGGCCCTGGAGGTGCAGGGCCTGATCCGCCTGTCCACCGGGCCGGGGGGCGGCGCGACCATCGAGGCGGTCTCGCTGGACCGCACCTTCCAGTTCCTGCAGAACTACCTGTTCTTCCAGGACATCGACGTCCATGACATCTATGCCGTCCGGCGTCTCCTGGAGCCCGCGCTTGCCGCTGCGGCGGTGCCTCACCTGGGCGAGGAGCATTTCCAGGCCCTGGAACGCAGCATTGCGTGCTGCGAGCCTATGGCCGGCACCGCTGAGGCGCTGCGCCAGCGCACCGAGGACCTGCACTTCCACGACATCCTCGCCGAGGCCTGCCCCAATGCCTTCCTGCGCTTCCATTGCCGGCTGATCAATGCCCTGCTGCAGACCCTGGTCGTGGGCTCGGTCCATGTGTCCGAGGCCGCCTACCAGGCCCTGGGCTGTGCGGCCGTCGTGCATCACCGCAAGATCCTGGCCGCGGCCCGCAAGCAGGACGCCGCGCGCGTCGCGCGCCTGATGCTCGCCCACATCGCGGACACCGAGCAGCACCTCGAGGCCGTGCAGGCCGAGCTGCGCAGCAAGCTGCTGCTGGACTCCGAGATGAAGCTGCGCCCCGCCATGATCCTGCCGGCGCCGCCCGCGCCGTGAGGGGCAGGACGGCCCATGCGAAGATGCCCGTGGAGAGCATCCTCACCGTTCAAGGGAGTCCACCATGCGTGCTGCGTTCGGCCTTGTCGGCCTGCTTCTGGTGCTGGGCATCGTCCTGTTCAATGCCCGGCAGTCGGCGCGGCAGTTGCAGGCCGCGTCTCCGCCCTCCGCGGGGGCCGCGGACCGTGCCTCGAGCAGCCCGGACGCCGTCGGTCCCAGGGCGCGAACCGAAGCCGTGCGCGAGCAGATCCAGGGCGCGATGGACCAGGCCGCCCAGCGTGCCTCGGAGGCCGCGGCACCGTGATGCAGTCCGTGCTCAGCCTGGTGCCGGTTCGGGGCTGCCCACGATGGCCTGGGCCAGCGCCTCAGCCGAACGAGGGGCGCATCCCTCAGCGTGATTGCTGATGCCGACATAGACCGGCAGTCCCGCCGCCGCGGTGGCCCGGGCCACGCGGGCCAGCGCCGAGCGGGTGGCTGGATCGGGGGCCAGCAGCTGGGAGTAGTCGCCATAGCGCTTCTCGGCTTCTTCGTAGCCGAAGGGGCCGTGAGCGCGGTGCAGATTCCACCGGCACACCAGGGGCGAGGGCCAGAGGCGACGCAGGATCCACAGCTGCTCCTCGATCGGCGGAAGCTTGGGATGCAGGCCCAGGCAATACCTGACCCCATGCCGCCGCAGGATCTCGACGAAGGCCGGGGTCAGCCACTGGGCGTCGCGGACTTCGACGGCGAACTGCCCATCCGGGCTGCAGTCCTGCAGCGAGGGCAGGGCGGCCAGCAGGGCGTCCAGCTTCGCCAGGCAGTCTTCCATGCGGGGCAGCCATTGAGGTGGCAGGGGGCTCAGCTGGAAGACCAGGGCTCCCAGGCGGCGCCCCAGCCCCTCCATGGCGGGCTGCACGAACTCCTGCAGGGCCAGGCGCGGGTCGAGAAAGGCGGGGTTGATCTGGCGGCCTCGCCCGTCCTCGTCACGGACCTGGGCATCACAGACCAGGGCCGGGGCCTTCACGATGAAGCGGAAATCCTCTCCGACCTGCTGCGCCAGCTGCTCGTACTGGCTGGCGCTGAGCGAGCGGTAGAAGCTGCGGTCGACACAGACGCAGCGCAGCAGGGGATGGCGGCTGTAGGCCTGCAGCCCACGCCGGGCCAGCTGCGATTCGGAGTAGGGACGGTCCCAGACCAGGCCGGCCCAGCCCGGGTAGCTCCAGGTCGACCCTCCCAGCCGGACCTGGGGCGGCAGTGCCCGGGCCAGGGCGGCCAGCGAGGGGTCCGCAGGAGCGGGCATCACGCCGCGGCGGGAGGAGGCAGCCTCGGGTGCCTGGGGCGCCCGAGATGGGATCGCTGCGGCGGCCTGGGGCTCCCGGGCCGGCACATCCGGCGGGTCCTCCGGGAAGAGACGTTCCTGCATGACGTCAGCATAAGGGCAGGGCAGTGCCCCTGTGCGTCCGGGGGGTGCTTGCTACACTGTCGCGCTCCATGACCGATTCATCGCCCGTCCCGCCGTCTCCCGCCCTCGCCGCTGCCGGCCCGGTGGTGGCGCCGGCTTCGCCTGCCGATGAATACGCCATGCGCCTGGCCCTCGATCAGGCACACAACGCGTGGCTGGTGGGCGAGGTGCCGGTGGGGGCGGTGCTGATGCGCCAGGGCCAGGTGATTGCCACAGGCTACAACCGGCCCATCACCACGCACGACCCGACCGCCCATGCCGAGATCGTGGCCCTGCGCCATGCGGCTCAGCTGCTGGGCAACTACCGGCTGCCGGAGTGCGAGCTCTTCGTCACCCTGGAACCCTGCGCGATGTGCGCGATGGCCATGATGCATGCGCGGCTCAAGCGTGTGGTCTTTGCCGCCCCCGACCCCAAGACCGGCGTGGCGGGCTCCGTGCTGAACCTGTTTGGCGAGCGGCAGCTGAACCACCACACCTGCATCCAGGGCGGCGTCCTGGCCGAACCTGCCGCGCGGCTGCTGCGCCAGTTCTTCGCCGAGCGGCGCGAGGCCGCACGCCAGCGTCGCGAACAGCGGCGGGCCGCCGCAACGCGCCCCGACGAATCGAGCATCCCGGTGGGCGACGCCAGCCCGCTGGACTATTCACCCAAGGATTTCCCAAGCCTATGAGCAGCAGCCTGACCCTTTACACCCCCGCCGGCGTCCTGCCTGTGGCCCAGCCCCTGCGGCGCGCCGCCAAGCGCCTGGCTGCCCTGGGCTTCGAGGTCAGCATCGACGAGGCGGCCCTGGCCCGCTGTCAGCGCTTTGCCGGCGACGACGACACGCGCCTGGCCGCCCTGCATCGTGTGGCAAAGGCCGCACCTTCGGTGGCCATGGCCACGCGAGGGGGCTACGGCATGTCGCGGCTGCTGGACCGCATCGACTGGAAGCTGCTGGCACGCAGCGTCGAGAAGGGCACGCGCTGGGTGGGCCTGAGCGACCTCACCAGCCTGCACCTCGGCCTGCTGAGCCATGCCAAAGCGGTGACTTGGGCCGGCCCGATGGCCTGCGAGGACTTCGGCCGGACCGAAGAGGAGGGCGGTGTCGACGACGTCACCCAGGACTGCTTCCTGGAGGCCATGCATGGCGAACTCGAGGCCATCGGCTTCCGCACGGAGGCCGGTTTCGACGGCCTCGAAGCCCGCGGCACGCTGTGGGGCGGCAATCTGAGCATCGTCAATTCGCTGCTGGGCACCCCGCACTTCCCCAAGGTCAAGGGCGGCATCCTCTTCCTGGAAGACATCAACGAGCATCCCTACCGTGTCGAGCGCAACCTGCTGCAGCTGTTGCAGGCCGGGGTGCTGGACCAGCAGAAGGCGGTGATCCTGGGTGATTTCGGAGGCTGGAAGAAGTCCCCGCTGGACCGTGGCTACACCCTGCGCTCGGCAGTGGAGGCGCTGCGCCAGCGCACGCGGACGCCCATCCTGACGGGCCTGCCCTTTGGCCATGTTCCGACCAAGGTCTGCCTGCCGGTGGGGCACCGCGTGGATCTCGTGGTGCAGGGGCGGGACGTCATCGCCGCGTGGGGTCATTGACGCCTCAGTGCAAACCCTGAAGAAGCCGCCCTCCGGGGCGGTTTTTTGCATTCTGGCCCTTCAAAAGACGCCGGTGTGGCGCACTGATGACAAAAGTAACAGCCTGTCGCACTGCAATTTCGCGCCAAGTCAAGGGCTTCGACCCCAGTTTTTAGGCCAGCCGTTGCGGCCAAGCTTCGGGGGATGCCCCGCATTCATGTTCGAGCAACGCTTCTTGACAATGCCTTCGCTAGCGCCCTGAGCGTGAGTTTTGGCATCGGGCAAAAGCCACGTGCCGTTACCCGTTTCAATTCATCGATTGAAGGAGAGATTTCCAATGACGAACAAACAGTACCGTACCGTGGGGCGCCTGAGCCTCATGGCTCTGGCAGTCGGCATGGCCATGGGCACTGTCCAAGTGCACGCCCAATCGAACGCCAGCGGCCAAGTCTATGGTGAACTGAGCCAATACCAGGGCGCCACCGTTCTGCTCGAAAACCTCGCCACCGGTGCCAAGCGTACCCTGGTGCCGGGTTCTGATGGCCGCGTCGTCGCCACCAACCTGCCCGTCGGTACTTATCGTGCCACCCTGATCCAGGGCGGCAAGACCGTGTCCGTGCTGGACAACGTCGAAGTCCGTATCGGTCAAGGTACCGCTCTGGCCTTCGGTACCCGCATGGAAACCGTGACCGTGACCGGCAGCCGCAAGGTGGTTGACACCTCGACCGCCGACGTCGGTACCAGCTTCAATGCACAGCAGCTGGCTGCCCTGCCGGTTGCCCGCAACCTGAACTCCATCATCCTGCTGGCTCCTGGCACCGCCGAGGCCGACTCGCGCTACGCCGGTGGTATCAGCATCGGTGGCGGCGCCCCGTCTGAGAACGCCTTCTACATCAACGGCTTCCCCGCAACCAACCCCCTGACCCAGCTGGGCAGCGCTGAACTGCCTTTCGGCGCCATCGCTGACGCCCAGGTGCTGGCTGGTGGCTTCGGTGCCCAGTACGGCCGTTCGATCGGCGGCGTGATGAACATCATCACCAAGTCCGGTACCAACAACTGGGAAGCTGGCGCCACCTACTCGGTGATGCCCAACACCTTCCGCAACGCCGCCGTTGACCTGTACTACGAGAACACCGGCGCCAACCCCAGCACCGACGGCAAGCTGCGCCTGCGTCGCAGCACCAACGCCCGTACCGAGTACACCTATGGTGGCTATGTCGGCGGTCCCCTGATCAAGGACAAGCTGTTCATGTTCGCCGCTGTCGAAAAGCGCGAAATCCGCTCGGAGAACGTCAACGTCACGACGCAAGCCAGCCCTGACCTGGTCGGCTACGCCCGCAACCAGTCGTCCACGCTGCGTGCCCTGGGCAAGTTCGACTTCAACATCACCGACGAACACCGCGTCGACGTGACGCTGATCCGCGACAAGCCCGAGATCACCACCGACTTCTACAGCTACAACTACGGCACCGGCGCCGTCGGCGAGAAGAAGAACTTCTCGGCTGTCTACACCAACGTGGACAACCAGACCGCCCAGGGTGCCGACATGGGCATCATCCGCTACACCGGCGAGCTGACCAACGACCTGTCGGTGGTGGCCCTGATGGGTCAGAGCAAGACCAAGCACATCAACACCTTCGTGGGTGGTGGTACCGACGTCAAGGGCGTGGTCTTCAGCCCCAACAAGACGTCCGCAACGCCCTCCGGCCTCGTGATTCCCGAAATGAATCCGATCGCCAACCAGCAGGTGCTGAGCCCGAACTCGGAAGACACCGTCAAGAGCTTCCGCCTGGATCTGGAATACCGCTGGGGCAAGCACACCATCAAGGCTGGCGTCGACAACAACAAGCTGACCTCGAAGAACGCCGGTGTGCAGCTGGCTGCCGGTTCGACCATCCGCTACGTGAAGACCTCGGCCACCAACGCCAACAACAAGAACTTCCAGCCGCTGGGTGGTTCGTCCGACAAGATCTGGCTGGCTGATCCTTCGCACGGCCCGCTGGCCGCGCAGGGCTTCTACGGCCGTGAAGAAATCTTCACCACTGTCACCGACGCCTACTCCAACCAGTCGGCTCAGTACATCGAAGACACCTACCAGTTCAGCAAGGGCCTGTCGGCCACGCTGGGTCTGCGTCGCGAGTCCTACGAGAACCTGAACGGCGACAAGGAAAAGTTCCTGGAAATGAAGAACCAGACGAATCCTCGTCTGTCCATCGTCTGGGATCCGGTTGGTGATGCTTCGACCAAGGTCTACGGTAGCGCTGGCCGTTACTCGATCCAGATCCCGACGCACATCGCCGTGCGTGGCGCCAGCCGCTCGACCTTCACCCGTACGCTGTTCACGTACACCGGCGTGGATGCCAACGGCATGCCCACCGGCCGCATGGACATCGCTCGTCCCTACTCGGCCAACAACGAGTACGGCCAGGCGAAGGACAACAAGGTCGTGTCCGCCATCAACATGAAGCCGTCCTACCAGGACGAACTGACCCTGGGCTTCGAGAAGGCACTGGCCACCGACTACCGCGGCAGCGTGAAGTACACCCACCGCGAACTGAAGAGCACGATCGACGACACCTGCGATCCGCGTCCGTTCGACAAGTGGGCTGCTGACCACAAGGTTGATACCTCCAACTGGGGTGGCTTCGGCTGCGCATCGTTCAATCCGGGCGCGACGAACACCTTCCTGGTGGACTTCAACGACCACGATCCGGCCAAGGCTCGCCAGCAGTACACCGCTGTGACCCTGACCGCTGCGGACTTCAACCTGGACAAGCCCAAGCGTACCTATGACGCTCTGGACTTCACCCTGGAGCACCCGTTCCGCAATGGCTGGTATGGCCGCGTGACCTACACGCTGTCCAAGGCCAAGGGCAACACCGAAGGTCAGACCCTGTCCGACGTGGCTCAGACCGACGTGGCTGCCACCCAGACCTGGGATGCATGGGAGCTGATGAAGCTGGCTGATGGCTATCTGCCCAGCGATCGTCGCCACATGCTGCGTGCCAACGGCTACGTCCAGCTGAGCCCGTCTTGGGAAGTCGGCGCCACGGTGTCCATCCAGTCGGGCCGTCCCCGTAACTGCCTGGGCTACTACGGCGAAGGCGACGACACCGACCCGGTCGGCTACGGCTCTTCCTACCACTACTGCGATGGCAAGCCCTCGCCCCGTGGCACCGCTGGCCGCCTGCCCTGGAACCAGCGTCTGGACCTGCGCGTGACCCACAAGCCGCGTTGGGCTGAAGGCCTGGAGCTGTCCATGGACATCTTCAACGTGACCAACCAGCAAGTCACGCAGAACATCATCGAAACCTACAACGGTGCCGATGCGTCCACGAAGAGCCCGGACTACGGTCGTACCGTCAGCACGACCACGCCGCGTCGCTTCCAGTTCACGGCGACCTACAACAAGAAGTTCTGATCGACTTCTTGACTCCCATGACGGCCCGCGAGGGCCGTGCGTGAGCCGGCCCCCTGCCTGTCAGGGGGCCTTTTTTTTGCCTGGGCGATCAGCGAAGCGCACATGCCGCCTTTCTGGCTTGGGTGCTGTAAGTTTCATGTGGCATTTGTATCTGAATGCTAAATTTTCTGGCTTTATGAATCGCCGAATCCGGTGCCCTATTCAGAGACCAGTAAAATACCAGTCATGCTGTGACGGTAAGCAGATGTGGGAATTCGCCTAGCAGTGCACAGGCGCTTGCAAGCTCCGGGTAAGCCCGAACCAGCCTAGAGAGGGCTCTCGCGTATCATTTCGCCTCTTTCGCATGTCCGCGGCGCACTTTGCGCGCGTGTGCCGGGAGTTGCGGTAACCAGCTTGAGACATGGTCCGAGCTGCTTGCTGGTACATTGCCGGTCCTGCGTTGAGTGTGGCGGCAGGTGCTTTGGAGACTGGGTGCCTGCCGTTGGAGTGGGGGTCCGAAAGGGCTTTCCTGTGTGGCGTCGCTGAGCGGCGCGTGTTGCAGAGTGTTACGAAGTCTTTTGAAGGAGCGCGCATGAACTTTGCGCAGGAGAACAACAGTTCGTCTCGGCTGACGGGCTTCGGTGTCGTGGTGCTGATCCACGTGCTGATGGCCTATGCCTTGGCGAGCGGGTTGGCGAAGAAGGTGGTCCAGGCCATCGCGCCAATCGAGACCAAGGTCATTGAAGAGGTGAAGAAGCCGCCGCCTCCCGTCGAGAAGGTGGTTCCGCCGCCTCCTGACATGAAGGCTCCGCCGCCCCCGTTCATTCCGCCTCCTGAAGTCCAGGTGACGGCACCGGCCCCGGCCCCGACGATCTCGACCCAGTCGCAGACGCCCCCGCCCAAGACCGATGTGCACCCGGCTCCGCCGCCCGCCCCGGTCGCCGCTCCGGCTCCTGCGCCTCGCGTGGGCCCCAAGACGGCAGCCATGGTCTGCACCAAGATGGGCAAGCCGGAAGTGCCGTCCGTGAACTGGTCGGGCCGTGCCGAGTTCAAGGCCACCGCGACCGTCAAGGCCGGCCGCGTGGTCAGCGTCGAACTGGCCGTGATCCGTGGCGCCAGCGACCGCAAGGCGCAACGCGCCATGCAGAACGCCATCTCCCAGGCACTGGCAGATACCTACGAGTGCCCCGGCGATCACGTGTTCGAACAGGACTTCGTGTTCAACATCGAATGACGAACGCGGGTCATGCGCCCGGTTCTCGACACAAGAGGGGCTGGCACCTGGCCCCGATTTCTCAACTGAATATCAGTTTTCTTTGCGTAGGAGTTGACTCCATGATCTCTCGTATCTCCGCCATGATCGCGGCAATCGCAGTTGCTGCGACCCTGGCCGTGTCGCCGATGGTTGCCCGCGCCCAGGACCAGAAGCCTGCCGAGCAAACCGCAGCTCCTGCTGAAACCGCCGCTCCTGCTCCTGCCGCCGCTCCCGTGACTGAGAAGTCCACCGAGAACCCCTACAGCCTGGGCAACATCGTCGCCCACGGCAACGTGGTGGACCAGATGGTCCTGGCCATCCTGGCCGTGATGTCCATGGGTTCCTGGTACATCCTCTTCACCAAGCTGTGGGACACCACCAAGCTGGCGAAGGAAGCCAAGGAAGCCCGCGCCACCTTCTTCAAGAAGGCCAGCCTGCAAGACGGCATCAAGACCCTGAGCGAAACCGGCGCCATGCGCTACATCGCCCAGAGCGCCGTGGAAGCCTCTGATCACCACGAAGGTGCCCTGACCGAGAACATCGATCACAACACCTGGGTGACCATGAACGTCGACCGCGCTGTTGGCGAAGTCAACACCCGTCTGCAAGGCGGCCTGGGCTTCCTGGCCACCGTGGGCTCGACCTCTCCCTTCATCGGCCTGTTCGGTACCGTGTGGGGCATTCTGCAAGCCCTGACCCAGATCGGCGTGGCTGGCCAGGCTTCGATCGACAAGGTCGCCGGCCCCGTGGGCGCCGCACTGATCATGACCGCCATCGGTCTGGCCGTCGCTGTGCCTGCTGTGCTGGGCTACAACTGGCTGGTGAACCGCAACAAGGCCGTGATGGCCCAAGTGCGCGCCTTCGCTGCCGACCTGCATGGCGTCCTGATGGGCAGCCGTCAAGTCAAGCGCTAATCCAATTCATCCCGGAGTTCCATCATGGGAATGAACGTCGGATCCTCTTCCGGCGATGATGAAGTTGTCTCGACCATCAACACCACGCCCCTCGTGGACGTGATGTTGGTGCTCTTGATCATCTTTCTGATCACCGTTCCGGTGGTGACGCAATCGGTCAATCTTTCCTTGCCCAAGGAAACGAACCTGGTCCGCGTCACCAAGCCGGAGAATATCGAGATTGCGATCACCAAGGATGGCGACATCTACTGGGCGACCGCCAACGTGCCCGACACGGACGCGCTGTTTGATCGCCTGAAGAAGGTGGCCGTGCTGAATCCTCAGCCTGAGGTGCACATCCGTGGCGACGAAAAAGCGCGCTACGAGTCCGTCGGCAAGGTGATCTACACCTGCCAGCGTGCCGGCATCCTGAAGATCAGCTTCATCACCGAGCCGCCTGCGCGCGGTGGTTGAGGCAGGAGCACAGCATGGGAATGAATGTTGGTAGTTCGTCCGGTGGGGACGAAGCCGATGTGATGATGGATGTCAACACCACGCCTCTGATTGACGTGATGTTGGTGCTGCTGGTGATGCTGATCATCACCATCCCTATCCAGTTGCACTCGGTGAACATGAACATGCCGAACGGCGCACCGCCTCCGACCGAGGTGAAGGAGCCGGTGGTTGTCGAGATCTTCATCGACTTCGACGGCACGGTGCTGTGGAACAACGAGCAGGTCGACAAGAACCAGCTGGAGGCCCGATTGATCGAAGCCGCCAAGCCGGGTCCCGACCAGCCCGAAGTCCATATCAAGCCGAACAAGCTGGTGGACTATGGCCGCGTAGCCATGGTGCTGGCAGCCGCTCAACGCCTCGGTGTGACCAAGATGGGCATCGTCGGCAACGAGCAGTTCGTCAAGTAAAACTTGCGTAGACTTCATGGACGCGCTGTCCGCAAGGGCCGCGCGTCTTTTCACGTCAGGAGATGAAACAATGAAAATCAAGGCACTGGCCACGGCCGCCGTCGGCGCCATGGCACTGGTTCTGGGTGCCGGCCCCCAGGGAGAGATCGGTTTCTCGCAAGCGAGCGCGCAGTCCGAGGGTGTTCGTCCTGAGATCGGCAAGCACCTGAAGGATGCGGGCGCGCTGATCAAGGCCGGCAAGTACAAGGAAGCGCTGGCCAAGGTGAAGGATGCCGAAGGCGTCGCTGGCCGCACCGCCAATGAAAACTACCAGCTGGAATACATGCGCGTGGCTGCCGCCTCGGGCGCCTCGGACACCGATTCCATGGTCAAGGGCTTCGAAGCCCTGAAGGCCAGCGGCAAGCTCGGCGCCCAGGATCAGCTGCGCATGATCGAATCGATCGCCGGCACCTACCTGCGCAACCGCGACCATGCCAAGGCACTGACCTGGGCCCAGCGCTACTTCAAGGAAGGCGGCAACAGTGCCACGATGAAGGAAGTGCTGTCGCAGGCGCAGTACCTGTCTGGCGACATGGCCTCCATCATCAAGGAGACCAGCGAGGAAGTCGCAGCGGACGAAAAGGCCGGCCGCACGCCTTCGCAGAACAAGCTGAACCTGCTGCTGAACGCCGCCATGAAGGCCAAGGACAGCAACACCGAGGCCTCGGCCCTGGAAAAGCTGCTGACCTACTATCCCCGCAAGGAGCTGTGGGCTGACGTCCTGAGCCGTGTGCAGCAGAAGCCCAGCTTCTCCGACCGCTTCTCCCTGGACATCTACCGCCTGAAGCTGGCCACCGGCAACTTCAAGGATGCCACCGACTATATGGAGTCCGCGCAGCTGGCCGTGCAGGCCGGTTTCCCCGACGAAGGCAAGCTGATCGTCGACAAGGGCTTCGCCGCCGGCGTGCTGGGTCAAGGCGCCGACGGTGCGCGTCACAAGCGTCTGCAGGACCTGATCGTCAAGAAGGTGGCCGAGGCCAAGGCGGCGGCCGCGACGGCCGAGAAGGACGCGCAGGACGCCAAGGACGGCAACGCCCTGGTGACCCTGGGCCTGGCCTATGCCTTCCGTGGCGAAGCTGCCAAGGGTGCCAAGCTGGTCGAGCAGGGCATCGCCAAGGGGGGCCTGAAGCGCCCCGAGGACGCCAAGCTGTATCAGGGCCTGGCCTACTTCCAGGGTGGCGAAATGAGCAAGGCGCAAGCCGCCTGGCGCTCTGTGAAGGGCACGGACGGCGTGCAGGACATGGCGCGTCTGTGGAGCGTCTACGCTCGCAGCGCCAAGCGCTGATCCCAGGGCATTGACCCCTAAGACAAAGCGGCCCCTTGGGGCCGCTTTTTTTTGTCCGCCTGAGGCGCTCCGAGGGGCGAGATCAGGGCCGGTGTGGCCGGCGGCGCCTGTCGTGCGCCGGCCGCCGGCCGCGGCCCTGCGGCTCAGCGCGGAGCGAGACGGATGGCGCCGTCCAGGCGAATCACCTCGCCGTTGAGCATGTCATTGGTGATGATCTGGTGAACCAGCTTGGCATAGTCTTCCGGGCGGCCCAGGCGCGAGGGGAAGGGCACGCTGGCGGCCAGGGCGTCCTGCACTTCCTGGGGCATGCCGAAGAGCATGGGCGTGCCGAAGATGCCGGGGGCGATGGTCATGTTGCGGATGCCGTTTCGGGCCAGGTCGCGAGCGATGGGCAGGGTCATGCCGACCACGCCGCCCTTGGAGGCCGCATAGGCCGCCTGGCCGATCTGGCCGTCATAGGCGGCCACCGAGGCGGTGGAGATCATCACGCCGCGCTCGCCGGTGGCTTCCGGCTCGTTCTTGCACATGGCTTCCGAGGCCAGGCGGATCATGTTGAAGCTGCCCACCAGGTTCACGTTGATGACCTTCTGGAACAGGGACAGGGCATGGGCGCCGTCCTTGCCGACCGTCTTGGCGGCCGGGGCGATGCCGGCGCAGTTCACCAGACCCATCAGCTTGCCCAGGCTCAGGGCCTTGGCCACGATGGCCTGGGCGTCAGCTTCCTGGCTCACATCGGCCTTCACGAAGGCGCCGCCCAGCTCGGCGGCCAGCGCCTCGCCCTTCTCGACGTTCAGATCGGCGATGACGACCTTGCCGCCTTCACGGGCCAGCATGCGGGCCGTGCCTTCGCCCAGGCCGGAAGCGCCGCCGGTGACGATGAAAACCTTGTTTGCGATGTCCATGCTTGTTGTCTCCTGAACAACTGACGTTAACGTAAACGTCAATTCTCCCGCAAAAGAAAAGCCGCTGAACAGCGGCTTGCGGGGATTTTTGTGAGCCGGATCAGGCCGACAGCGCGGCCATGGCGCGGGCGGTGATCTCGTCCACCGTGCCCATGCCCTCGATGCGGCGGTACTTGGGGGCCTGGGCGTCACCCTGGGCGGCCCAGCTGGAGTAGTAGTCCACCAGAGGGCGGGTCTGGGCCGAGTAGACCTCCAGGCGCTTCTTGACGGTCTCTTCCTTGTCGTCGTCGCGCTGGATCAGCTCTTCGCCGGTGGCGTCATCCTTGCCGTCGACCTTGGGCGGGTTGAACTTGACGTGGTAGGTGCGGCCGGAGGCCACATGCACGCGGCGGCCGCTCATGCGCTCGATGATGGCCTCGAAGGGCACGTCGATCTCCAGCACGTAGTCCAGCTTCACGCCGGCGGCCTTCATGGCGTCGGCCTGCGGAATGGTGCGGGGGAAGCCGTCAAAGAGGAAGCCCTTGGCGCAATCCGGCTGGGCGATGCGTTCCTTGACGAGGCCGATGATGATGTCGTCACTGACCAGTCCGCCGGCGTCCATGACCTTCTTGGCAGCCAGGCCCATCTCGGTGCCAGCCTTGATGGCGGCGCGCAGCATGTCCCCGGTGGAGATCTGGGGAATGCCGAATTTCTGGCAGATGAAGGCGGCTTGGGTGCCTTTGCCAGCGCCAGGGGCGCCGAGAAGAATCAGTCGCATGGGGGTCCTCAATACTCAAGGGGGCGCACCTGCCCGGTGCTCCGTCAAACTGCCGGGGAGAATATCACGCGCCAGCCTTCGCCTGGCTGACGGGGTCCGGGCTGATCATGCGGTGTAACCCGAGGTTTCCGGCAAGTCTGGCTTGCCATTTGACAGGGGCGCTGGTTCAGGCGGCGCTCACCAGGCGCCGGACCCGGTCCAGATCCTCGGGAGTGTCCACCCCCGGGCCAGGCCGGGTGTCGCTGACATGCACCGCAATGCGCTCGCCGTGCCACAGCACCCGCAGCTGCTCCAGGGCTTCGATCTGCTCCAGGGGGCTCTGCACCAGCTGAGGGAAGCGGCGGAGGAAGCCGGCCCGGTAGCCGTACAGGCCCACGTGCCGCAACACCGCGCCGGGATGTGGCTGTGCGCTGCCTGCCGGGGCGTCACGCCACCAGGGTATGGGGGCGCGCGAGAAGTAGAGCGCATGCCCTGCCGCATCGCAGACCAGCTTCACCACATTGGGATTGGCGAACTCCTCGGCGCTGTCGATGCCATGTGCCACGGTGCTCATGGCGCAGTGGGGGCGGCTCAGCAGCAGCTCGGCGCAGGCGCGGATCATGGCGGGGTCGATCAGGGGCTCGTCGCCCTGCACATTGAGCACGACGGCGTCGTCAGCCAGGCCCAGCTGTTCCACGGCCTCCGCCAGGCGGTCGCTGCCGCTGGGGTGGTCCGTGCGCGTGAGCAGGGCGCGAATGCCGTGGGCCTCGCAGGCCGCGAGCACTTCGGGCGCATCGGTCGCCACCACCACCTGGGCCGCGCCTGCAAGGGCGGCCCGCTGCGCCACCCGCACGATCATGGGCAGGCCGGCGATGTCCGCCAGCGGCTTGTTGGGTAGGCGCGTGGAGGCCAGGCGGGCGGGGATGACGATGTGGAAGCTCATGCCGGGTCTGCGGCCTGCGGCTTGTCGGCAGGCGGCGCGTCCAGGGCGCGGGCCTCGTTCTCCAGCATCACCGGGATGCCGTCACGGATGGGGAAGGCCAGGCGGTCGGCATGGCAGACCAGCTCGCGCCGGCTGTCCTCTCGCAGGTGTTCCAGGGGGCCCTTGCAGATCGGGCAGACCAGCATTTCCAGCAGTCGCGTGTCCATGTTCAGCGGAGCAGGGCCTGCACGCGGTCGCGCAGGGCCTGCTCGAAAGCAAATTCGGGCCTGAAGTCTAGCGCCACCACCCACACCCGGGTTTGACCCGCACGGGAGGGAGGGAGCTTGACGGCGTCCTTTTCCGTCAGCAGCAGCTCGGGGCAGTCGGCGGGCCAGGGCAGCTCGGCGAAGTCGTGGTGATCCGGCAGTGGCAGGAGGCGGATGTCCAGCCCCTGGGCGCGCAGCATGTCGAAGAAGGCCTGAGGGCGTGCCAGGCCGGCTACCGCCAGCACCGGACGGCCCTTCAAGGCCTGCAGCGCCTCTGGGCTGGCCGGCCTGCCCTGCCACCAGTCTTCCAGCCGAACGGCACCGGCCAGGCGGCGCGTACCCACATAGCCGGGCAGGGACGTGCTGGCCCGGCCGCCGCTGTACAGCAGCAGGGTGTCGTCCCGGCTGCCCGGCGGCGCCGGAAGCGGGCCGGCCTGGCGCAGCGGACCGGCCGGGAGCAGGCGGCCGTTGCCCAGGCCGCGGTCGTCGATCACCACGATGCTCAGCTGCCGGGGCAGGCGCCAGTGCTGCAGGCCGTCGTCGGCGACGATGAGCTGCAGGTCGGGGTGGGCCGCCAGCAAGGCCTGGGCGGCGGCGATGCGGTCACGCCCCACGGCCACCGGGCGGCGGCTGCGCAGGTGGATCAGCAGGGGTTCGTCCCCCACGTCGCCCGCCTTGCTGTCGGCCTGGACCAGCAGCGTCCGGCTGTCGTCATGCCGGCCATAGCCGCGGGAGACCACGCCCGCGCGCCAGCCCTGACGCTCAAGAAGGTCCAGCAGGGCCAGCGTGGCCGGTGTCTTGCCCGCGCCGCCGACGATCCAGTTGCCGACGACGATGACGGGACGAGGCAGCGGCACGCTCTTCTTCAGGCCGGCACGGTAGGCCCAGACGCGCAGGCGCAGCAGGGCCGCGTGAAGGGCGCCCAAGGGGCGCAGGGCCTGCGCCAGCGCGTCATTGCTCGCCCAGGCGCGCTGCAGACGGTCCTGCCAGCTCATGACGAGCCCGGCGCGCTGGGGAGGTTCATGGGGCCATCAAGGGCTGCCGGGGCCCTGGGCGGCAAAGGTCAGGCGGGCCAGGCCCACCCGCCGGGCGGCGTCCATCACGTTCATCACCGACTGGTGGGCCGCGGCGGCATCGGCCGACACGGTGACCGTGGTCTCGGGATCGATGCCCTCGCTGCCCTGCGCCGCCTGCGCCAGGGCAGCGGCCAGCATCTCCACCGAGCGGCCTTCCACCACCTGGCGGTTGACGGCGTAGCGGCCATCGGCGGAGACGGCCACGATGATCTCCTTGGGCCGGTCCTTCAGCTGGTCGGCGCTGGCCGTGGGCAGGGTGATCTGCAGCTCGGTGAACTTCGAGTAGCTGGTGGACAGCATCAGGAAGATCAGGATCACCAGCAGCACATCGATGAAGGGGATCAGGTTGATCTCGGGCTCTTCGCCCTGACGCTGGCGGAATTTCATCGCGAGCCGCCCTGAGAGAGGCGCATCAGGTGACTCAGCAGCGCGTCACAGGACTCCTCCATCTCCAGCACATAGGCCTCGATGCGACCGCGGAAGTAGCGGTAGAACATCAGCGCGGGGATGGCGATGATCAGGCCGAAGGCCGTGTTGTACAGCGCGATGGAGATGCCGTGCGCCAGCTGGGCCGGGTTGTTGCCGCTGGGGCCCTGGCTGCCGAAGATCTCGATCATGCCCACGACGGTACCCAGCAGGCCCAGCAGCGGCGCCGCCGTGGCGATGGTGCCCAGGGTGTTGAGGTAGCGCTCCAGCTGGTGGATGGCGCCGCGGCCGGCCAGCTCGAAGGTCAGGCGCAGCTTGGATTCCGGGATCCGGGGCTCCAGCACATTGGCGCGCAGGCCGGTGGCCAGCACCTGGCCCAGCAGGGAGCTCTCGGCCAGCTTGTTGACGACGTCAGCCGGCGGGATCTGCTGCTGGGTGACGGCGATCACTTCCTCGACCAGCTTGGGCGGGGCGATGCGCTGCGGGCGCAGGCTGGCCAGGCGCTCGATGATCAGGGCCATGGCGATGATGGAACACAGAAGCAAGGGCCAGATCGGCCAGCCAGCGGCTTGTATGATCGAAAACAAAGGCTACCCCTCGACGGTTTCGCAGGTCTGCAGCTGCGAGGCTGCGCGCGGGATTATGGCGCGAAGCCACCCCGCCCGGACCCAGGTTTGCAAGTAGACGTGAGTCCTTCGCACAGCAGGGCCCGCGTGGCAGCGGGGCCGGACCGGGGGCGCCAAGTCATCCACCGAGCCTGTGGATAACTTTGTGGGCAAGCTGTCACCCGAGGTCGGCAGGGCCCGTCAAATCGAGGTTTGGCTCAGATTGCCGCAATTTTGGGCAGGAAAAAGGTCTTGAAAAACAAGCGTTTATGTGTCTGTGACGCAGACATGACAGGGCGAATGGTCCGCAAAGCCTTGATTGGCGCGGCTGTGGAGTTCTGGACCCGCATGGATACTGGGCTGGCGCATGGATGAGGGCTTCAAACCCGCATCGGCACGGCTCACCTGGACGGTGGGCGGCCTCGTGCGGGCCATCGCCGACAGCCTCGCCAGCCGCTTCGCCAGTGTCACCGTGGAGGGCGAGCTGTCGGGCTTCACCCGCGCCGCCAGCGGCCACTGCTACTTCAGCCTCAAGGATGCCGACGGCGGCAATGCGCTGCTGCGCTGCGCGCTGTTCCGCCGCACGGCAGCCATGCTGGACTTCCAGCCGGCCGACGGCCAGCGGGTGCAGATCCGCGGCCGCGTCGCCCTCTACGAGCCGCGTGGTGACCTGCAGTTCGTGGCCGAGGCCATGCGCCGGGCAGGGGCGGGAGCCTTGTATGAGCAGTTCCTGCGGCTCAAGGCCCGCCTCGAAGGCGAGGGCCTGTTCGACGCCGATCGCAAGCGGGAGCTGCCGGCCTATCCGCGGCGCATCGGCGTGATCACCTCGACTGCTGGCGCCGCCCTGCATGACGTGCTGACCGCCCTGGCGCGGCGGGCACCGCAGGTGGAAGTCTTCGTCTACCCCAGCCTGGTCCAAGGGGCCGACGCGCCGTCCAGCGTGATGGCGGCCCTGGCCCAGGCCAATGCCCGGCGGGACGCCGAGCTGCTGATCCTGTGCCGCGGCGGGGGCTCCCTGGAGGACCTCTGGGCCTTCAACGACGAGCGCCTGGTGCGGGCCATCGTGGCCAGCGAGCTGCCGGTCATTGCGGGCATCGGCCATGAGACGGACATCACCCTGGCCGATCTGGCCGCCGACCTGCGAGCGCCCACACCGACCGCCGCGGCCGAGCTCGCGGCACCCTCGCGCCAGGAGTGCCTGGGGCAGCTGGCGCACCTGGAGCAGGTGCTGCAGCGCCGTGTCCGGCGGGAGCTGGACACAGCGGCCCAGCGCCTGGACCGCGTCGCCCTGAGGCTGGCACGCCCCGCCGAGGGCCTGGCCCGCCAGCGCCGCCGGGTGGCCCTGCTGGCGCAGCGATGGGGTCAGGTCTTGCCTCGCTGGGAGGGCCTGCAGTCGCAGCGCCTCGCCCACCTGGCCCAGCGCCATCGCTTGGCCGCGCCCCAGCTGCTGCGCAATGGGCAGCAGCGGCTGGACGGCCTGGCGGCTCGCCTGGCGGCGCTGGATCCCAAGCAGGTGCTGGCCCGCGGCTATGCCTGGCTGGACGACGGCCAGGGCAGGGCGCTCAGCTCCATCGGCCAGCTGGAGGCCGGCCAGCAGCTGCGGGCCGTGCTGGCGGACGGCGAGGCGGCGCTGCAGGTGCTGTCCCTGAAGAGGAGCGGCGATGGCAGCGGACCGCCCCCGCCTGTCAAGCGCCGTCGCAAAGCCACCAAAGACTGAGGCAGATCAAAGCGCCTGGATTGCCGAGGGTCTTGCAGGCTCTGCCTACAATGCTCCGGCACCGCAAGAGGCCCTGCGCCCTTGCCCTCATTCAGCGGGCCCTGGCTCCCCGGCGGACCTCGGCTCCTTCCTTCACCGACAACGAGAGGACTCACCATGGAACACACCCTGCCCGCCTTGCCCTATGCCAAGGATGCCCTGGCACCGCACTACAGCGCCGAGACGCTGGAGTTCCACCATGGCAAGCACCACAACGCCTACGTGGTGAACCTGAACAACCTGCAGAAGGGCACCGAGTTCGAGAACAAGACGCTGGAAGAGATCGTCAAGACCTCCAGCGGCGGCATCTACAACAACGCCGCCCAGATCTGGAACCACACCTTCTTCTGGAACTGCATGAAGCCCAATGGCGGCGGCACTCCCACCGGCGCGCTGGCGGATGCCATCAATGCCAAGTGGGGCAGCTATGACGCCTTCAAGGAAGCCTTCGTGAAGAGCGCCGTGGGCAACTTCGGCTCCGGCTGGACCTGGCTGGTGAAGAAGGCCGATGGCAGCGTGGACATCGTCAACACCGGCGCCGCCGGCACCCCGCTGACCACCGCCGACAAGGCCCTGCTGACCGTCGACGTGTGGGAGCACGCCTACTACATCGACTACCGCAACCTGCGCCAGAAGTTCGTGGAGACCTTCCTGTCCAACCTGGTCAACTGGGAATTCGCTCAGGCCAACTTCGCCTGAGCCCGGACGGCGGTAACGCCGTCTCAGTGAAAGACCGGCCCTTGCGCCGGTCTTTTTTTGTGCCGGCACGCGGCACAATCCAGGGCTCCCTCCTGCAGTAAGTGGTGTGCGATGCGAGTGCTCCTGGTCGAAGACGATGCCGCCCTGGGCCTGGGCGTGGCCCGTGCCCTGGAGCGCGAGGGCTGGCAGGTGGACCTGCTGCAGGACGGCCGGGCCGCGCTGGCACCGGGCCTGATGACTCAGTTCGACCTGGCCGTGCTGGACCTGGGCCTGCCAGGTGTCGACGGCATGAGCGTGCTGCGCGAGTGGCGCGCCCAGGGCCTGAAGCTGCCCGTGCTGCTGCTGACCGCGCGTGACGAGCTGGCGGACCGCGTCAGCGGCCTCAATGCCGGCGCGGACGACTACCTCGTCAAGCCCTTCGATCTCAGCGAGCTGGTGGCCCGGCTGCGTGCGCTCAAGCGCCGCGCCGAGGGGCGCACCAGCGACTGCCTGGTGCTGGGTGCCCTGAGTCTGGATCTGGCGCACAAGGAGCTGAGCCACAGGGGCGAGATCGTGCGCCTGAGCCCGCGCGAGTACGCCCTGACCGAGATGCTCATGCAGCGCCCCGGCCGCGTGGTCAGCAAGGACGCCATCGTGGCGCGGCTCTCCAGCTGGGAGGCCGACTTCAGCGAGAACTCGGTGGAGGTCTACGTCTGCCGCCTGCGCAAGCGTTTCGCGGAGCTGGGCGTGGTGATCCGCACCGTGCGCGGCTTCGGCTATGCCATGGACCAGGTGCAGCCGGGCGAGACGGTCGGTGTCGACGCCTGACAGCGCCACGCCGCCCGCCGGCCCCCGCCGCGCCCGCAGCCTCAGGGCCCAGCTGCTGCGGCCGCTGGCCTGGATCTGGTCCCTGGGCCTGGCCGTCGCGGCCTTCGGGGCCTACGAGCTGGCGGTGGTGGCCGGAGATGCCGCCTTCGACCGCGGCCTGCAGGACTCGGCGACCGCGCTGGCGGGCAAGGTGGTCTGGACGGACCGCGGCCCGCTGCTGGACGTCAGCCGCCAGTACTTCGAGCTGCTGACCTGGGACCAGACCGAACTCAGCAACTACGCCATGCTGGACGAGCAGGGCCAGGTGCTGGCCGGCGATGCCGCCGTGCCTGCGCCCCGGCAGCGCGTCTCGCGCCGCGCCTTCGAGCGCCCCCTGCTCTACAACGCCCGCATGGGCGAGGAGGCCGTGCGCGGGGCGTTGTTCTCCATCGCCTCGCCCATGCTGGATCGGCACGTCAGCATCATCGTGGTCGAGACCCTGCACAAGCGCCAGCGGCTGGTGCTGGACGTGCTGACGGTGATGGCTGTGCCGACCCTGGGTCTTGGCTTGCTCACGCTGTCCCTGCTGGCCTGGGGCATACGCCGTGGCGTGGCGCCCTTGCGCGCGGTGGCGGCGGAAGTGGCCAGCCGCGAGCCCAGCGACTGGCGGCCGCTGGCGGTGCAGGGTGTTCCTGCCGAGGTGCTGCCGCTCATCGAGCGCATCAACAGCCTGCTGGCCAATGTGGAGGAATCCGTGGCCCTGCAGCGCCGCTTCGTGGCCGATGCCGCCCACCAGCTGCGCACGCCGGTGGCCGGTCTGCGCGTGCTGAGCCAGGAGCTGGCCGCGGAGCTGGGCAGCCAGGGCGGCGCGCCAGCCGGCCGGACCGGCCCGCTGCTGGAGGGGCTGCAGCAGTCCAGCGAGCGCATGGGCAAGCTGATCGCCCAGCTGCTGACCCTGGCCCGCGCAGAGGCCGCGCTGATGCAGCTGCAGGGCGTGGAGCCCATGGCCCTGGGGCCGCTGATCCATGAAGCGGTGGAGCCCTTGGCGCTGGAGGCCGTGCGGCGCGGCAGCGAGATCCAGCTGCAACTGGACGAGCCGCCGGAGCGGCCGCTGGAGGCTCGGGCCCATGCCCTGTGGCTCAGCGAGGCCATCAGCAATGCGCTGGACAACGCCCTGCGCTACGGCGGACGCCACATCCGCGTGCACCTGCAGGCTGAGGACGGCTGGGCCTGCATCCGCATCAGCGACGACGGGCCCGGCGTCGCTGCAGCGGACCTGCCCCGCCTGGGCCAGGCCTTCTGGCGGGGCGAACGGGCCGACGTGCAGACCCAGGACGGCACGGGCCTGGGCCTGGCCATCGCCCACGACATCATCCGGCGCCTGGGCGGGCGCTGGGAGGTGCGCAGCCGGCCGGAGTTCCCGGGGCTGGAGCTGGTCTGGCGCCTGCCCCTGGTCTGATGGGTGACCAGGCTGGCTGTACGCAGGGCGGCCGGTCCCGGCAGGGCTGACTGTGGCGTTCGTGAGGAATACGTCGGTTGGCTTGATATAAGTCATGTCCACGCCGGTCGGTTTGGCTAGATTGGAGGCCTGACGGATTCCGCCGGAGTCCGTGCCCCACGAGCCAGAGCAGGACCTCCACCGCCCATGAGCGCCACGCTGAGCGCCAACGCAATGCCCTCGCCGGAAGGTGCTGCTGCTTCGGCACCCCTGGCACCGGCTGCTGCCTGCGACGACGCGGCGCAGCTGGACCGTTATACCGAGTGGCTGGACCAGGGCGGGCGCCGCCTGGGCCGCTCCCAGCTCCAGCTGGCGGGCATGCACTGCGCCGCCTGTGCCGGCATCATCGAACGCGCCCTGATGGCCGAAGCTGGCGTGCAGGAAGCACGCGTGAACAGCGCCGCCGAGCGCCTTCAGCTGACCTGGGATCCGGCCCGCACGCAGGTCTCGCGGTTGATCTCCGCCATCGAGCGCGCCGGCTATGGCGCCGTGCCGGACCTCGCCGCGCCCGCACGCCAGCTGCGCGAGAAGGAGCACCGCCAGGCCCTGTGGCGCCTCTTCGTGGCCAGCTTCCTGATGATGCAGGTGATGATGCTGGCCACACCCATCTACGTAGCCGGCCCGGGCGACATGGAGCCCGACCAGCGCAATCTGCTGCAGTGGGGCGAATGGGTGCTGAGCCTGCCGGTGATGCTGTTCTCGGCCGGCCCCTTCTTCAGCGCCGCCTGGCGCCAGCTGCGCAGCCGCAGCCTGGGCATGGATGTGCCGGTGGCCCTGGGCCTGCTGGTGACCTTCGTGGCCAGCAGCGGTGCGGTCTTCGACCCCGCAGGCATCTTCGGGCATGAGGTCTATTTCGATTCGCTGACCATGTTCATCAGCTTCCTGCTGGGCGGGCGCTACCTGGAGCTGCGCGCGCGGCACAAGGTGGCCCGTTCGCTGGAGCTGGCCGGCGAGCGCCTGCCCGAACTGGTGCAGCGCCAGCAACCGGACGGTCAGTTCCTGACGGTGGGCCTGTCCGAGCTGCGGGTGGGCGACCGGGTGCGCGTACTGGTGGGCCAGGCTTTCCCGGGCGACGGCGTGCTGCTGGAAGGCGCCACGGCGGCGGATGAATCCCTGCTGAGCGGCGAGTCCCTGCCGGTGGGCAAGGCCGCCGGCGATGCGCTTGTGGCAGGCAGCCTCAATCTGCAGGCACCTGTGCTGATGGAGCTGCGCGGGCTGGGGGCAGACACCCGCTATGAGTCCATCGTGCGGCTCATGCGCAGCGCCCTGACGCAGCGGCCGGCCCAGCTTCGCCTGGCCGATCGTGCCGCGGGGCCCTTCCTGTGGGGCGTGCTGCTTCTTGCGGCCGGTGCGGCCGTGGTCTGGAGCTGGATCGATCCCTCGCGTGCCGTGTGGGTGGCCGTGTCGGTGCTGATCGTCACCTGCCCCTGCGCCCTGTCGCTCGCCGCGCCCTCGGCCTGGCTGGCTGCGACGGGCCAGCTGGCGCGCCGCGGCGTGCTGCTGTCGCGCCTCGACCTGCTTGAGACGATGGCGCAGGTCGATACCGTGGTGCTGGACAAGACCGGCACGCTGACCGAGGACCGCATGCGCCTGGGCAAGACCTGGCCCCAGGCGCCGCAGGCCGGGTCGCTGCAGGTGGTGCAGGCCCTGGCACGCCAGTCCCTGCACCCCTATGCCAAGGCCGCGCTGGAGGCGCTGGTCTCCATCGAGCCGGCCCCCGGCTCAGCGGACTTGCGCGAGGTGCGCGAGGTGCGCGAGGTGCGCGAGGTGCGCGGGCAGGGCATGGAAGCCCTCGACGCGCTGGGCCGCCGCTGGCGCCTCGGCGCCGCCGGATGGGCCGCCCCGGTCTGTGCAGCGCTGCCTTCGGCGCAGCTCCTGCTGGGCTGCGAGGGCGAGGCTCGCCTGGCACTTCAGTTCGAGGAGAGCCTGAGGCCGGACGCCGTGGAGGCCGTGCAGTCGCTGCAGGCGCTGGGCCTGCAGGTGGAGCTGCTGTCGGGTGACAGGCCCGAACGCGTGGCTGCGGTTGCGCAGGCCGCCGGCATCAAGCAGGCCAGCGGCGGCGCCAGCCCGGAAGGCAAGCTGGCGCGGGTCGAGGCCCTGCAGGGCCAGGGCCGCAAAGTGCTGATGCTGGGGGACGGCATCAACGACGCACCGGTGCTGGCGCGAGCCGATGCCAGCGTGGCCATGGGGCAGGGCGCCCTGATCGCCCGCACGCAGGCTGATGCCGTGCTGCTCTCGGGCCGCTTGTCCGAGCTGGCCCGCATGCGAGCGCTGGCCCTCAAGACGCGCCGCGTGATCCGCCAGAACCTGGCCTGGTCCGCGCTCTACAACGCCGCCTGCATTCCGCTGGCCCTGACCGGCTGGCTGCCGCCCTGGGCCGCGGGCATCGGCATGGCCAGCAGCTCGCTGCTGGTGATCCTCAACGCCCTGCGCCTGGCGCGGGATAGCAAGACCTGACCCCGCGGGGCAGGGTGCATGACATGGACATTCTCTATCTGCTGATCCCGATGTCGGTGGTGCTCGTGCTGCTGATCGTCGCGGTGTTCGGCTGGGCCATCAACAGTGGCCAATTGGACGATCTGGAACGTGAAGGCGAACGCATTCTGGATGAGGAATCTCAGGGGGTTGATGGCGATCAAGCCATGAACAAAGTAATCCCCTAAAAATCCCGGGGTCAATCAAGTGTGAAGGAGCACGTCAATGGCAAGTGTCGCTCAGCCGGCCGGGCCGGTTTATGAGGACGGCGTCGTACGAGCGTTTGCGCTCGCAGCCGTCCTGTGGGGCATCGTGGGCATGTTGGTGGGGGTGGTCATCGCCGCCCAGCTGGCGTGGCCCGAGCTCAACCTCGGAATTCCCTGGCTCAGCTATGGCCGATTGCGGCCCCTGCACACCAACGCGGTGATCTTCGCGTTCGGTGGCTGCACGCTGTTCGCAACGGCCTACCACGTGGTGCAACGCACCGGCCAGACGCGCCTGTTCGCGCCCGGCCTGGCCTGGTTCACGTTCGTGGGCTGGCAGCTGGTGATCCTGGCCGCGGCGATCACGCTGCCGCTGGGCTTCACCTCCGGCAAGGAATACGCTGAGCTGGAGTGGCCCGTCGACATCCTGATCACGCTGGTGTGGGTGTCCTTCGCCATCGTGTTCTTCGGCTCCGTGGGCATCCGCAAGATCCGCCACATCTACGTGGCGAACTGGTTCTTCGGCGCCTTCATCATCGCCGTCGCCCTGCTGCATCTGGTGAACAGCGCCGCCATCCCGGTGAGCCTGTTCAAGAGCTACTCGGCCTACGCCGGCGTGCAGGACGCCATGGTGCAGTGGTGGTACGGCCATAACGCCGTGGGCTTCTTCCTGACTGCAGGCTTCCTCGGGATGATGTACTACTACATCCCCAAGCAGGCCGGCCGTCCGGTGTACAGCTATCGCCTGTCCATCGTGCACTTCTGGGCCCTGATCTTCACCTACATGTGGGCGGGCCCCCACCACCTGCACTACACCGCGCTGCCCGACTGGGCGCAGTCGGTGGGCATGCTGTTCTCGCTGGTGCTGCTGGCTCCCTCCTGGGGCGGCATGATCAACGGCATCATGACCCTCTCGGGTGCCTGGCACAAGCTGCGTGACGACCCGATCCTGAAGTTCCTGATCGTGTCCCTGTCCTTCTACGGCATGTCGACCTTCGAAGGTCCGATGATGTCGATCAAGACGGTGAACGCCCTGAGCCACTACACGGACTGGACCGTCGGCCACGTGCACTCCGGTGCCCTGGGCTGGGTGGGCCTGATCTCCATGGGCTCGCTGTACCACCTGATCCCGCGCATGTTCGGCCGCACCGAGATGTACTCCAAGCGCGCCATCGAGCTGCACTTCTGGGTCGCGACCCTGGGCATCGTGCTGTACATCGCCGCGATGTGGATCGCCGGCGTGATGCAGGGCCTGATGTGGCGTGCGGTCAATCCCGACGGCACCCTGGTCTACACCTTCGTCGAGAGCGTCAAGGCCACCTATCCCTTCTACGTCATTCGTCTGTGCGGCGGTCTGCTGTACCTCGGCGGCATGGTCATCATGGCCTGGAACGTGGTGAAGACGGTCGGCGTCGGCAAGGTGCAAGCGCAACCTGTCCCCGCTGTGGCGGCTCACGCCTGAGGCATGGGAGAACTCAACATGGCTAACAACAACCACGCCGTTTCCGGTCACGAGAAGATCGAGACCAGCAACTTCCTGATGATCGTGCTGGTGCTGCTGACGGTGGTCGTCGGCGGCATCGTGGAAATCGTGCCGCTGTTCTTCCAGCGCTCGACCACCCAGCCCGTCGAAGGCCTGAAGCCCTACACCGCGCTGCAACTGGCCGGTCGGGACGTCTACATCCGCGAGGGCTGCTACAACTGCCACTCGCAGATGATCCGCCCCTTCCGCGCCGAGACCCTGCGCTATGGCCACTACTCGGTGGCGGGCGAGTTCGTCTACGACCACCCCTTCCAGTGGGGCTCCAAGCGGACCGGTCCTGATCTGCACCGCGTGGGCGGCAAGTACAGCGACGAATGGCATCGCATCCACCTGAACAACCCGCGCGACCTGGTGCCCGAGTCCAATATGCCGGCCTATCCGTGGCTCACCAAGGCCATGGTCGACCCGGCTGACATGGCGCCCAGGATGAAGGCCCTGCGCGTGGTCGGCGTGCCCTACACCGATGACGAAATCGCCAAGGCTGGCGAGGAAGTCAAGGGCAAGACCGAGCTGGATGCCGTCGTCGCCTACCTGCAGGTGATGGGCACCGCCCTGAAGAAGTAAGGAGGCACCCCATGGACGTCAATGACATCCGCATCGCCTTCACGCTGTTCTCGATGGTGATCTTCCTGGGCATCGTGTCCTGGGCCTTCGCCAAGCGGAACAAGCAATCCTTTGACGAGCTGGGCGGTCTGCCCCTGATGGATGATCAGGCCCCCGGCGCACTCTCCTCGCAAGGAGGCCGCAATGAGTGACTTTTTCTCCAGCGGCTGGTCGACCTTCGTCGCAGCCGCCACCATCGCCGGGCTGGTCCTGTGCCTGGTGCTGCTGATCATCGCCAGCCGCCGCCGCGTGATGGCCGATGACAACACGACGGGCCACGTCTGGGACGTGGACCTGCGTGAGATGAACAACCCCCTGCCGCGCTGGTGGATGGGCCTGTTCGTGATCACCGTGGTGTTCTCCGGCATCTACCTGGCCATGTACCCGGGCCTGGGCAGCAGCGAAGGCAGCCTGAAGTGGACCAGCGTGGGTCAGTACGAGGCCGAGCAGGCCAAGGCCCGCGCGGCCCTGGAAGGCGTCTATGCCAAGTACAAGGCCATGGATGCCGCGGCCCTGTCCAAGGATCCGTCGGCCATGGCCATCGGCGAGCGCCTGTTCGCCAACAACTGCGCTGGCTGCCACGGCTCCGACGCCAAGGGTTCCAAGGGCTTCCCGAACCTGACCGACAACGACTGGCTGTACGGCGGCGCGCACGAGACCATCGTGCAGACCATCAGCGGCGGTCGCAATGGCGTGATGCCCCCGATGGCCGCGGCTGTCGGTGGCCCGGAGGACGTCAAGAACGTGGCGAACTACGTGCTGAGCCTCTCCGGCAGCCCGCACAACTCGATCGCTGCCCAGCTGGGCAAGGCCAAGTTCGGCGCCTGCGCGGCCTGCCACGGTCCGGACGGCAAGGGCAACCAGGCCATTGGCGCGCCCAACCTGACGGACAAGATCTGGCTGCACGGCTGGGGCGAGGACGCTGTCATTGCCATGATCAACAACGGCAAGAACAACGTCATGCCCGCCCACGCTTCGCGCCTGAGCGCCGAGCAGGTCCATGTGCTGGGTGCCTATGTGTGGAGCCTGTCGCAGGGCACCGCCGTCGCCGCCAAGTAAGTTCCGTCGCATCCAGGATTGATCCCCATGAGCAGTAGCAGCGATACCCCCTCGAATGCTTCGTCCCCCGCCCTGCCGGGCGAGGATGCCGCCCGCGAGATGGTGTCGCTCTACCAGGCTCAGAAGAAGATCTACCCCAAGGCCGTCAGCGGATGGTTCATCCGCTGGCGCTGGGCCCTGGTCTGGTTCACGCAGCTCCTGTTCTACGGGCTGCCCTGGCTGGAGTGGAACGCACGCCAGGCCGTCCTGTTCGACCTGGGCGCGCGCCGTTTCTACATCTTCGGCCTCGTCCTGTATCCGCAGGACTTCATCTACCTCACGGCGCTGCTGCTGATCTCGGCGTATGCGCTCTTTCTCTTCACCGCAGTCGCCGGTCGACTGTGGTGTGGCTATGCCTGCCCGCAGACGGTCTACACCGAGATCTTCATGTGGATCGAGCGCAAGTTCGAAGGTGACCGCGCCGCCCGCATGAAGCTGGACGCCGCGCCCTGGTCCCTGAACAAGCTCGGCCGCAAGGGCGGCAAGCAACTGGCCTGGATTGCGCTCGCGGTCTGGACCGGCTTCACCTTCGTTGGCTACTTCACGCCCGTCAAGGTCCTCGGGGCCGAGGTGGCGGCCCTGGGACTCGGGCCGTGGGAGCTGTTCTGGGTGCTCTTCTATGGCTTTGCCACCTACCTGTTCGCCGGTCACATGCGCGAGCAGGTCTGCAAGTACATGTGTCCGTACGCGCGATTCCAGAGCGCGATGTTCGACAAGGACACGCTGATCATCAGCTACGACGCCGAGCGCGGCGAGCCGCGTGGCTCGCGCGGGCGCAAGATCGACATCAAGGCCGCGGGTCTCGGGTCCTGCATCGACTGCAATCTGTGCGTGCACGTCTGCCCCACAGGCATCGACATCCGCAACGGCCTGCAGTACGAGTGCATCGGCTGCGCGGCCTGCATCGACGTCTGCAACGGCGTGATGGACAAGATGGGCTACCCGCGCGGCCTCGTCCGCTACGACACGCAGAACGGCCTCAGCGAGCACCTCAGCCGCGCGCAGCTGATCCGCCGCATGTTCCGCCCCCGCGTGCTGATCTATTCGAGCATTCTGGTGCTGATCTGCGTGGCCCTGTTCTGGCACATGCTGACCCGCACGCCCTTCAAGGTCGATGTGGTGCGGGACCGCGCCTCGCTGGCCCGCCTGGTGGACGATGGCTACATCGAGAACGTCTACCGCCTGCAGGTCATGAATGCGACCGAGGAGACGCAGGCCTACACCGTCACCGCCGAAGGCCTGCAGGGCCTGGCCCTGGTGCAGCCCCTGCACATGAGCGTGGGGCCGGCCGAGGCGCGCTGGGTGTCCGTCGCGCTGCGCCTGCCACCGCAGACGGCACAATCGGCGGGCGGTGGCGCCCATGAGATCCATTTCCGCATCGTTCGCGATGCCAGGGCCAGCGAGGTGCCAAGCCAGCTGGTCGAGAAATCCACCTTTGTGGTTCCCCGCTAGGAGCGAAACATGGCTGACATTCAATCTCCTTCGACCGCACCGCGCGCCTGGTGGCGTGAGCGCATGATGTGGCTGGTGGTGGGCGGGCCCGCCACCGTGGTGCTGGCCAGCTTCGTGACCCTGGGCGTGGCCCTCAAGCATCCCGATCCGGTGATCGAGACCCAGCAGCGTCTCTCCGCCGACAGCGCCGCGGACGGCCCCCAGTCCGCCGCACTGGCGCCCGCCATCGCGGCCCGCAACCATGCCGCCACCGGCGGCCCTGCGAGCGGCAAGTAAGTCCTCGCAGTCCATCGTGGAGGAGACCGGGATGGGACTGATTGGTGAAAAGCCGGGCCCGGCGCGATGGGCCATGCACATCCTCTGGCCGGCCTTTGTGATGGCCGGCGTGACCGAGGCACTGGTGTTCGCGCTGGTCGATCCCATGGACCTCAGCTGGTTCGGTCTGTCGCCGGTGCAACTGAGCCGCGAAGCCATCTACACCTTGAGCTTCCTGGCCTTCTGGCTGCTGATCAGCCTGGCCTCGGCCGTGACCATGCTGCTGGCGACCCTGCCCGCCGAGTCGGCACCTGGCCAGCCGCGGCGCTGGCCGCACTGAGGGTCAGGTCTTGCCTTTGCGCAGGCGCTGACCGTCCGCCGTCCGGCGCCTCTGGCCGCACTGCAAGCAAAAAGCCCGCTACGCAGCGGGCTTTGCCATCATCGAGCAGGCACGGGGCCGCTCAGGTGAAGTGCGCTCAGGTGCAGTGCGCGGTGTTCACCAGCTTCTGCAGGCCGTCCTGGTTCAGGATGCGGATCTGGCGTTGCTTGACCTCCAGCAGACCTTCGTCCTGGAACTTCGAGAAGGTGCGGCTCACCGTTTCCAGCTTGAGACCCAGATAGCTGCCGATCTCTTCGCGCGTCATGCGCAGCACCAGGGCCGAGGCGGAGAAGCCGCGGGCCTGCAGGCGCTGGGTGAGGTTCAGCAGGAAGGCGGCCAGGCGTTCCTCGGCGCGCATGGAGCCCAGCAGCAGCATCACGCCGTGATCGCGCACGATCTCGCGGCTCATGATCTTGTGGAACTGGTGCTGCAGGTCGGTGAACTCGCGGGAGAGTTCCTCGAGCTGGCTGTAGGGAATCACGCAGACCTGGCTGTCTTCCAGGGCGACGGCGTCGCAGGAATGGCGATCATTGCTGATGCCGTCCAGGCCCAGCAGCTCACCGGCCATCTGGAAACCGGTGACCTGGTCACGGCCGTCCTCCGAAGACACGCAGGTCTTGAAGAAGCCCGTGCGGACCGCGTACAGCGACTGGAAGGCATCGCCGGTGCGGAACAGGGTGTCCCCGCGGGAGACGTTGCGGCGCGTGGCCACGAGGCTGTCCAGCTGGTTCAGGTCCGACTCTGACAACCCGACGGGCAGGCACAGCTCGCGCAGATTGCAGCTGGAGCAGGCGACCTTGAAGGGCTCGATCTTGATCGGGGTCTGGGTATTCATAGGGCTCATTATGGGCTGGGACTGCCGGGGCGGCGAGGAGATGTCAATGGCCGTTTCTGCTGCAGGGCAAAGGACGGCCCTGACGCTCCTCAAGGCTGTAGCCATTGTTTACCCGCGCCAGTTGATCAAACTTGACACAGGTCAATCAGTGCTTGTGCAGGCTTGGCACAGTGGCGGCATGGAAACCATCAATACTGCCGCCCTGCCGGGCATCACCGAGGATGTGTTGCGCCGCTTCGATGTGTCCGGTCCGCGCTACACGTCCTACCCGACGGCCGACCGATTCGTCGAGGCCTTCACTGTCGAGCAGTACAAGCAGGCCCTGAACCAGCGGGCCGACGGCGGTGTGGTGGGCGGAGGCGCGCCCCTTTCCCTGTATATCCACATCCCCTTCTGCGAGTCGGTCTGCTACTACTGCGCCTGCAACAAGGTCATCACCAAGCACCATGAGCGCGCGGCGGAGTACCTGGCAGTGCTGGTCCAGGAAATGGACCTGACGGTGGCCGAGCTGCGCCGGCCGCAGTCCATTTCCCAGCTGCATTTCGGCGGCGGCTCCCCGACCTTCCTCAACGACGACGAGCTGACCGGGCTGATGGACGCCATCAAGCAGCGCTTCAAGCTTGCGCCGGGCGCCGAGGTGTCCATCGAGGTCGATCCGCGCACCGTCACCGAAGCCCGCCTGAAGCACCTGCGCCAGCTGGGCTTCAACCGCCTGAGCTTCGGCGTCCAGGACTTCGACCCGGAAGTGCAGAAGGCCGTTCATCGCGTGCAGAGCTACGAGATGGTCGAGAGCCTGATGCAGCAGGCCCGCGCCCTGGGCTTCGAGTCCACCAACGTGGACCTGATCTATGGGCTGCCGCAGCAGACGCCGGAGAGCTTCCAGCGCACCATCCAGCAGGTCGCGACGCTGCGTCCGGACCGCATCGCGCTGTACGGCTACGCTCACCTGCCCACGCGCTTCAAGCCGCAGCGCCGCATCGACGCCAGCCAGCTGCCGGTGGCCGCGTCCAAGCTGACCATGTTGTCTACCGCCCTGAGCGGTTTCGTGGGCCATGGCTATGCCTACATCGGCATGGACCACTTCGCGCTGCCCAATGATTCGCTGGCCGTGGCCAAGCGCCAGGGCCGCCTGCACCGCAATTTCCAGGGCTACAGCACGCAGCCGGACTGCGACCTGATCGGCCTGGGCGTCTCGGCCATCGGCCGCGTGGGCGCCACTTACAGCCAGAATGCCAAGACCCTGCCCGAGTACTACGACGCCATCCGCCAGGGCCAGCTGCCCATCCAGCGCGGTCTGGCCCTGAGCCGCGACGATCTGGTCCGCCGGGCCATGATCATGGCGCTGATGTGCCAGGGGCGGGTGGAGTTCGAGTCCATCGAGCTGGCCCACCTGATCAAGGTGCGCGAGTACTTCCGTGCCGAGCTGGAGCAGCTGCTGTCCATGCAGGAGACCGGCCTGGTCGTGGTGGAGCCCGAGGCCATCCAGGTGACACCGCTGGGCTGGTACTTCGTGCGTGCAGTGGCCATGGTCTTCGACCGCTACCTGCAGGCCGACCGCACCCGCGCGCAGTTCTCGCGCATCATCTGAGGCTACAGTCCTCCCCATGGAAGCAGCCCTCGTCGGTTCAGCCCTGCTGATGGGCTTGGCCGGCACCCCGCACTGTGCCGTGATGTGCGGCGCGCCCTGTGCCGCACTGAGCCAGGGATCGCCGCGCACGGCCGCGCATCTCGGCTTCCAGCTGGGTCGCCTGCTCAGCTATGGTGCGGCCGGTGCGGTGGCGGCGTCCAGTGTGTCGCTGATGGCGCGCTGGGGGCAGACGGTGGCCCTGCTGCGGCCCCTTTGGCTGCTGCTGCACCTGGGCGCCCTGGCGCTCGGGATCTACCTGCTGTGGAAGGCTCGGCAACCGGCCTGGCTGTCGGCCCTGGGCCGCGAAGGCAGCCGCGACGCTGCCATCCCGCTTGCGGCGCTGGCGGCAGGAGGTCCTTCTTTGAGCGCGCCGCAGCGTCCGCGCTGGCGTGCCGTGCTGGCGGGACTGGGCTGGGTGGCCTGGCCCTGCGGCCTGCTGCAATCGGCCCTGCTGCTGGCCGCCCTGGCCAATGGCGCGCTCGGCGGTGCCGCAGTGATGGGCGCCTTCGCCGTCAGCTCAGGCTTGGGCCTGGCCCTGGGGCCGGCCATCCTGTGGAAGCTGCTGGGCCTGGGGCAGGTGGAGGAGGGGCGCGGCATGCGCTGGGCCACGCGCCTGGGCGGCCTGGGCCTGGTACTCAGCGCGGGCTGGGCGCTGGGGCATGGGGTCTGGGCGCAGATCCAGGCCTACTGTGCCTGAATGCGGGCATGCGCATCAAACAAGGCGTATCTGCACTCATCTTGCGCGGAGGGCGGTCGATGGGGGCCTCGTGCAGCGCAGCTGCCGGCTTGCGCAGCGGCATCCAGCCTCACTGCGGGTGAAACCGCATTGAAACGCCAGACTGCAAGGCGTATCAGGCCCATGAAAGCTCTGCTGGCATAGAATCGATTTCTTTATGGCGGCACCCCGCCGCATCCAACCTCGCGACTAGCGGAGACGACTACACATGTACCAACACATCAAGGTGCCCGAAGGCGGGCAGAAGATCACGGTCAACGCCGACTTCTCCCTGAATGTGCCCGACCAGCCGATCATTCCCTACATCGAGGGTGACGGCACGGGGTTTGACATCACCCCGGTGATGATCAAGGTCGTCGACGCAGCCGTGGCCAAGGCCTACGGTGGCAAGAAGAAGATCCACTGGATGGAGATCTACGCCGGCGAGAAGTCGACCAAGGTCTACGGCCCGGACGTCTGGCTGCCCGAAGAGACCCTGCAGGTTCTGAAGGACTACGTGGTCTCCATCAAGGGCCCGCTGACCACCCCCGTCGGTGGTGGCATCCGCTCGCTGAACGTGGCCCTGCGCCAGGAGCTGGACCTCTACGTCTGCCTGCGCCCAGTGCGTTACTTCAAGGGCGTGCCTTCCCCCGTGAAGGAACCGCACAAGACCGACATGGTCATCTTCCGCGAGAACTCGGAAGACATCTATGCCGGCATCGAATTCGAAGCCCAGAGCGACAAGGCCAAGAAGCTGATCGCCTTCCTGCAGAACGAGTTCGGCGTCAAGAAGATCCGCTTCCCCGAGACCTCGGGCATCGGCATCAAGCCGGTCTCCAAGGAAGGCACGGAGCGTCTGGTCCGCAAGGCCATCCAGTACGCCATCGACAATGACAAGCCCAGCGTGACCATCGTCCACAAGGGCAACATCATGAAGTTCACCGAAGGCGGCTTCCGTGACTGGGCCTATGCCCTGGCACAGAAGGAATTCGGCGCCGAGCTGATCGACGGCGGCCCGTGGTGCAAGTTCAAGAACCCGAAGACCGGCAAGGACATCGTGGTGAAGGACTCCATCGCCGACGCCTTCCTGCAGCAGATCCTGCTGCGCCCCGCCGAGTACTCGGTGATCGCCACGCTGAACCTGAACGGCGATTACGTGTCTGACGCCCTGGCTGCGCAGGTCGGCGGCATCGGCATCGCCCCGGGTGCGAACCTGAGCGACTCCGTCGCCATGTTCGAAGCCACCCATGGCACCGCGCCCAAGTACGCCGGCAAGGACTATGTGAACCCCGGTTCCGAGATCCTGTCCGCTGAAATGATGCTGCGCCACATGGGCTGGCTGGAAGCCGCTGACCTGATCATCTCCTCGATGGAAAAGTCCATCCTGTCGAAGAAGGTCACCTATGACTTCGCCCGCCTGCTGGACGGCGCTACGCAAGTGTCGTGCTCCGGCTTTGGTCAAGTCATGATTGACCACATGTAAAGCTGATCCCTGACGTCTCATAACGTCTCGTAAGCCCTTGAATTTCCTAGGAAATTCGAGGGCTTTTTGTTTCCTGGCGTTTCACGGCTGATCGCGAAATCCCGCCCGTTTGGAGTCGGATTTGGAGGGACAGCGTCCATTTCCTACTCCAAATTACTCCATTTGGAGGAACTGGAAATCGACACCGTGAGGACGCCATGCGAGCACTGAAGTACACACTTTCGCCCACCCGAATCAACAATGCCAAGGCCAAGAGCAAAGCCTACAAGCTGAGCGATGGGGGAGGGCTCTATGTCGATATCAGCCCGGGAGGGGGTAAGACCTGGCGATTCCAATACCGACTCGATGGGCTGCGCCATACGGTCAGCATAGGGAAGTACCCTGAGATCGGTGTTGCGGATGCGCGAGATCGACACTTTGAGCTTCGGGTGCTCGTCGAACGTGGGATCAATCCGGCTGAGGTGCAACGGAAAGAGCAGGATGAGCGAAAGCTCCGTGCCGCTGCATCGAGGGCGCCGGAGAACGGATTTGAGGCCATGTCGCGACGCTGGTTGACCGAGCGCATGAGCTCAAAGTCGGAGACCTATCGCAATCAGATGCTGTCGCTGCTGGAGCGATTTGTCTGGCCAGAAATTGGCTCCAAGCAGCTATCAGAAGTGCGGCCAGCACACGTCCTGAAGATGGTGGAGGCTCGCCAAGCTACGCCACGGACTGCAGAGAACGTCCGCACCGTTATCCAGAAAGTCTTCGACTTTGCGATTCAGAAGCTCGAAGTCGAAACCAATCCAGCGCTACCGCTGCGGGGCGCAGTCGAGGTCCCCGCTGCCGTACATCACAGGCATTTGAACGAGCGCGAACTCGTTGCATTCTGGCGGTCCCTGGAGAAGCAAGGGGCCCACTTTGTGACGATAGCGGCGACCAAGATGCTTTTTTACACGATGCTGCGCAAGAACGAGGTGTTGAAGGCGAAGTGGTCGGAGATCGATCTCGATCGTGGCATATGGGACGTCCCTGGCGAGCGCATGAAAATGAAGAAGATCCACAGGGTCTTTCTATCAAGTCAGGCAAGTGAGCTGCTCAACCTGCTGCTCGTCACGGACGATCGCCGGGAGTATGTTTTCCCGTCTGTACTTCGGCCTGGTCTGCCGGTAGGAGAGGCTACGTTGAACCATTTGTTCTGGCGGATGGACTTCGGTGTGCCAGAGTTCGCGCCGCACGGGACGCGTGGCACTACGGCCACGCTGCTTCGTGAGCACGGGTTTTCTCGGGATGTCGTTGAATTGCTCCTGGCCCATGGTGAACGAGGCGTCGCCGCTTCTTACCATCACCATGAAATGGCGGAAGAAAGAAGGCGAGCATTGCAGTATCTGGCAGATGAGATAAATCGATTGGTCACTGGAGATCGTAAGGTTGGCTTCTCGGAGATAGGCACATCCTCCACACTCGTGAAAGAGGAGGGGTTCTCGGGAGCTGTCTAGCTACCTCTATTGATTTGGTTCGGTCGCGCTTGAGCATGAGTTCATTTTTAGGGTGCGATTGACGCGCTTGGGCCACTTTCCTACCACTTCGGTGAGCCAGTCAGAGGCTGCCTTGGGAAGGTTAATGCACCGCGAGCAGGATCGCGTTGCGTCCTCCGGTCAATGCTGCCCAAAGAAATTTGCCAAGGAAAGCGCCGGCTGGCGTATCGATAGGTCGATGAATCTGCGGCGGCCGGCCAACGGTTCTTCAGGCTATGAAGAGCCCGGGAGCAATCCGCCCTCGTTTCAGGACATGCCAAGACGGTCCGTTTTTTGCGGATAGTCCAGTCCTGACAACAGGTTAGCGTCTCATACGGTTTCGCACCGATTCACCCAAACCCGTCGATTCTGGCGGTATTGGGTGCGATATCAGGAGACCGGTCCTTGGATGACCTCTGTTGGTACCGTCAAATGGTTTGACGGTACCAATCGACGGACGAAGTCGGAGGATGCTCGTATCCATCAACGACTTGATGGGTACGTACGCACTATGGATCAAGCAGCGCCAGGCTGTCGCCGGCGAGTTCACAGCGCCGAGTTCAAGGCGCAGGCAGTGCGGGCCTTGCAGCAACCGGGCGTCTCGATGGCCGCTGTCGCAATGGCTCACGGCATCAACGCCAATCTGCTGCGGCGATGGGTCCATGAGTTCGCAAATAGCGGGGCAGTCGCTGGCGCAAGTTGTATCGCCTTAGCAAGTCGGATGACGTCCCGGAAGAACGGCGCTCTATCGACTCGCTGCGAATCCGTCGCCATCACCGAGGATCACCTGAGGAAGCCCGAGCTGGGCTGCTATCGAGCGCCGGTATCGCATCGCTGCTTGGTCGCATAGATTTAGCAACGCTTACCAAGTACGCACGGAGATCCTGCGATAGGCGAAGACGTTGGTATTGCTCAGCCGCGAGGAGAACAGTAGGGACTCCATCCAGCCCCGACGTTTCGAGCGCCCGCTGGATAGCGGGTATAGCGAGCTTGGGGGTGGCGAAAAGAGACGGGGACGGTATCTCTGGGCCCCATCGCTGGCGAACCCACTTCTCGACTGCGGCTCCAACCGGCTTCTTGAAACGGGACCTCAATGCGACCTCTAAGAAGCGAAGGGTGGCCTCGAACAGCTCCTCCGGCGTGAGCGTCGCGTTCACCGTCACGTTTCTAACCTGCGCCGCCGCAAAGTCCGGGAGCTCGGTAGCGCCGGGAATTGTTTGCGTGCCAAGCATCACATCCAGTAGCCGTTCCGCTTCCAAGAGGTGAAGACTCTTGGGGAGCTCCGTACGCAGGGTCGCGATGCGGTCGGCGTGACCGCAACACGCAGCCACTATGCAGAAGCCAAGGATGGAATGCTGCGTGTTTTCAAGGATGAACGTGGAAGCCAGTTGAGACTCTTGAGCAGCGGGAGCAACCCCGTAGACCGGATGAGCAACTGAACTCTGCGCCATTGCATCTCGATGGCTCTCCCAGTACACGAGGTGATCTATCCACAGCCTAAACAGCGAAACAAACTCGTTGGCGGCTTGGGAGCTGATAGCGCCTTCGACAAGCCGTTCGATGACCATTAGTTCCATGCTCGGAATCTGGCGTCCACGAAGTCGGCCCCGCAGCCTTTCGAGAGCCGCAGTCGGCGGCATCGTCTGACTCTCAACGATAGCGAAGAGGTACCAAGTCACATCGAGCGAGGCAAGCTCCTTCTCCCGAATCTGCTCGGGCGGATTCAGGTTGCTACACATGCCCGGCACCAAGGTCGTGAAGTCTTCTCCGGCCATGGAAGCTGGGTCTTCACCAGCGGCCTGTAGAAACAGCCAGAGCACACCGTGGCGGGCGACTCGACTGAGATAGATACTTCCCAGAGCATCCTGGCTGTCAATGCTAGGAAGCGCTTCGATGACGCCCTCGTATAGCTCAATCGCCCGGTGCTGGTCGCCGCCCTTGAAGTAGGCCAGGGCTGTTGGCGCCGACTGAAATTTGACCCACCCGTGAGGGCCCTGCCGATCCAAATTTGACCCAGGTGTTCAACCTACCCTGCCCGAGATATCCACAGCTGGGCGGGGGTGTGAGGAGTGATCA
>NZ_JBDPZC010000008.1:0-271295 GCF_039872765.1 Roseateles flavus | reverse complement strand
GGCCTTGGCCCAGTGGCAGCATCACTACAACTGCCATCGTCCGCATAGCGGCATCGGCGGTCTGCCGCCCATCTCCAGACTCAGTTCGTCAGGAAACAACCTCTTGACGATTCACACCTAGGCCACCCGGGCTTTACATGAAAGGTGGGGGCAACCTGCAAGGGTTTACAGGTGTCCTCCGCAATTCCCGCCGCCCCCCCGTGAAGCCACCCCCCAACCAGTTGGGCGAGCAACGCACGGTCGACCCGGCGCCGCACCCGCTCACTGCGCGTCCTGCGCCTGAGGCCATGCGGCGAGCGACCTCGCCGGACGTGCCGGCAGATGCACCCCCGCCAGCATGCAGCGCACCGAGCCGCCGGCCTGCTCAAGGGTGGGCACCGCCAAGGGCAGCAGGCGCAGGCCCAGCCCCGCGAAGACCTTCTTCTGGCGCGCATCCAGGGCGTCCAGGGCGGTCGCGGACAGGGCCAGCAGCGGCCCGCGGGGCGTCGCCAGCTCCAGGGCATTGCCGGCAAAGGCACGGACCTGCTCAGCCCCCAGCTCGATCAGCTGCCGCCCGCCCGATTGCAGCCGGGCACGCAGGCGGCGGCGCTCGGCGTCCTTTGGCAGCAAGGCCAGGCCCGCCGCGGCGTAGGCCGTGCCCACATGCATCAGCACATTGCTGTGATAGACGGGCACGCCCTGCGCATCGGCCGTGTCGAAGGCATGGGGGCGGTAGCGCATCAGCGCGCAGAAGCGCTGCAGCGCGGCCTCATGCGCGCGGCCGGAGCGCCCCATGTAGGCAAGGCGCTGCACGTGGTCCAGCACCAGGGCGCCCGTGCCCTCCAGGTGCAGGCCCTGCCGCTCCAGCGGGCTGAGGTCCAGCAGCTGGCGCAGCTGGTAGTGGCGGCCGAGGAAAGCCAGGATGTCCGCCCGCCGCTCCAGGCGCCGGTTGGGCGCGGCCATGGGGTACAGCACCACGCGGCCGTCGGCATGGGTGGAGAACCAGTTGTTGGGGAAGACGGCATCGGGCGTCGGCGGTGCCTCGGGCGCGCTGGGCTCGTCAAAGACATGCACGGCGACGCCCGCCTCGCGCAGCCGGTCCACGGCGGCATCGAACTCGAGGCGGGCCTGCAGAGCCAGGGTGGCGGAGGGCGGGACGGAGGGCTGGAATCGGTTGTCGGCCCGGGTCTGCGGATTGGGCTGGAAGCGATGGGGCCGGACCATTACGACGGCATGGGGCGCTTGTGCGGTGTTCATGGGTCCAGTGTGGCCAGCCGGCGCGCCAGGCTGAAGCTGGCAGAATGCCCGCCAGCCCGGCCGCCCCTGCGCACATTGCCCACCGGGACCGAGCACCATGCCCACGCCTCCCGCCGCCCTGGATGACATCGACCGCGAGCTGATCGCGCTGCTGCGCGCCAATGCCCGCACGCCCGTGGTGGCGCTGGCCAAGGCCCTGCGCCTGACGCGCAACACGGTGCAGCACCGCATCGACCGCCTGGAGCAGGCCGGCGTGATCCTGGGCTATACGCTGAAGCTGCGCCCCGAGACGGAGTCCGGCCGCCTGCGCGCGGTGATGAGCATTGCCGTCGAGGGCAGCCAGGGCGAGGCCGTGCGGCGGGCGCTGTGGGGCCATGCGCAGGTGGTGGGCCTGCACACCACCAACGGCCGCTGGGACCTGATCGCCGAGCTGCGGGCGGAGTCGCTGGAGGCCTTCAACACGGCCCTGGGCGAGATCCGCCGCATTCCCGGCATCGCCAGCAGCGAGACCAGCCTGCTGCTGGCCACCGACAAGGCCTGAGAGCCCGCGCTCAGGCCTGCGGGCTCGCCACGGACTCGGCCATCCAGGCCGCGAAGGCCGGTTCGGTCCATTGCACGGGCAGGCTCAGCAGGGCGGGCAGCTCGTAGGGATGGAGGTCGGCCACCAACGCCGCTAGCTCGGCCTGGCGGCCCTGCGTGGTCTTGAGCAGCAGGCGCCATTCAGGGTCCTCGCAGACCTCGCCTTGCCAGCGGTAGATGCTCTCGATGGCCTGGATCTGCGCGCAGGCAGCCAGGCGGCGCTGTACCACCTCGCGTGCCAGGGCCTGGGCGGCCTCGCGGCTGGGCAGGGTCGTGAGCATCAGCAGAGGGCGGTCGGGATCGGGGGCAGTCATCGCAGACTCCGGCATCACCACGCGGGCGGTGCCGCCATTGTGCTGCGGCTCAGGCCAGGCGCAGCTCGATCAGCTCGCGCACCAGGGCTTCCAGCGACTGATGCAGCGCCGCCTCGTTGGCCAGGCGCAGGCGCTCGTTCATGTCCAGCCAGGCAGCATCCAGGGGCGTGGTCTGCACCAGGCGCATCTGGCGCTCGTAGACCAGCTTGCCGCTGGCCCGCTCCACCAGGCGGTACTGCATGTAGAGCGCCACGGTGACGTCGGCCGCGACCTTGGGCTGCTCCAGCTTCATCAGCCGCGCCTGCAGCTCGAAGCGGCCGCTTTCGGGCATCACGGCCGCCAGCCCCACGCCGCGCAGGGATTCGTCCAGGGCGATGCGCAGGCTCTCGTCGCTGATCTTGGAGCCCCAGTAGCGCCCGGTCTCTGCGCCGCCCTCCACCGTGCCCAGGCGGATCTGGCCGCGCAGCGTTTCGGGGATCCAGCTGCGCAGCTGCAGGCGCTCGGCGGCGCGCAGGCTCATGCGATCGGGCTCGGCCGGCGTGCCGCATCCGCCCAGCAGGGCGGCCAGGGCCAGCGCACAGGAAAGGGACAGGACAGGGCGCATCATGGGCAGTCTCCAGGCGCCCATGGTGCCGCCGCGGGCCGCCGGTGATGCCGAGAAAAGATGGGCAAAGCCTGCCCGTCTCAGGCCTGCTGCAGCCCCATCCCAGGCCCGCTTCAGCCGGTCACTCGACTCACAGCAGGCGGTGCTGCAGGGCCGGCAGCTGGCTGCGCACGGCGGCCAGGCGCTGGGCGTCCAGCTCGGCCATCACCACGCCCTCGCCTTCCGGCAGGCAGGCCAGCACCTGGCCCCAGGGATCGATGATCAGGCTGTGGCCCCAGGTGCGGCGGCCGTTCTCGTGCCGGCCGCCCTGCGCGGGGGCGATCACATAGGCCTGGTTCTCGACCGCACGGGCGCGCAGCAGCAGCTCCCAGTGCGCCTCCCCGGTCGTGTAGGTGAAGGCCGCGGGCACGGCGATGAGGTCGCAGGGCGGCTGGCCCGGCGTGAAGCTCATCGCGCGGAAGAGCTCGGGGAAGCGCAGGTCGTAGCAGACCGAGAGGCCCGTGCGCCACACGCGGCCGTCGCGCGCCTTCAGGTCCACGGTGACGGGCTGCTCGCCGCGCTCCAGCACCTGGCCTTCGTCATAGGCCTCGCGGCCGTTGTTGAAGCGGAAGAGGTGGATCTTGTCGTAGCGGGCTGCGCGCTGGCCGTCCGGCGCATAGACACAGACGCTGTTGCGCACGCGCTGCCCGGCCGCGCCTCCCTCGCAGGCGATGGGCAGGGTGCCGCCCAGCACCCACACGCCCAGCTCGCGCGCGGCCTTGGAGAGCGCGCGCTGCAGGGGTGCCGCAGCGTCGGGCGCGACGGCCAAGTCGCGCTCGGCGATGGCCAGCTTGTCGCGGTCCTGCAGGCCCATCAGGCAGAAGTACTCGGGCAGGGCCACGGCCTCGGCGCCCGCGGCGGCGGCCTGCGCCATCAGCTCGCAGGCGCGGGCCAGGTTGCGGGCCGCGTCCGGCGTGGACACCATCTGGATGGCGGCGATCTTCATGGGCTTCTCCTCAGGGCGTGAAGGTGGGCGGTGCGGGCGGGGCAGAGGCCGACGGCTTGCCGGACGCGGGCGCCGAGCCGCTGCCCGCCGGCTGGCTGGCCGCCTCCTCGGGCACGCCGCCCTTGTGCGGCACTTCCTCGACCTTGGGCGATTCCCAGGTGCCGGTCACATGGAATTCGCTGGTGCCCGCGGCCGCCATGGGCTTGCGCAGCAGCAGCTGGGCCAGGAAGGTGCCCAGGCCAATGGCAGGGTTGATGGCGGCATAGGCCAGCGAGGCGCCGCCCGCATTGACCTGGGGGACGACCAGCACGCGCAGGTCCTGGGTCTCGCGGGCCAGGTCGGTCGTGCCGTCCATCAGCACCAGGGCCTGCACGCCGCGCATGCGCAGGTTCTCGCTGCGGGCCTGGCCGCGCTCGATGCGCACGTCGCCCTCGAAGCTGTCGAAGGCGAAGCCTTCGGCGAAGACATCGCGGAAGTCCAGCAGCAGGCGCCGCGGCAGGCTCTGCAGGCTCAGCACGCCCAGCAGGCGGCCGACGCCGGGATCGGCCTTGAGGAACTGGCCGGCGTCCAGGGCCACATTGAGCTGGCCTGCCATGCTGGCGTAGTCGGGCGAGAGCGGCGAACCCTGCCAGCCCAGCTGGCCGTGCAGCTTGCCTCGGCCGTTGCGCAAGACCTGACCCTGGCCCATGCGCTCCAGCAGCTTGCCGGCGTCGGCCACTTCCAGCTGCCAGTCCAGCTGGGTGCGGCGCTGGCTCTGGCCGCTCTCGGCCTTCCACTGGCCGGTGGCGCTGAGCGTGGCGTCGGCGCTCTTGAGCTGCAGGCGGTTGAGCTTCCACTCGCGCCCGCCGGGCAGGCGCGGGCCCTGCAGCTGAGCCTCGACCTCCAGCCGGCCCAGGCGCTTGCCGCGCAGCTCGAAATCGTCGACCACCACGTCCAGCGCCGGCACCTGGGCATCGGACTTGTCCAGCAGCTGGCTGACGGAATCGGCCTCGCTCTTGGGCAGGGAGAGGCGGCTCAGGCGGGCGAAGAGCCGGCCGCCCTGCGGCGCGGCGTTGTCGCGCCACTCGACCTGGCCGGCGAGCTGCTCGGCGTCGAGCGTGCCGCGCCAGGACCAGGCATCCGCCCGATTGAGCGTGGCGCTGAGCTTGTTGATGGCGCGGCCGCCCGCCAGCAGCTGCTGGGCCTGCAGCTGGATGCGGCTGGGGCCGTAACCGCCTTCACCCGTGCCGCCGGCCGCGCCGCCCATCAGCTGGCTTTCCACCGCCAGCCAGGGATCGGCCTGCACGCGCCCCAGCCGGGCCTGGAAGAGCACGCCGCTGTCCGGCAGGGCGGGCAGCCGGTCCTCGACGGCGAGGGCGCCGCGCAGCACCCGGGGCGCCTCCGGATCGCTGGTGTCGCGCTGGTACTGGGCATGAAGCAGGGTGCCGACATCCAGCCGGAGCTCGTCGCGCTGCGGCCCCGCCGCCTGGGTCTGGTACAGCAGGGGCAGGCTGGCGTCGGCCTCCTTGCGCAGGGGCGCGGGCAGGTCCACGCCCAGGCCCTGCAGGGAGGACTGCACGGTGATCTCGGTGGCGCCGCCGCGGATGCCCAGCTGCAGCCGGTAGGCCGCCTGCCCGCTCATGAAGCTGCCCAGGCGGCTCAGCAGGCCCATCTCCGAAGCCCGGCGCAGGCCCTCGGCGGTGGCCGTGCCCTGGCCGGTGAAGCGCAGGCTGCCGTCCTTCTGGCTGCCGCCCTCGAAGCTGGCCTCGGCGCCCAGGACCTGGGCCTGGCCGCCCACGATCTGCATGCCCTTGTGATCGAAGTCGACCCGGCCCCGTGCAGCGCCCAGCAGGGGCACGTCGGGTCGCAGGCGCAGGTCGTTGCCCTGCAGCTGCACGCTGCCCTTGAGCTGCGTCGCGTCGACATGGTCCAGCGGCATCTGCAGGTTCAGCTTGAGCCCGGCATTGCCATTGCCGGAGGCGGTGGCCAGGGCGTTGCCCGTCAAGCGGCCCACGGGCGAGACATTGACGAAGCGGATCAGCTCCGACGCCGGCCCCCGCCCGCTGCCTTCCAGCTCGAGCACCTGGTGATGGATCAGGTCCTTGATGCCACCGTGCACATTGCCCAGCTCGTAGCCCAGCACCTGGGCGCGCCCGTTGCGGATGCTCATGCTGCCGCGATCGAAGAGCAGCTCGGCCTGCACTCGCTCCATCACAGGCCAGGGCGATTCATAAGCGGGGCTGCCATCACGCGCGGCGTGGCTGGGCACATAGGCCAGCAGGACGTCGCGCGCCTGGGCGCTGATGCGGAACTGGCCGTCCTTGCTGCGGTCATAGGGGAAGTCCCAGAGATCGCCACGGCTGCGGAACTGCACATTGCCGGCCGTGCCGTCCAGCACGGCGTCGCGCACATAGTGGCGGGCCTGGTCCCCCACGCCCAGGGGCAGGTAGCGCCACACCGCCGCGGCCTTGACCTCGGACAGCCGGCCGTTGAGCTCCAGCAGGCCAGGCAGGCGCCCGCCGCGGCCCACGCCCTCGCCGCTGCCGGTGCGCCAGGTGGCCTCCAGCTCGCCCAGCAGGTCCTCGTTGGCCACGCTGACCTCGCTGGCCTTCAGCTCGATCAGGGGCAGGCCCTGGGCGCGCGGCTCGATGCGCCAGTCCAGCTGGGCCGACAGCCGCTGGATGGGGATGCGCGGCGCCTCGAAGACGCCGGGAAAGACGACCGAGCCCTCGGCGATGTGCAGCTGCGCCTGGCCGCCACGCTCGGTGGCCTCGAAGCGCAGGCTGGCGCCATCCAGGCCGGGGCGGCCCATGTGGACGGCGTCAGCCCCGGCCTGGGCCTGCATGCTGAACTGCTGCAGCTGGCCGCGGGCCCGGTAGCGCCGGGGAGCGTCCAGGCTGCCCTCCCAGCCGGCGCTGAGCTCGCTGAGCACGCCCTGGGGGGCGATGTCGTCGATCAGCTGGCGCAGCTGCTCGCCCAGGGGCAGCTTGGTGGCGATGCGGGCCAGCAGGTCGAGGTCCAGATGCTGGGCCTTGAGCTCGCCGCCCACGATGCCACCGGGCGCCGGGGCCTGGGTCACGTCCCGGCTGACACCGCGCGGGCCGGCCTGCTCCTCCGTGACGCTGAGGGACCAGTCGCTGCGGGGCCAGACCAGGCGGTCGTCCAGCTCGAAGCCCAGCTGCTTCGCGGCCAGGGTCAGCTGGGCGCCGCTGCGGCGCAGCTCCAGGCGGCCGGCGATACCGCCGAGGTCCAGCACGTCGACCCGCGGCGAGAGCCGCATGCGCACCGAGCGCAGCGCCATGTCCAGGGTCAGAGCCTGGGGCTGGCCCTCGCGGATCTCGGCCCAGGCGCGCAGGGCGCCGTCGCCCTCGGAGAGTTCAAAGGGAAGGTCCAGGTAGCGGCGCAACTCGCGAACGTCAGCCCGGGGCAGGTCGGCGAAGAGCTCGCCGCTCCAGCGCTGGAACTCGCTGGGGCGGCTCAGCAGGGCCTGCTTGAAGCGGCCGCGCAGGCTCAAGGCCTGGCCCCATGCGGCCGGCGGCGTGGCGTCCAGGCGCACATCGTGGTGCAGCAGGCCGTTGCGCATGACCAGGTCCAGGCCGCTGAGTTCCAGGGGCGGGGCCTGGCGCTTTTCGTCCACCCAGCGGATGCGCCCCTGGCGGATGACGAACTCGGGCTGCGAGAAGAACCAGTCGGCCAGCTCGGCGCCGTCACTGGCGCGCTCGCCCTCGGCGATGTCCAGGCCCGCCACGAAGATGCGGCCGGCCTTGTCGCGCCGCAATTCCAGCTCGGGCTTGCTGATCAGCAGCTGGGCGAAGCGGAGCTCCAGGGCGTAGAGCGAGCGCAGGGACAGCACCGCCTTCACCTCGGGCAGGCGCAGGGCCGTGCGGCCCTGGGCGTCGCTGAGGCGCAGGTCGTGCAAGGTCAGGGCGGGCAGCCAGGCGCCGGGCTCGGCCTCCAGGCGGCCGATCTCGGCCTTCAACCCCAGCGCCTTGGAGGCCTGTTGCTCCAAGGGCGCACGCCAACGATCCAGCTGCGGCAGAATCGCCCAGTGAAGCGTGAGCCACGCGGCCAGCAGCAAGGTGCACAGCAGCAGCAGGCTCACGACCGCCCAGCGCATGCAGCGGCGCGTCCAGCGCAGCGGACGCCTGACAGCGGCAAGCGTGTGGGCAATCAGCGAAGACATGACAGAGGCACGAGAGGCCGGGAATCGGCAGTGGACACCATGAGTTTTGATTCGAAGCCTCGGCCGGCGCGCGTGCTGAAGCGCACGGCAGCCCTTCGCTCGTGGAATGCACCGGCATCTTACCCAGGGGCATCCCAGCCATGAGCACCGTGGAGCAAAGTTTTACGAAGCCCGGCGCCAATCCCGCCGCCAGCGCCGCCCACAGCCGTTTCGTGCAGCGCATACGCCGCCGCTACGAGACCGAGCTGCCCCTGCTGCCGCCCGGCATCCCGGGGCGCGAGGCCATGCAGGCCCTCATCGACCGGCTGCTCGCCGGCGGCCGCACGCTGGCCAGCAGCCTGCGGGTCTGCCGCCACCTGGTGCTGGAGCGCCTGGCCGTGGCCGACATCGAGCTGGCCGCCCCCATGCCCGCCATCACCGAGGCCATGACCACCCTGGCCGAGGTGACCCTGTGCGCCGCCCTGCGGCAGGCCCGGCTGGAGCAGGACGAGATCAACGGCGAGCCCCGCAACGAGGCCGGCGAGCCCATCGAGTTCTGGGTCGTGGGCATGGGCAAGCTGGGCGGGCGGGAGCTCAATGTCTCGTCCGACATCGACCTGATCTACGTCTACGAGGACGACGGCCAGACCCTGGGGCCCAAGGTCATCACCGCCCATGAGTATTTCGGCCTGGTGGCCAAGCGGCTCTACGCCCTGATCGGCGACGTCACCGAGGACGGCCAGGTCTTCCGCGTGGACCTCGCCCTGCGGCCCAACGGCAACTCCGGGCCGCCGGTGGTGAGCCTGTCGATGCTGGAGGAGTATTTCCTCGTGCAGGGCCGCGAGTGGGAGCGCTTCGCCTGGCTCAAGAGCCGGGTCGTGGCCCCCCTCCAGCCCGAGCCCGGCGAGCCGCCTTCGCGAGCCGTGGCCCTGCGCTCCCTGGTGACGCCCTTCGTCTACCGCCGCTACCTGGACTACGGCGTCTTCGAGGGCCTGCGCCAGCTGCACCGCAAGATCCGCGACGAGGCCCAGCGCCGCGCCGCCGGCCGCCCCGAGCGCGCCAATGACGTCAAACTCTCGCGCGGCGGCATCCGCGAGATCGAGTTCATCGTGCAGCTGCTGCAGGTGGTGCGCGGCGGCCAGTTCCCCGAGATCCGCACCCGCTCCACCGTCAAGGCCCTGGGCCGTCTGGCCGCGCGCGGCCTGATGAAGCCCCTCACCGCCGAGAAGCTGGCCCAGGCCTACGACTTCCTGCGCCGCATCGAGCACCGCATCCAGTTCCTGGACGACCAGCAGACCCACTGCCTGCCCGGCTGCGACGAGGACCTGGGCTGGATCGCCCGCTCCATGGACCTGCCCTGCAGCGCCGACGCCTGCCAGCTGCTGGACCGGCTGTGCGAGGTCCGCGAGCTGGTGGCCACCGAGTTCGACGCCCTGCTGCACGACGGCCAGGCGCCCTCCGCGGGTGGCTGCAAGAAGGGCCAGTGCGGCGGCCCGCCTCTGCCGGTGGACGCCGACGAATTCCTGGAAAAGCTGCCGCCCGAGCTGGCCGAGGCCGTGCGGCGCTGGGCGCAGCAGCCGCGGGTGCAGAACCTGCGCGAGGAGTCCCGGCTGCGCCTGGCCAAGCTGGTCGGCCGCGCCGCCCTCGGGGTGCGCGACGGCGAATGCAGCCTGGACGCCGCCCTGCGCTTCATCGACTGGATGGAGCCCCTGCTGCGCCGCGAGAGCTACCTGGCCCTGCTGGTCGAGCGCCCCTCGGTGCAGACGCGCCTGCTGCGCCTGCTGGGCCTGGCCCGCTGGCCCATGCGCTACCTGATGCAGCACCCCGGCGTGATCGACGAACTCGCCGACACCCGGCTGCTGCACGAGCGCTTCGACGGCGCCACCTTCATCGCCGACCTCCAGGCCCGCCACGACGCCTGGGCCCAGCACGGCGAGGCCGACGAGGAAGCCCTGCTGGACAGCGTGCGCCGCGCCCACCATGCCGAGGTCTTCCGCACCCTGGTGCGCGACGTCGAGGGCGAGATCACCGTCGAGCAGGTGGCCGACGACCTCTCGGCCCTGGCCGATGCCACGCTGCAGTGCGTGATCGACTGGGCCTGGTCCCGCCTGAAGCAGAAGCACCGCGAGCAGCCGCGCTTCGCCGTCATCGCCTACGGCAAGCTGGGCGGCAAGGAGCTGGGCTATGGCGGCGACCTCGACGTCGTCTTCCTCTATGACAACGAGCAGGACACCGACGAGAACGCCCCCGAGGTCTACGCCGCCTTCGTGCGCAAGCTCATCACCTGGCTGACCCTGCGCACGGCCGCGGGCGAGCTCTTCGACATCGACACCGCCCTGCGGCCCAACGGCAACTCCGGCCTGCTCGTGACCTCCATGAGCTCCTTCGGCAACTACCAGGTCGGCCGCGGCAGCAACACCGCCTGGACCTGGGAGCACCAGGCCATCACCCGGGCGCGCTTCTGCGCGGGCGATGCCGGCCTGGCCCAGCGCTTCGAGGACGTGCGCCGCCAGGTGCTGACCGCCCCGCGCGATCCGCAGGCCCTGCGCCAGGAGGTGCAGGCCATGCGCGAGAAGGTGCGTTCGGCGCGGCCGGTGAAGCCGGGGCTCTTCGACGTCAAGCACAGCCCGGGCGGCATGATGGACGCGGAGTTCGCGCTGCAATACCTGATCCTGGCGCATTCTGGCCAGCATCCCGAGCTGCTGGCCAACGCCGGCAACATCGCCCTGCTGCAACGGGCCGAGGACGCCGGCCTGCTGCCTGCCGGCGTAGGCCGTGATGCGGCCAATGCCTACCGCGAACTGCGCCGCCTGCAGCACCGGGCCCGCCTGGACGAGCAGAGCACCGCGCTGGACGAGGCCGCACAGGCCGCGCAGGGCACGGCCCCGCTGCGGGCCGCCGTGCTGGCCCTGTGGCAGGCCGTCTTCCCCGCTGAGACCACGAACTGATGCGCGCCTGGACCACCCTCTGCGCCGCCGCCGCGGCGCTGGCCCTGCTGGCCGCCCTGCTCGCCACCTCCCTGCTGCCCAGCGCCCGCGTGGACTGGCAGGCCGATCTCGTCTGGCATCAGCCCTGGCGCCTGTGGACGGGCGCCCTGGTGCACTGGAGCTGGCATCACCTGCTGGCCAACCTCGCCGGCTGCCTGGTCCTGGCCCTGCTGGGCTGGGCCAGCGAGCCCGGCGGCCGCGCGGCCCTGGCCTGGTTCATCGCCTGGCCCTTGACGCAGCTGGGACTGCTGCTGCAGCCGGGCCTGCACCGCTACGGCGGGCTGTCCGGCGTGCTGCATGCCGGCGTGGCCGTGCTGGTGGTGATGCTGTGGCAGCGCAAGGGGCGCGAGCGTGCGCTGGGCGCGGCCATCGGCCTGGGGCTGGTGCTCAAGCTGCTGTCGGAGCAACCCCTCGGAGCGCCACTGCGCACGGTGATCGGCTGGGACGTGCCCATCGCGCCCTTCGCGCATCTGGCCGGTGCAGCGGCGGGGCTGCTGTGCGGGATGCTCCTGCTGCGCGGTGGCAAGCGCTGAGCCTGGCGCGGCGGCTCAGAGCGTGCGGGTCATGAAGAGGCTGTAGGGATCCTCCACGTAGCCTTCGAAGGGACCACAGGCCTCGAAACCAGCGGAGCGATACAGCGCATGCGCAGGCGCGAAGAAGTCCTGCGGGCCGGTCTCCAGGCTCAGGCGGCGCACGCCCTGGTCGCGCGCGTCGTCCAGCAGGCGGTTCAGCACCGCGCGGGCCACGCCGCGGCCGCGGGCGGCGGTGGCGGTGCGCATGGACTTCAGCTCGGCATGGTCACCGCTGAGGCGCTTGAGGGCACCGCAGCCCAGCAGCTCCCCCGACGCATCCCAGGCGGTCCAGAAGCGGACCTCGGGCCGCTTCAGCCGCTCGAGGTCCAGCGCATGCACGCTTTCCGGCGGTGACACGCGCCGCATGTCCGCGAGGTGCTCCTCCAGCAGCGCGGCGATGCGCGGGTCGCTGAGGTCGTCCAGGCGCAGGCGCAGGCCGGTGGCCGCCACGGGCGGCAGGGTGGATGTGTGCATGGGGCTTCCCTCCATCGTTCGAGTTCATCAGGACAGGCAGGGCTGCGCAAGCCCCGTGCCAGCGCCGAATCCGCAACGGCGCTGGCCACGCACCGGCGGCGGGCATCGATCGTCGCCCCTCGCCCGCCGTGCGCCACCCTCGTGCGTGGATGCCCGCACAATGCACCCGCCCGGTGCGCTCGCGCGCCGGCCGTCTCCCTTCTTCACCCGCAGTACCCGCCATGACCGAACGCCGCGCCCATCTGGATCTCTTCGCCATCAGCGCCCTGCTGGCCTGCTGCCTGCTGTGGGGCCTGGGCCAGGTGGCCATCAAGGCGGCGCTGACCGAGATCACGCCCCTGTGGCAGGCCGGCCTGCGCTCCCTGGTGGCGGCAGTGCTGGTGTGGGCCTGGGCACGCGCCCGCGGCATCCCGCTGTTCGACCGCGACGGCAGCCTGCCCGGCGGCCTGCTGGTGGGCACGCTCTTCGCAGCCGAGTTCGCCTGCATCTACGCCGGCATGCAGTACACGACGGCGGCGCGCATGGTGGTGTGGATCTACCTCTCGCCCTTCGTCGTGGCCCTGGGCATGCCCTTCATCGCGCGCGCGGAACGCCTGAGCCTGCGCCAGAGTGCGGGCCTGCTGCTGGCCTTCGGCGCCGTGGCCTTTGCCTTTGCGGAGGGCTTCGGCGCGCCGGCCCCGGATGCACCGCGCCAATGGCTGGGCGATGCCCTGGGCCTGCTGGCAGCGCTGCTGTGGGGCGGCACCACGCTGGCCATCCGCGCGACGCGGCTGTCCACGGCCAGCGCCGAAAAGACCCTGTTCTACCAGCTGGCCGTCTCGGCCCTGCTGCTGTGCGCCGGCGCCGTCTGCACCGGCGAGGCCTGGCCCCTGCAGTGGAGCTGGCGCCTGGCGGGGCTGTTCGGCTTCCAGGCGGTGATCGTGTCCTTCATCAGCTACCTCGTGTGGTTCTGGCTGATCCGCCACTACCCCGCCACCCGCCTGGCCAGCTTCACGCTGAGCACGCCGCTCTTCGGCCTGCTGGCCGGCAGCGCCCTGCTGGGCGAGGCCATCTCGGGCCGGCTGATGGCCGCGATGGCCGGGCTGGTGCTGGGCATCGTGCTGGTGAATCGCTGAGGGCGACTCCTGTCGCACGGGCGCCAGCACGCACGGCGCCATCCGCCTAGACTTCGCGCACTCCAAACCACGCCTGGGAGACACCGATGATCACGCTGTGCGGCCTGACCCTGTCCAACTACTACAACAAGGTCAAGCTGGCCTTGCTGGAGAAGCAGATCCCCTTCCAGGAAGAGCTGGTGATGACCAAGTCGGCCGACGAGGCCGTGCTGAGCTGCTCGCCGCTGGGCAAGGTGCCCTTCCTCAAGACGCCGCAGGGCCCGCTGTGCGAGAGCCAGGTCATCATGGACTACCTGGAAGCCGCCTTCCCCGCGCACCCGCTGCTGCCGGCCGACCCCTTCGCTGCAGCCAAGCTGCGCGAGCTGACCGCCTTCATCGAGCTGCACCTGGAGCTGGTGGCGCGCGAGCTCTATGCGCAGGCCTTCTTCGGCGGCACGGTCAGCGAGTCGAAGCAGGAGTGGGTGCGCAAGACGCTCAACAAGAACATCCCCGCCTTCAAGCGCCTGGCCCGCTTCGCGCCCTATGTGGGCGGTGACACCTTCACGCAGGCCGACTGCGCCGCCTGGGTCAGCCTGCCCCTGGTCGCCATGGCCACCAAGGCCGTGCTGGGCGAGGACCTGCTGGCCGCCCATGGCGTGGACTGGAAGAGCCATGCGAAGCTGGTCGGCGAGCGCCCCGCCGCACAGAAGGTCGCCGCCGACCGCAAGGCCGACACCGACCGCCAGATGGCGGCCATGAAGGCCAAGGGCTGATCGCCTGCGCCGAGCGCAGGCCTGGCCCGCCTGCCGCGCGCAGCCCGCTTCAGGGCTCGCTGGGGCCGCCCTTTCGTCCATGAGTACCGCCATGACCGATCCCTGCTTTGACGCCTTCAGGACCCAGGCCCTGGCTGCCGGCTTCACCGAGGTGCTGGAGCGGGCCTGGGCGCCCGACACCGTGGTCGGACCACACACCCACCCCTTCGAGGCCAGCGCCCTGCTCGTGGCCGGCGACATGTGGCTGACCGTGGAAGGCAGCACCCGGCACCTGCTGCCGGGCGACCGCTTCGAGCTCGTCGCCGGTGTGCTGCATGCCGAGCGCTACGGGCCGCAAGGGGCGACGTACTGGGTGGCGCGGCGATGAGGCCGTGGCCGAGGGACGTCGGGCCCTCGGCCGCTGCTGGCGCAGGACCGACAGCCGTCACAGCGCCGACTCGCGCTGCCACAGCGCCACCGCCCAGCGCCAGGCCCGGGCCAGCCAGGCGCGTCGCTCCCCCTGCAGCTCGGCGCGACCAGGCAGCTCCATCAAGGGGGGCTGGGCGCGGTCGCAGTGGCCCAGGCGCACCCGGAAGAGGGGCTGCAGCGGCAGGAGCCGCCCATCGGGCGCCTTCTGCACGGCAATGTCGCCGCCATGGACGCTGGCCAGCACCGGCGCGTCCAGCTGGCTGAGCTGGACCGGGTCCACCCGCTCCACCTGGCACTGCACGGGCGCCTGTTCCAGGATGGCAGGCAGGAAGCGCGCCGTCTGGCCCGGCGACACGGCGGCCAGTGCCGCTTCGTCGACATAGGCATCCACCTTGCTGCCCTGCGGCCCCACCAGCATCAGCAGGCGCTCGCCGGCGGGCAGCCAGGCCCCGGGCCGGGCGTCCTCATTGGCTTCGGCCACCCGGCCGTCGAAGGGGGCCTGCAGTTTGAGCCGCTGGAGCTCCGCCTGCAGCCCGGCCACCTCGGCGGCCGCGGACTCCCAGCGCTTGCGCAGGGCCTCGCCCGCCGCCAGCAGCTGCGGATCGAAGGCCTGCTGGCTGAGCTGCCACTGCAGCTGCTGCTCCATGGCCTGGGCCTGCTGCAGGCGCACGGCCAGCTCGGGCGAGTGCAGCTGCAGCAGGGTCTGCCCCGCCTGGAAAGACTGCCCCACGGCTGGCAGCGGCGACACCAGCTGCGAGGAATACGGGGCATACAGCACCTGCGCCTGCTGGGCCCCCAGCACCGCGGGCGCCTGGACCCGGCTCTGCCAGGGCCAGACCAGCGCCAGCAGCCCCAGCCCCGCGAGCAGCGCGCTGCGCCGGCTCGCGCGGTTCCAGCGCATGGCCTGGCGGCCCAGCCACCAGACCCGCACTTCCCGCCAGAGCGGCCGCGCGATGAACCAGACCAGCTCCACTGCCATCAGCGCCAGCCCCAGCGCCTTGAAGAAGGCGTGATAGACCAGCAGGGCGATGCCGAAGAACAGCAGCAGGCGGTACAGCCAGGTCATCAGGGCGAAGGCGATCAGCCCGGCGTGCCGCGCAGGCGGCAGGACCTCCGGCGGGGGCAGCCCCCAGCCGAACAGGCGCTCGCGCAGCCACCAGCGGGCCAGGGCAAAGGAGCGCTCGTGCAGATTGGGCATGTTCAGCGCGTCGACCAGCAGAAAGTAGCCATCGAAGCGCATGAAGGGGCTGGCGTTGATGGCCACCGTCAGCAGCCAGGTCGTGGTCGCCAGCAAAAAGGCGCCGGAACGCACCGGCCCCCAGGCCGGCGTGTCCGGCAGCAGGTGCCACAGGAGCAGCGCCACGCTGGCCAGCGCCAGCTCGCTGAGCATGCCGGCCGCCCCGATGGCCAGGCGCTGGCGGCGCGAGCGCAGCTTCCAGGCCTCGTTGGTGTCGGTGTAGAGCACCGGCCACATCACCAGGAAGGCCACGCCCATGGTGGGCACCCTGCAGCCGTAGCGCGTGGCGGTGAAGGCGTGGCCCAGTTCGTGCAGGACCTTGGCCACGCTCAGGGCCACGCCCACGGCCAGCAGGCCGTCCCAGCTGCCATAGGAGGTGAAGGTATGGGTGAATTCGTCCCAGCGCCGGGCAGCCAGGATGCCCCCCAGCAGCCACAGGGCCGCCACGCCCACCCAGAACGCCGGGCGGTAGACCCATCGCACCCAGGGGCTCATGGCTTGCAGCCAGTGCATGGGCCGCAGCAGCGGCAGGCGGAAAAACAGGTAGTTCTTGAGCAGCCACTGCCCGGCGGACAGATGCTGGGCCCGGGCCTGGTCCGCCAGGCGCTGGCTGTCCTGCGCGCTGCCGGCCACCAGCAGGTGGTTGCCGGCCAGCATCTGCAGCAGGCCTTGGACATCGGCCGCCCCGAGCTGCAGCGTGGTTTCCGCGTGGAGGGACGCGAGCACCGCCTCCACGCTGCCCTTGCCCCAGCGGGCCAGCAGCTCGAAGGCCGGCCAGCTGAGCGCGAAGAAGCGGTTGCTGGCCGGGTCATGCAGGGTCCAGGTGGGCGAACCGTCCGGCGCATCCGGTCCGGGATGCAGGGCCAGGTCTTGCCGCAGGGGCGGCAGCATCACCAGCCCAGCCACTGTCGGGCCACCGCCAGCGGGCGGCGCAGGGCCACATAGATCAGCGGCGCCCAGCCGCCGTACAGGCGCGCCGAACCCAGCTGGCCGATGCGCGGCGAAGCCTGGCCGGCCTCGAAGCTGGCCTTGATGCGATAGGCGAGGAATCCGTCGCGCGTCATCTCGGCGCGGTAGGCCACGCTGCTGATGCGGGCCTCAAAGGACTGCAGCGGCGCGCCCTGCGGGTACAGCGTCAGGCGGTCGCCCACGGCCAGCGGCAGCAGATCCGCCGCGGGCAGCCAGGCCAGCAGCTCGACCTGCGCCGGGTCGGCGATGAGCAGCACGCGCTCGCCGAGGGACACCGCCTTGCCGACCCAGTCATTGCCATCGGCAAACACGGCCACGCCGCTGCGGTCCGACTTCACCTGGATGCGGGCGAGCTGCTCGGTGGTGTAGTCCACCTCCACGGCCTTCTCCTGCAGCTTGCCCCGCCGCAGGGCCGTTTCCGCCCGGTTCTTGTCGCTGGTGACGGCCGCCTGCGCGGACTGCCGGTATTCCTCCTGCGCCGCGTCCAGTGCCTTGCGCGCCAGTTCCATGCGCGTGCGCAAGGCACTGGTGTCCAGGCTGAACAGGGGCGTGCCGGGCTGGACCGCAGCATTGGGATGGATGTCGAAGCGCTCGATCACGCCGTCCAGCGGCGCACGCACCATGAAGGGGTTCTGAGGCACGACTTCGGCCTGGGCCAGTGCGGTCAGCCGCACGGGGCACAGGCTGAGCAGCAGCGCGGCCGCCAGCCAGCGCCGCCGCACCTTGCCGCTCAGGGCCCGGCCCAGGCGCCCGCGCCAGGCCTGACGCGGCCCGAAGGCGTGGAAGGCGTGCGCATAGGCATGGCCCAGCTCCTGGAGCAGGGCCATCTCATGAGGCTGCCAGGGGGCGTCACGGGCCAGCAGCAGACCGGCCTCGGCCTCCCCTCCCCCGGCTTGCGCGGCCGGGCCCAGGCTCAGCCACACGGCCGAGGCAGGCAGCCATTGCGACCAGTCGGCGCTCAGGTCCTGCGGCAGCCCTTGGACATCGACCTCGCGCGGCCCGGTCTGAGGCTTCGGGACGGCGCCGACCTCGTCCAGGCCTGCCGGCTGGCGTATCAGATGCCGGCACAGCCGGGCCATCCACTGCACATAGGGTGCGCTGGGATCCGGCTGCGGCAGGCCCGACACCGCCGCCACCTGCCCCAGTCCGGCCTGGGTCCACAGCACGGCCTGGCGGTAGGGCAGCAGTTGCAGGGTCTCGTTGACCATCACAAAGCCCAGGGCTTCGGGTGAGCCGGCCTCGCGGGCGCGCCGCTGCAGCTGCAGCAGATTGAGCAGAGAAGCGTTGGGGTCTGCCGCGCTCATGTCAGGCGGCCTGCACGCAGGGGATCACGGTCATTTGCGCGCGGGGAAGACGGCCCATCCGCTCATGCCTGGCAGCAAGCCCGGCTGGCTGCCATCCATCACGCCGTAAACCGGCAGCGTCTGGCTGACCGGATCGATCTGGGCGCCCAGGCGCTGCACCTTGGCCGGGTAGCTCTTGCCCAGTTCCTCGACCTCCACGCTGAAGCTGCTGCCCGGCTTGAGCCAGCTCAGCCATTTGGAGGGCACGATCATCTGCAGCTCCAGCTGCCCGGTCTCGACGATGTCCAGCAGCGGATTGCCCGGCGAGACGTACTGGTGCGCCGCGACCTGGCGCTTCACCACCCGGCCCGCGAAAGGCGCGGCGATGGCACAGCGCCCCACCAGCAGCTTTGCGCTGGCCGCCTCCGCCTGCGCTTCCTTGAGCTTGGCCTGGGACTGATCGACCTCGAACCTGCCAATCGAATTGAGCTCGGCCATGCGCTGGTTGGACTGCAGCACGGCGTTCGCCGCCTCCACCGCGGCCTCGGCCTTGCGCTGCTGGTTCTGGTACAGCGCGCAGTCAAAGCCCACCAGGGTCTGGCCGGCGCGGAAGGCTTCGCCCTCTCGCAGCGGCAGGCTGGCCACGCGGGCCGCGATCTCGGCCGACACCGTGAGCGCATTGCGGGCGCTCAGCTGGGTGCGGATGCGGCCGTCCTTGTCGGTGGCCAGCGGGGAGGTCTGCGCCCAGGCTGTGGCGTGGCTCAGGGCGATGGAGACAAGGGCAAGTCCGATGCCTCGGATCATGCACCGCCTCCGGGGTTGATCGTCTTGGTCCAGTTGGCTTCGGACGCCCGCACGGATTCACCCAGCGCCTTGAGGTCATGGGACGGCACCGACTCGGGCAGGGGGTCCAGCCCCAGGGTCGCCACCAGCTGGCCATAGGCCCCCTGCAGCGCGCCGTAGGTCTGGTACAGGCGCAGCTCGGACATCATGGCCGAGGCCGAGGCGCGGATTTCCTCCATCTTGCCCTGCGAATTGGCGGTGGCCGCATTGCGGGTGTACTGCAGGATGCGCTGCTCGACCTTGTTGAGGTCATCGGTCAGCTGGTACTGCTTGAGCCGGCCCAGGTAGTCCAGCCGCGCGACGTGCACTTGCGTCAGCACCGCCATGCTGAGCGCCAGGCGCTGCTGGCGGGCCAGCTCCAGCTGGCTCTGCGCCACGCCACGGATGGTGCCGGCGTTCAGCACATTGAACAGATTCCAGCTCACGCGCAGGCCCACGTCGCCCCAGCGGTGGTTCGAGAGGTAGCTGTTGCTGTCGTAGTGCTGGCCCACGCTGAGCTCCAGCCCCGGCAGCAGGCGGGCCAGCGCCTTGCGCGTCTCCAGCAGGCCGATGCGCTCGTTGTACTGGGCCTCCACCAGTTCGGGGCGGCGCAGCATGGCGGCCTCTTCCATGTCGGCGACCGGCAGGCTGACCTTGGGCGTGGCCAGCGCGCCGCCCACGGCCACCGAGAAGGGCTCGCCCGGCGGCAGGTTCATGATCGAGGCCAGGCGCGGCTTGGCCTGGGCCAGCTCGTCACGCACGGCCTCGAGCTGGCGGACGATGTCCAGCAGCTGTCGCTGGTAGGTCAGGGCCTCGAGCGGCGAGCGCAGCTTCTCGACTTCGACCTGGCGGGAGTCGTCCAAGGCCTGGCGGGCCAGCTTCAGCACGGGATCGATGCGGGCCTCCAGCAGCTGCGCGCCTGCGGCCTGCCACCAGGCCTGGCGTGTCTGCTGCATCAGCAGGTGCAGGACCTTGCGGCGGCGCTCTTCGGCCACCTGCACGCGGTCCGCCTGCTGGTGCGCACCGTAGTAGCTCACGCCGAAGTCCAGCACATTCCAGCTCAGGGACAGGTCGCCGTTGCGATGCTCCTTGTCGCTGGAAGTCGAGGGCTCCAGCGACTGGTTGCCGCTGATCACGCTGCGCGAGGACGAGGCCAGCTCGTTGTCACGGCCGCTGTAGCCCGCCGACAGGGCCAGCTTGGGCAGCAGGTCGGTGCGGGACAGGTTCAGCTGGCGCTGGGACACCACCTCTTCCATCAGCTTCACCCGGTGGTCCAGGTTGTACTTGATGGCCCGAGCCATGGCCTCGTCCAGCGTGATCGGCCCTTGCACGGGCTCCTGCTGCTGGAACATCTCGGTACGGCCGGCCTTGAGGGCGGCCTGCCGTTCGTCGGGGCTCAGGGCCTGAGGCTGGATCGCGCAGCCGGCGAAGGCGGCGCTCACGAGGATGGCGAGCACGGAACGAGTCGGCAGTCGGCGGAATTGCGGCATCTGGCAGTTCTCCTAGGAATTTCTTCGATGTGATCAAGCGCGCTGCGCGGCGGCCTTGAGGTGCTGGATCCAGGCCTGGCGTTCAGCCTTCAGGGCAGCGCTGCCATGGCGTTCGAACTGGTCGGCCAGCGCGGCACGCCCTTGCGGCGCGGGCGCCTGCTCACGGGCCTGGGCCAGCAGGTCCTGCAGTGTGCCGAGGTCGGCAAGCTCAGACTGCGGCCCGTCAGGGGCCCACAGGAAGGCATTGGGCCTCCCGGCGGCCTTGACGTCGATGTCCATGTGCGAGCTGACCCGGTTCCCCTTGCTGTCGCGGGCGATCACCTCGATGCTGAGGCGCTGATTCAAGCCGGCAGGCGCCTGCCCGCTGAGGGTGCCCTTCACCGGATCGAACTTCAGCCAGCTGGGCAGGGGCCGGCCATCCGCCAGGCGGATCTCGACGGTGACCTGCTCCTTGCTATCCGAATGGCTGAAGGTGGAGGCGGGCAGCATGATGCTGATGGGCTGCCCGGCCCGCACCGCGAAGTCACCGATGTCCGGCATCGACCGCAAGCCCTGCCCGCCTGCCGTGCCCAGCTCCACGAAGCTGGGACGGGCGTCCGTTGGCGAAGCGAGCGAAGTGACGGACGTGGGCATGGCCGGGCTGCCAGACGCGAGGTTCACCAGGCCAGGCGACGAAGCCTGGCTGGGCTGGCCGGACGGAGTGGCGGGGATGCCCGCCGCCGAATCGAGGGCGGACTGCAGCGGCGGCTGCACGCTCAGCTGCAAGGTCGGCTGTGACGACAGTTGCGGCGCGGGCGGCAGGGTCGGCAGGTCGGCTGAACGCACCGGCCCGTCGGACTGGAAGGTCAGCGGCGGCGTCCACCGGCCGGGATCGGGGGCGGGCGCAGGCGTCGGAGCCGGCACCGGTACCTCGACCATGGGCGGGGGCGTGACCGCGGGGCTCCGCTGATAGGTCTGGGACAGCCCCCCGGTGGCCAGGGCATTGCCCGCGGCGTCCGCAATGTCGCTGCCCGGCGCATTGAGCCGCAGGGACAGCTCGCCCGTGCCGGAGACGCCGCTCAGCAGCACGGTGTAGGTGCGCGCGTCCACCTGGGTGATCGACTCAATTCGGCCCGCGGCCGAGCCGCTGCTCACCAGCGAGAGATCCTCGACGCCCAGGCCCGTCACGGCTTCCGTGAACACCAGCGAATAGCGGACCGAGGAAGCGTCGGTGGGCGAGGGGTCCAGGCGGGTGAAGCTGTCCACCGCCGGGTCCACGGCATCGATCCTGACCCCGGCGGTCGCTGCCACGCCCTGGAGCGTCAGCGCGGCCTCGTTGCCTGAGCCGTCGCGCAGCGACGCGCCTTGGAGCTCGATGCGAGATCCCAGCGCAAGGCCCGTGCTGTCGAGCTCGCCGCTGCGCACCACATGCCGGAAGGTCAGCGTGGCGCCGCCCGATCCGGCCAGGTAGTCGGCATAGACCGTCCCGCCCGAATCCAGCGTGATGGCGATGCGCGGCGTGCCGCCCGCCGTGTCCACGGTGACGGCGTCGTTGAACTGCACCGTGAAGTCCAGCGTCTGGCCTGCCACGTAGGTGCCGTTGGTCGGTGCATCGACCTTCACGATCTCGGGCGCCAGCCCGTCGATCACCAGCGCCTTCTGGCCGGCCAGCGCCTCGGCGCTGCCGGTGGCGGGCAGCGTCAGCGCCGCATCCAGAAGGGTCGCCCCACGGATGCTGGCACCGTTGAGGGCCAGGGCCGCAGTCGAGGCGTAATCCAGGTCGGCACTGAGATCACCCGCCTGAACCGTGTAGGTGAAGCTGAGGGTCCGGGTGCCGGAACCGGACGCATAGACGGCATTGCGATCGATGGCGCCGGTCTCCAGACGCAGCGTCGGCGTGCCGCCCGCCGTGTCGACGGTGACCGCCTGATCGAAGGTGACGGTGAGGGTGAGGGTGTCGCCGATCTTGTAATGGCCATCGGCCGCGGACGAGCTGACGCCGGTGACGACCGGGTGCACCGGGTCGATGCTCAGGGTCACGCTGTCCACGTCTGTCCCGGCACCGCCCGCGCCGCTGTTGCCCAGGTCGCTGGTGCTGATCTGCAGGCTCGCGGCGCCGCTGTAGCCCGTCGTGGGCTCGAAACGCAGGCCGTTGAGCGCGGCGTTGATGTCCGCCACGGTGCCCTGGAAAGTCATGCTGGCGTCGCCGGTCCCGGTGCCCGAGACAAAGCTCAGGCCGCCCAGGCTGGACAGCGTGAGCGTGCCGTGGGTGACGGTGAGCGTGACCTGCTCCAGCCCTGCGCCCGCGTCGACATCACCGATGCTGATCGGATTGCCGTGGGCGCTGCCGAACACCAGCTGCCCCCCCTGGTTCACGTGCTGGGTGAGCGCGGGGACGCTGTTGACGGGACTGTCGTTGGCCGCGGCCATGCTGATGAGCCGGGTTGCCGCTGCGCTGCTCAAGCCGCCGTCGTTGACGCTGAAGCTCACCGTGCGGGTGCCGGTGTCCGGCGCCTCCGAGGTATTCGCATAGGTCACGGCGCGCAAGGCCGCCTGCCACTGGGCCAGGGTCGCGGTGGACCCTGCCGAGCTGAGGGTCAGCACCCCGCTGCCGCTGTCGTAGCTGCCGCTGATGTTGCCGAAGCTGCTGGCACTGGTGTTGGCAAAGGCCAGCACGTCCTCGGCGCTGCGGAAATTGCCGCTGATGCGCACGGTGGCGCTGGCCAGGGTGGCGCTGTCGCTGTCGCTGACCAGGAGGCCGCCGTCCACGACAACGGGCACGCTGGCGGTGTTCGCGCCTTCGATGAAGGTCGCGCTGCCGCCGGTCGTGACCAGCACCGGCGCAGCACTGACCGCCACCACGTTCACGGTCGTGGCAATGGACAGGCTGCCGGTGTCCGCGCCACCGCTGGCCGTGCCGCCGCTGTCCTGAAGGCTGGTAAGGGTCACGACGCGGCTGCCGGCAGTGGGCTCGCCGCTGTCATTGCGGTAGCTCAGGCCATTGATCAGGCCCTGCGCCGCAGCCGTGCTGAGCCCGGCCGGCTTCGTGAAGGTGACGGTGGCGGTGTCGCCCGACACGCTCACCGTGACGTTCAGGCCATTGCCGGCCGTCGTCAGGGCATTGCCATGGGTCAGGGCCACCGAGCTGCCATCGATCCCCAGCAACTCGCTCGCCCCGTCTTTCAGCTGGCTGACCGTCAGGGTGAACTGCACGATGCTCTGTCCGGCTTCCACGGTGCTGATGGAGGCCCCGCTGAACAGGCCCACGGGGGAGTCGCCCTCGTTGAAGGTCACGGTCCCTGCGCCGGCGCTGAGGGTCGGTGCGTCATTGACCGGCACGACGGCCACGGTGACGTCCGCGTCGCTGCTGGTGCCGCCGTCGCCGTCGTCCAGGGTCACGCGCACCGTCCGGCTTGCCGTGCTGGGATCCACGCTGTTGCCGTTGCGGTAGGCGATGTCGCGCATCAGAGCCTGCACGGCGGCGGGCGTGGCATTGCTGTTGAAGGTCACGACCAGGTCATTGGTGCCGCTGCCGCCGGTGAAGGTGCCGATGAGCACGCCCCCATAGCTGACCTGGCTGCCCGACACGCCGATCTGGCCGGCGCCATTGCCCTGGTGCACGATGGACAGGAGGTCCTCGCCCGCGACCCGGTTGGTCACGATGGCGGCGCGCAGGGTGCCGCCGTTGAAGTCGGCACTGTCGCCATCCACCACGGTGGCGTTCTGCCCGGCGTCGAGCCGGACGGCCGCGCCGTCCTCGGTGTAGGACACGCTGTCACCGCCCAGTCCGCCGATCACGGGCGCGACGTTGCCGCCCACCACGAGGTCGTTGCCACCGCTCATGGCCGGGCCGCTGCTGTCCCCGGCGTAGGTCAGCAAGAAGGTGCTGGAACCGAAGCTGACGCTGCCGCCCTCGGCCGTGCTGCCCGGGTTCACGAAGGTGTCCGCCCCATCGTTGACGATGAGCACGAAGGTGCCGCTGCCGGTGAAGCCGCCGCTGGAGCTGAGCGTCACGCCGCCCACCCCGCCCAGGTCCACGGTGCCGTTGACGACGACCTGGTCATACTGCGTGCCCGGCGTGGTGCCCGCCAGCTCGGCATTCAAGGTGCCGGACAAGGCCAGGTCGCCCTGGATGGTCAGGGTGCCGACGGCATTGGCTCCTGGCGCCAGCGTCGCACCACTGTTCACGGTCACATTGCCGGTGATGGTGCCGCTGCCGCCCAGGGTGGTCCCGCTGGCGGCCTGCACGGCGCTGCTGACGCTGCCATTGACCCACAGCGATCCCCCGCTGAGGGTGGTGGCGCCGGTGTAGCCATTGGTGCCCGAGAGCGTCAAGGCACCACTGCCCTGCTTGGTGAGCCCGCCTGTGCCATTGATGGCGCCCAAGAACGTGGTGCTGGTGCTGCCGCTGGTGGTCAGGGTGTTGGCCCCCAGGGCCACGGTGCCGGCCCCCGCCAGGGAAGCGATGGTCTCGGCACTGGCCAGGGTCAGCAGGGCGCCACTGGCCACGCTCACGTCGGAGCCGTCGGCCAGGGCGGCGCCTCCGCTCAGCGCGAGTTCGCCAGCGGAGACGGTGGTGGCGCCGGTAAAGGTGTTGGTGCCGTTCAGGGTCAGCGTGCCGCTGCCCTGCTTGGTGAGGCCCCCGGTGCCGCCCACGGCGCCGCTGAAGCTGGTGCTGGTGTTGTCGCCGCCTGCGCTGAGCGTGTTGGCGCCCAGGTTGACGGTACCCGTGCCCGCCAGCGAGCCGATGGTCTCGCTGGCAGACAGGTTCAGCACGCTGCCCGCGCTCATGGCCAGGGCCGAACTGTCAGACAGCGCGGCCCCACCACTCAGGGTCAGAGCGCCCGCGCTCAGGGTCGTGCTGCCGGTGTAGGTGTTGGTGCCGGAGAGGGTCAGCGTGCCGCTGCCCTGCTTGGTGAGCCCGCCGGTGCCGCTGAGGGCGCCGGAGAAGGTGGTGCTGGCGTTGCCGCTGGTGGTCAGCGTGCTGGCCCCCAGGGACACCGCGCCGGCACCGGCCAGGGAGCCGATGGTTTCGCTGGCATTGAGCGCCAGGGTGGCGCCGCTGGCCACCGTCACGGCCGTGCTGTTGGCCACCGCCGCACCACCGCTGAGCGCCAGGGTGCCGGCCGACACCGTGATGGCCCCGGTGTTGGTGTTGGTGCCCGAGAGCGTCAGCGTGCCGGCGCCCGTCTTGGCCAGGGAGCCACTCCCCGCCATGACCCCGGACAAGGCAACGTCATTGGCATTGCTGATGGTCGACGAGCCACTGAGGTTGATGTCCTGGCTCAGCGTCACGCTGCTGCCGTCGATCTGCAGGGTGGTGCTGGACAGGGTCAGCGCCCCCGAACCCAGGTTGCCGCCATTGTTGACTTCCACCACCCCGCCGCTGAGGGTGCTCGTCCCCGTGTAGGTGTTGGTCCCCGTGAAGATCATCCGGCTGTTGGGCCCGGAGTTGGGCGTGATGGCCAGGTTGCGGCTCCCGCCGCTCTCGGTGATGTTGCCGCTGAAGGTGATGATGCAGTTGCCCGCCACCCCGTTGATGACCGTGGCGTTGCCGGCCAGCACGATGTCGTTGCTGGCCGTCATCGTCCCGACGGAGATGAAGCCCAGCGAGGCCCCGCTGCCCAGCACGATCTGGCCCGTCCCCAGCGCCGTGGTCGAGCCGTTGGCCACCAGGTAGCCGGCATTGATGGTCTGCGTGCCGCTCTGCGAGTTGGTGCCGAACAGGGACAGGAAATAGCTCGAGCCATTCTTGGTGATGGCACCCGATCCGCTGACATTGCCCTTGAGATTGATGTCCCCGGACACGGTGTTGAAGGTGGCCCCGCCACTGCCGATCACCACCTGGCTGCCCAGGGTGATCTGGCTGCCGCCCGTGGCGCTTTCCACTGTGGCGCCGTCCAGGGTCAGCGTACCGCCCCCGGTGTGGTTGAGCGCGGCGGCCGTGTTGGTGATCGAGCCGCCGCCATTGAGCGATCCCGACAGGGTCAGGGTGCCGCTGCCGGTCTTGTTGAAGACGGCGCCGCTGCTGCCCACCACCACGGCGTTCGAGACGGTATGGGCAGCGCTGTTGGTGTCGGCCAGGGTGGCGCCATCCAGCGTCAGCGTGCCGGAGGACAGGTGGTTGACGTCCGAGATGCTCAGCGTGCCGCCTCCCACGGTGATGTCGCCGCTCATGCCGGCGAAGTTGCCGGTGTTGCCCAGCACCAGGGTCCCGGCGCCGCTCTTGCCCAGGGTGCCCGAACCGGCCAGCTGGCTGGAGATCGTGGCGGTCTTGCCCGCGCCATTGGAGATCGTCAGCGTCTTGCCCGGGTCCAGCGTGAGCGTGCTGCCGCTCAGGTTGAAGCCGTTGCCCAGGTTGGCGTCGACCGTGGCGTTGTCACTGACCGACAGGCTGCCGGCCAGCGTCATCGCCCCGGTGAAGCTGCTGGACAGCACCAGGGTGTCCGTGCCCGACTGCGCGTTGGCGATGGCCATGGCCTCGCTGAAGCTCACGCCATTGCTCAGGTCGGCCGTGCCGGTGTCCGTGGTGTTGGTCACGTAGATGCTGCTGCTGGTCACGGCGACATCCGCCGTGGCGCTGCTCGTGCCATCGGACAGCGTGAAGCGCACCGTCTCGTTCCCGGCCGGCGTGTCATTGCGGTAGGTGATGCCACGCAGCACGGCCTGCACCAGGGCATTGGTGGCCGCGGTCCCGGAGCTGGTGAAGCTGATGCTCAGCACGCCGCCCGAATTGGTGAAGGTGGCGAAGGTCAGGCCACCGGACTGCAGATTGCCGCCGCTGACCGTGAAGCCGGCCGCGTTGAAGCCCAGGGTGTCCGCGGACCAGGCCGTGCCCTGGCGCTGCACCGTCAAGCTGCCACCGGCCCAGTCACCCAGGCCGCCGTTGAGGGCGGCGAACTCGGCGTCCAGCACCGTGGCATTGCCGCCTGCATCCAGGCCCACCGTGCCGCCCACGCCCGCCCAGGCGACCGAATCACCCTGCAGGCTGCCCGTCTGCGGCGTGCTGTTGTAGCCGCTCACCGTGACGCCGTTGCCCGTCAGGTCGGCGATCACGACGGCAGCCTCAGCACCGGCGTTCCAGTCCTCGGCAGCGCCCAGGTTGTAGGTGGTGCTGTCGGTCGAGGCGCTGCCGTTCTTGTTCAGCAGGGCGTTGACGCCGGCCTTGTCGGTGGCGCTCAGGGTCAGGGTGGCGCTGGTGCCGGAGCTGAGGTCCACATCGGCGGTATCGGTGAGCGTATAGGTGGCGCCGCCTTCGCCCGTCAGCGTGAGCTTGCTGGCGACGATGTCGTTGGCCGCCCCGCTCAGCGACAGGAAGCCGGTGCCCGTGATCACCAACTGCCCACTCGTGCTGTTGTAGCTGGCGCTGGTGATGGCAGGCACCGCCACATTGCTCACGGTCACGCCATTGGTGGCGTCAGAGATGTCGCCGCCCGTCACGACGCTGTTCCAGTCGTCGGCGGCCTGCAGGTTGTAGGTCGTGCCGCCGGTGGACGCCGTGCCATTGCGGTTGAGCATCATCTCCACCTGGGCACGATCCGTCGCGTTGAGCGTGACCGCGAAGCTGGTGGCGGAGCTCACCTCGACATTGGACGAGGTCAGCGTGTAGCTGCTGCCGCCTTCTCCCACGAGCGTGAGCTTGGACACCGTGATGTCGTTGTTCGCCCCGGACACGCCCACCATATTGGTGCCCGTGACGGTGAGCACATGGGTGTTGGCGTCATAGGTGGCCGAGGTGATGGTGGGGGCGGTGACGTTGCTGACCGTCACGCCATTGCCGGTGAGATCGGCTGGCGCACTGGCGGTGGAGTCCCAGTTCGCGGCGGCGGCCAGGTTGAAGGTGGTGCCGCCCACGGCGCTGCTGCCGTTCTTGTTGAGCAGGCCATTGATGGCCAGCCGGTCGGCGGCGTTGAGCGTGACCGAGAAGGCCGTGCTGCTGCTGGCCGTGGTGCTGGCCGAGGTGAGGGTGTAGGTGGCGCCGCCCTGGCCGGTCAGCGTGAGCTTGCTGGGATCGATGGTGTCCCCGCCGACCATGTTGGCGCCGGTGACGGCCAGGACGCCGGTGCTGGCGTCATAGGTGGCACTGGTGACACTGGCCGAGACCACGGCGGCGGAGATGCTGATGTCATCGATCTCGGGCGTGACCGCGCCGGACCAGCTGAAGCGGATCTCGTCCACATTGGCATAGAGGCTGTCGAAGACCAGCTGCCCGTAGCTGCCCCCGGCCGTCGTGCCGTAGAAGTTGTAGGTGATGTGGCCCGCGGAGTCCCCGGTCGTCAGGTTCACGACTTCGCCGCTGACCACGAGGTTCCCGTCTCGGTAGGCGCTGACCGTCACCGAGGTCGCGCCGGCGGAGGAGCCCAGCACGAAGGAGTTGAGCTTGAAGTCCGTGCCATCGGCCGACTTCATGGTGAAGTTGGAGATGGAGTTGCCGCCATAGTTCCAGACGAAGGTCCGATCGCTGCCGCCGCCGTCCAGATTGGTGTTGAAGGCCTGGTCGCTGGAGTCCGGGGTGACAAAGTCGTTGCTGGACGCGGAGCTGAAGGTCCAGGTGCCCACGTTGACGCTGGTCACGCCGGGCTGGTAGATCAGGCCGACGCTGTCGAAGTTCTCGCTGGAAACGGCGAGCAGGCCTTGATAGGCGCCCAGGGCCTGTCCGCCGAAGGCGACGGCCGCCTCGACGCTCCCCGCCCGCACCTCCAAGGCCCAGTCCCCGCCGGAGCGGCGGGCCCCCGTGGCATCGTCCGAGGCGGCCACGTCACGACCGGTCGCCTGCGCCAGCTGCTGGACAAAGTCCCGGCCCTGCGCGTCGGCGGCCACATTGCAGCCATACAGCAGCAGGTCCCCGCCTGGCGCCATGGCACTGCCGATGCGCGCCAGCGTGGGGGCGTAGTTGGGCAGGTTGCTGCTGTCCAGCCAGAGATTGCCGAGCGACACGGCGCCGTCCCGACCATGCGAGACGATGTGCACCGCCGTCACGCCATTGTGTTGGGCCAGGTAGTCGGCGATCTGATCCAGACCGTTGCGCGAGGGGTCCAGGTTCACGACCTCCACCCCCGGCCGCGCAGCCTGACGCAGGGTGGCCGCGTCATCCACCTGACCAGAGAGGAAGACCACCTCACGGGAGGCGGGCTCTGCAGCCGCCGCCGGCCCGAAATGCCGCAGCAGCGCGGGGTCGGCTTCAGTCACATGCACAGGCTCGCGGTGCACGGCCGTCACCTCCACCGCGGTGCTCAGGGCCGCAGCGTCGAACATGACGCGCGGCTCCAGGGCCATCAACAGGGGTGTCGGCGCCGCCGTGGAAGCGGTCTGGGGTTGCGGACTGGCACGTCCAGGGGTGAGCTGCTGCTTGAGCTGCCTGAAGATCCGCATGACTGTCTCCACTTGTCCGTCCAGGTCGGGGCCTCCAAGGGAGACACGCTGGGCTTTAGCACTACTGTCGGCACCGCAAGCCCCGGGGGTCAGGGCTTGCGGTGCCATCCTACCTAGATCCCGATCAAGCGGGGCCTGGCAATTCCTGTCCAGCCAGGCGCCCGCCCCCTCTGCGCAGGCCCGGCGCGCAGGAGAACTCCCCGTCCAGGGCCCCAGAAGTTGTCCCCAGCCGGAAGTAATCGACACATGAGGCCCTCTTGACGCCCGGGCATGACGTCAGCCCTCGCCCGGATGCGCTAAGCAGACGGCTTGCGAGCACCGATCGGCGCCGGACGGTCGCGTGTCTTTTTCGACACAGGGCGCCTGCCCTGCCGCGCGATCCGGCGCCGGCACTCAGGGCCGCGAGGGGAAGATGCCTTCCAGGGCGATGATGTAGTTGCTGCCCAGGTAGGGGTTGCGAAGGGGGACCGGCAGACTGCTCCCCGCCGGCCCCACCGTCACGGTCCCTGCGGCTGTGGAGGACAAGGCGCCCGCATTGGTCGACGCGGTGATGCCGCCCAGCTGTGCCTTGGTCGCGTCCGGGGCGGTGCTCGTGTAGAGCCCGTTGAAGACCACGTTGTTCAGGCCCACCTTGCCTGTGGCCGCCGACAGGAAGGTGGTGGCACCCGTGGTGGGCGGCACCATGGGGTTGGCCGTGCTGGTACCGACGTCCACGCTCACCGAGGTGCTCAGCGATCCGGATACCCCGCTGGCCTGCCCGGCGAAGGAAGCCGGGTGCGTGTGCTGGGGCAGCTGCCCGTTGGTCAGCGTGACGGACTCGTTGCCACTGCGCTCGCCCTGGACGATGGGCGTGAGACCAGGCCCGTTGCCCATGCCCACGGCGGCCCGGCCGCGCAGGTCCGGCAGGCCGAAGTTGCTGACGCCATCGCCGCCATAGGTGGTGCCCAGCAGGGCGAACAGCGCCGAATTCTGTGCAATGGGCAGCAGGCGGCCATCGCAGGGGGCCCAGCCCACGGGGGCGAAATTGAATCCGACCATGCGGATCTCACCGAGGAACGGTTCACTCATGATGTCAGTCTCCTTCAGGTTGAAAATGCGTCTTTCAGCAGGTCGCCTGAGGGCAGCAACGGCGCAGCTTGGCGTGGATGCCGTTGTCCCCCAGAGTCTCGAAACCAAAGCGCCGGTACAGGCGCAGCGCAGGATTGTTCGTTTCGACGTGGAGCTCGATGTCCAGGCCCCGCGACTCGGCCCGGTCCACCAGGAGCCGCAGCAAGGCGCTCCCCACACCGCGGCCTCTCTCCTGCGGCAGCAGGATCACGTCCACCAGCACCGCCCGGTGCGCGCCCTCCCACCAGTAGAGCCGGCCGATGGCCTGGCCATTGCGGTGCAGAAGCAGGAACTGCGCCTCTGCGAAGTGCGTCTGGTAATAGCTGTGCTGCAGGGCAAACTGCTGTTCGACAAACTGCCGGCAACGTGCCTCGGGCCACCCGGTCCGGGCCAGCTCGGCCTCGCGCGTCGAGGCATAGAGCGCCTCCAGGAAAGGCAGGTCCGCTGGCGTGCACCCGCGCAGCGCAATGCCCTGCAGGGCGGACTCATTGCCAGGATCGGAATTCGAGCTGTCGAGAACAATGCCTGGCCACATCCATGCCTCCGGTGACGTCTGCATCGCCGGCGGCGAGGTGCGGGCGGGATCGACATCCCGCGCCGGCCACTCCCTGTAGGCGTTGTGCCATTCTTCCTCAGACCCACGGGGCTGATGTGCCTGCGCCTGCCCAAGCCGGCATCACTTGCGAATCCGCCGGGCGTGGGCGCCGGCAATGGGTCCCGCCCGGAAAGCCCTGTTGGCAGACTGCAACGCGATCGCCCCATGACGCTTGCCCGGCGGCTCGCAGTGCCCCCATCATTCGCCCCCATTGCTGAAGGCGCCCACGACAGCGCCCGCATGACGGAGATCCCCCCTATGTCCTCCCTGTTCCTCTCGACCATCGACTGAACACGGTTCCCGAGCCCCGGCTGAACCGTGTCTGAACCCAGATACGGCCTCAGACCGCGCGGCAGCCAAAGCCCCGCCGCCTTCGAGCCGGGGCTTTTGCATTTCGGAAACCGCCATGAGTGCACAACTCCGTTCCCGCGCCCTCCAGGAGGGGCGGGTCAAGGCCCTGCGCCGCATGAAACAACCCATGTCGCTGCTGCTCGAGCAGAGTGACGGCCCACGCGACCCTGTGGCGCGCGCGCTGGGCCAGCGCGGCCTGCGCGGCGCGGGCCAGCACATCCAGAGCCGCAGCGCCCAGCGCCGTGCCGACCGCGTGGCCCTGCAGGTGCTGCTGCGACGAAAGGACTGGGATGAGTGAATCCCCACGAAGCAGCGCCTCGTTGCGCCAACTGCTGGCCCACAAGGATGGCCAGCTCCGCGAGATCGCCGCGCAGCTCAAGCGAGAGCTGTTCGGCATCGACGCCATCATCGACCGCGTCATCGATTCGGTGCGGGCCTGGTACCTGATGCCCGAGCTGGTCTCGCGACCCGTGATCGTCTGCCTCTGGGGCCTCACCGGCACCGGCAAGACACAGCTCGTGCGCCGGCTGGCGCAGCTGCTGGGCTTCTACGACCGCTTCGTCGAGGTCCAGATGGACGGGTTCTCCAATGGCGCGGGCTTCCGCGGCGCACAGAGCATCTCGGGCATGCTGGCCGAGTCCGGCGTGCGCGAGGGCGAACCCGGCATCCTGGCCCTCGACGAGTTCCAGCGCTTCCGCACCATCGACGGCAAGCGCGGCGAAATGCGCGTCGAGCGCTACCAGGACGTCTGGGCCCTGCTGTCGGACGGCCGCCTGCCGCCCGCGCTCTCGCTGATGGGCGACATCGAGTCCTCCATCGCCGAGGCGGCCTATGACGCCGAACGGGCCGAGCGCCCCGAGGACGGCGCCGCCCGGCTGCGCTTCAAGCTGCGCAGCTGGGAAGCGCAGGAACTGCGGCGCAACCTCAAGCTGGACGAACCGCTGTTGGAGATCATGGCCTGGACGCCCGAGCAGATCCACGACCGGCTGCAGGCCTTCCGCGAAAGCGGCCAGCAGCGCTGGGAGACCGACTACAGCCGGCTGCTCATCTTCGTCTGCGGCAACCTCGACGAGATGTACGAGGACCTCGCCACCAGTGTGGACGACTGCGACAGCGATGCCGATGTCTTCCATGCGCTGACGGGCCAGCTCAGCGTCATCGACGTCAAGCAGGCGCTCAACAGACGCTTCAAACCCGAGCAGGTGGCGCGACTGGGCAACGAGCATGTGGTCTACCCCTCGCTCTCGCGCCGGGCCTACGAACAGTTGATCGAGCAAGGCTGCAGCCGCTATGCCCGCGAGGCCGAGGAGCGCTGCCAGCTGCGCTTCGAGCTGGACGCCAGCGTGCGGGAGCAGGTCTATGCCAACGCCGTCTTTCCCGCGCAGGGCACGCGGCCGCTGTTCTCCTCCTTGCATGCCATCCTGGGCGCCGGGCTGAGCAAGGCCGCGCTGTGGGCCATCGAGCAAGGCGCCGAGCCGGGCGACCGTGTGCGGCTCAGTGCCAATGGTCGCGAGCTCTGCGCGCAATGGGCGTCGCGCGCCCAGGCCATCGCCGCGCCCTTCGAGATCTCCCGGCTGCGCCAGCGCAACAACGCCGACTTCCGCGCCCTGCTGGCCGTGCACGAGGCAGGCCATGGCCTGGTCCACGCCCTGCTCTTCGGTCGTGCGCCGCAGGAGATCAAGATCCACGTGGCCAGCTTCGAGGGCGGCTACAACGCCTACAGCTCGCGCAAGGTCTGGTCGCGGCGCAATCTGCGGGACTCCATCTGCACCAGCCTCGCCGGGCGGGCGGCCGAGCTGCTGGTCTTCGGCCCCGAACTCAGCTCCAGCGGGGCCGAGAGCGATCTGCGCAAGGCCACCGAGACGGCGGCCCGCATGCTGCGCCACCTGGGCCACGGCCCGCGCATCGGCCGCTGTGATGTCGCCAGCGACAGCGAAGAGAACTTCTGCACCGATGTGGAGAGCAGCAACGCCTCCATCGAGGCCCTGCTCCAGGCCGAGCATGTGCGCGCCACGGGCCTGCTCCACGCCCATCGCCAGGCCCTGCTGGCGCTGGTGGACGAACTGATCGAGCAGGGTCAGGTCGGCCCCGCGCGCTTCGCCGCGGTGGTGCAGCTGCCGCTGGAGCGCCCGGAGGATGCGCTGGATCCCTACGCCCGCCATCTGGCGCAGTTCAGGCAGGCACAGCCGGCGCAGGCGCCCGGCAAGCAGCGCCTGGTCCGGGGCCACTCCGTGGGCGGCGGCGTGCGGCACGCCACCCCTGCGAAAGCGCTGCCCTCCGCATGAGGCCATCGGCCGGGCGACGAGCAGGCGCAGCCCCTGATGCGATCGCACTCGCGGGCACGCCCCTTGCCTGCCCGCGAACGCCCCCCGCGGTCCGCAGGTCGGATCCAGGGACGACCATGGGGTCATTGCTGCGAGACGGCGGCAATCCTATATTCGCAGCATCTATCTGCCTAGGAGCGCAGCATGGCCACGCGTACCCCGTCCATCGATCTGCAGAAGGTACTGAGCGGTGCCGCGCGGCTGGAGGTCAAGCTGCTCAATGCGGGCGTGGAGGCCCTGCAGGTCTACATCAACCAGGCCGCCCGGTTCTCGTCGCTGGCCGCCGAGACCTTGCAGGAGGTGCAGGACAACAAGGCCACGCTCTCCGCCACGGCCCGCAAGCTGAGTGACTTCGGCCGCCAGAGCACGCAGGTCTATGCCGACCTGGCTCAGCGCCTGAGCGCCAGCTACTACGACGAGTTCGACCGGCTGGCCCACAGCCGCGAGAAGGCCTCAACGCCCCCTGCTGCTGCGTCCGGCGCCGCTGCCAGCCCTGCGCCCGCAGCGCATCGCCCCCGCGCCAGGCGCGCTGCGGCCAAGGCGTGAACGACCGCGCCAACTACCGTGTCAGCGAGCGCCGCGTGCTCGCGCACGCCCCGCGCAGCAATGGCGAGCGCCCCGTCACGCGGCGCGAGGCCGCCGCACTGAAGGCCAGCGGCCGCTACCGCGCCAGCTCCGGCGCCCCTGCCAGCGCCGAGCATTGGCGCCGCCGTCTGCCCGATGGCAGCTGCCTGCACCTGGTGCTGGAGGAGCGCCGCTGCCGCCTGCACCATGACGCCTTCGACCCGGACGCCAGCCTCCTCTCCATGGGTCTGCACATGACGCACGAAGCCCGCGCCGAGGCGGCCGCCATGGCCGCGCTGGCCTGGTCGGTCGTCAGCCTGCTGGCGAACTGAGCCGCGCGGCCGCGGCTTCGAGCAGGGTCCGCCAGTGGCGCGCCACGAGCTCGCCGAAGATGCGGCGCAGGCCCTCACCCATGTTCGGGAATTCGAGCTCCATCTCGATGCGAGTGCCTCGTCCACCTGCGGCCGGCGAGAAGCGCAGCGTCCCTTCGCAGCGGCCCGGCACCTGCACCGCCCGCGAGGCCGCGTGGAAACGGATCACGGAGCCGCCGGCCGGCTGGCGCAGTGTCAATGTCCATTCGAGCAGCCCCTGATCGAGGTGTGGCTGCAGCAGCACCGGAACCTCGACCCGCGCCCGCCATTGCTGCACGACCTGGCGCTCGCCGCCGGGCAGGACCTCGTCCCGCACCAGCTCCGCGGCCTGCACATGCGGCAGGACTGGCGCGAGCTCGCAGCTGCGCTCCAGGAGCCCCTGCTGCAGCGGGCCCGCGGGCTGCATCAGCACCATCATCAGCTTCATGAGGCGGCCCGCACTTCGGGCAGCAGGCGCAGCCGCGCGGTGACGGCGTCGGAAACATGGCCGCGCGCCAGCACCCAGGCCAGGGCCTCGGCCAGGGCCTTGCGGGCCGGCCGCGGCCGCCAGCCCAGGGCGGCCAGGCGCTCATGGCGGTACCAGTAGAAACGGCAGGCCATGCGCGCTTCGTCCCGCGTGACCTGGGGGGCGCGACCGGCCAGCCGGGCAGCGGCCTCCATGCCGGCGGCGGCGAGGTAGGCGGCCGTGTGGTTCAGCGTCAACGTGGGCCCAAAGGTGCCGGCCAGCTCGGACACGAGGGCATGCAACGCCTCCCAGCGCAGGTTCTCGCTCCCGGCGACATAGCGCCTGCCCGCCTCGCCCCGCAGGGCCGCGACGAGATGGGCCTGTCCGACGTCGGGCGCAGCCACCACATTGCAGCCGCCGAGGAAGGTGCAGCGCAAGGGGTCGTTGAGGTAGTTGACGAGATTGGCGTTGCTGGGCCCCAGGCGGTGGTCGTGCGCGCCAATGACCAGGGTCGGGTTGACCGTCAGCACCTCCAGGCCCAGGCGGACGCCCGCCTCGAAGGCCGCCTCCTCCTGCCGCAGCTTGGACTGCACATAGTCCGAGGGCTCGCGCTCGTCGAAGACGGCATCCTCGTCCAGCACCAGAGGCACGGTGCTGGAGCCCAGCGTCACCGAAGACGAGGTCACCACCACCCGCCCCACGCCCGCGCGCTGCGCCGCCAGGAGCACGTGGCGCGTGCCGCGCACGGCCAGGTCGGCCTGCGCCTCGGCCGCCATGCCGGTGTAGGCAAACACGGCGGCAGCATGAAACACCCAGTCGCAGCCCGTGGCCGCGCGCTGCACGGAGTCGACGTCCAGCACATCCCCCTCGAAGACCTGGACCGCCAGCCCGGCCAGCGCCCGGCGGTCGCTGGCCTCGCGCACCAGGACGCGCACGGGATGCCCCTCCTCGAGCAGGGCCCGCACGATGTGATTGCCCACGATGCCGGTCGCCCCGGTGACGAGCGCGGGGGCCTTCATCCGCGCGCCAGCTGGTCGAGGTCGCGATGCACCGCGTCGGCCAGCCCCTGAAGGAAGTCCGGCGCGTCACGCGCCAGTGCGGCCATGCCCGCCACGAAGGCCGCATCGCGCTCCTGCGGGTCATTGGCCGCAGGCTGCGGGCTGAAGTGGCGGAAGCCCTGAGCATCCGTCGCCTGGGTCTGTGGACCGGTCGGCGGCGCGGTGGTGCCGGCACCGGTGCCCATCAGCCAGGCCACTGCATCACCCAGGGTCCCGAGCTCGCCGGGCTCGCCCATGCCCCGCCGGCCGCGCAGCAGTTCGGCCACCGCCGCGGCCGCGGTGGCCAGCAGACGGGGCAGCGCGCGCCGAGGGCTGTCGGCTGCAGCGTAGTGGCCGATGCGGAAGTCGCGCCCCTCGTAGGCTGCCTGCAGGTTCGCCACCGTGCCTTCGAAGAAGCTCGTGTAGGCCCCTTCGATGATGGGATCGCGCAGAGCGGGCGCCAGGTTGATGTCGAAGAGCTTGAACGCCAGTGGCAGCGCGAAGTGCTGCCGCCCTGCCACGCGCACCCTTACCTGGCCCTCGGGCGTCCGGGTGAACTCCACACAGCCGTCGTCGGCCACGGCGCTGCCATTGGGGCTGGCCACCGTGCGCCAGTAGATGCTCTGCCGACCCGGCGCGCGCCGGATGCACTGCAGCTTCTCGACGTCGATCACCTCACCGCCGAACAGCACCATCCAGTTTGGCTGCTGCAGGTACAGGTTGCGCTCGGCCTGGTGCGTGACGCGGCCGCGACCATCGCGCCGCACGGCCACGGTCGCGCCGCCGATGTAGTCGTTCATGTACTGGATGCCGCGGGCGATGTCGACCCGTCGCACCCACTGCTCGTAGCGCACCGGCACCACGTGCTCGTTGCCGAAGACGATGGCGCCGTCCACATGGCGCCAGCGCAGACCATTGCGGGCGGGCGGCAGATGGGCCAGCAGGGCCTCGTAGGGGGCCATGGCATCGGGCACGGCTTCATAGTCCGCGGCTGAATAGGCGGCGGGGTCGATCAGCAACGGCGCCTCGCGCCGGCGCAGGCGGTCCTTGGAGAACAGGGTGTGCTGTGCCGTCACCAGGCCGCCCAGGCGTGCCAGCAGCAGGTTCAGCGTCACCACGGTCCAGAAGGCGCGCGGGTTGTCGTCCACCCGGGCCACCAGGGGCGCGAGCAGCGCGTTGAGCCGGTCGCTGTAGAAGTCGCGCAGGGCGAAGCGCTCGCGGTCCACCGCCTGGAACCAGGCCGGAGCCAGTGCACCGACGCCCTCCGCCGCCTGGCGCTGGCGTGCCGAGCGCGCCATCAGCGGATGGACGTTGCGCCACAACGGATAGGGCGCCAGGCTGCCTTCAACACGGTGCGGCGGCAGCCCGAAGGCATGCAGGGCTGCGGCATTGACGGCCGAAGCGTAGGGGTCCAGCCCCATGCGCGCAGCGCCCGCCCAGTCGGCCAGCAGGGCGCTGGGGCTGGCGATCAGGGTGTGCGTCGCCAGCGGACGCGGCGCGCGCTGGCCGGCACCGCCGTGGGCGCTGGTGACGGCGTCGATCAGGCTCCAGTGCGGCGGGGCATCGCGCAGCACCTGCAGGGCGTCTTCCACAAGACCGCGACGCGGCGCGGCCAGGCCGGCCAGGTTGTGGACCGCGAGCGCGAAGTGATGCTCCTCATGCGTGCGGTTCTTGGCGAAGGCGATGCGCAGGGCCGCGGCCCGCCAACGCTCGCCGCCCGCAGCGCCAAACACCTCGTAGGGGCGCCCCTGCGGCGTGCTGAAGCGCCAGCCCGTCAACTCGGGCACGAGCAGGGGGTCGCGGTTGTGCAGCCAGCTGTCGTCTTCATGGCGTGCATCAGCCACGGCCACGTCAGTGAAACCATGCTCATGCAGGCGGTCGATCAGGTGCTCCACCAGCAGGGCCTCAGTGCCGGCATGCGGCGCCTGCTCGCAGGCGTCGAGGTCGGGCTTGATCACCACCGGGCCACGCAGGCCCGCCAGGCTGTCCCAGAAGCCGCAGAGGGCCAGCAGCTCATCCAGCAGCGTCGGGCCTGATGCGCCGGCGCGCTGGTGGACCCACACGGTGTGCGCAGGGTCAATCATGCCGGGGCGGCGTGCCATGGAATGATAATAACGCGGCATGAGAGCCTACCCCTACCGATTCCATGTCGCGCTGGATGGCAATGGCCTCAACGGCCTGGAGGGCCTGGCCGGCGTGTGCCAATTCCTCTTCGACCCCGCCGACAATGCCTATGCCTGGAAGATCGCCTACTTCGACGGCATCGCCGGCGGACATGCGATCAGCCTGAACCCGGGAGGCTCGCTGGGCTTCCTGGGCAACACGGGCCAGCATCTGCTGATCTACGACGGCACGGACTCCCGCGAGCTGGCTCGCCAGAGCACGCTCAGCTACGAGAGCACCGACACCTCGCTGCGCGGCAGCACCCATGCCGTGTGGCTGAGCGAGCATGAGTTCATCACCGCGATCGGTGATCACTTCTACCGCTTCGACGCACGCCGTCTCGCCGAGGGCGTGAAGCTCGGGCCCCACGGCGTGAAGCTGCCGCATGCGCTGAAGCGCAGCGCCTCCGGCCGCTACCTGGTGTACGGCTCCATGGACCATCCCAGGCTGGGCGAGGCCCGCGAGGTCGGCATCTACGACCTGCAGACCGGCGAGGCCCGCCGCGTGGAGCTGCCTGCCACTTGCTGGCATGTGGCGGCGGATCCCGCGCGGGACCTCTTCTATGCGCTGAGCTTCCGCGTGCTGCCGCAGGAGGGGCGCGACTGGCATGAATGGGCGATGGCCTTCCTCAAGGAATACGCCTTCGAGATCGACGCCGCCAGCGGCCGGGTGCTCCGCCACTGGGCCGCGGGGCGCGAGGTCCCGGCCCACATCAACAGCGACGTGGTGCTGTCCGACGGCGAGCTGATCTTCTGCAATGGCGCCAGCCAGAGCATCGTCATGATCGAGCGCGAACGCCTGGCGGGCTGGCGCATGATCGACGAGCGCCCTGACCTGGCGACGGTGCTCGGCCAGCGCAAGGCCGTCGGCACCCAGATTGCCGATGCCCTCAGCCGCGGCAATGTGCTGCACGAGACGCGGCACTTCCTGTCGGCCCTGCGCATCTCGCGCTGGGCGGTGCTGGACTCGGTCTATGCCTGCCAGCTCTCCGCAGACCAAAGCCTGCTGTTCACCGCCAATCGCGGGCTCAACCACATCACGGTTTACGACTATCCCGCCAACACCCTGCGCCTGCGTGTGGCCATGCCAGCGCTGCAGGATTTCGTGCCGGTGTCACCGGGCGGGGATCCGCGGCTGGGGTTCCATCATGGGGCCCTGGCGGGCTGAGCCGCGTTCAGCTCCCCTTCAGAGGGCTGGCCGCGCCGCCGGTCGAAGCACTGGTCAGGCCGCCGAAGGGCGCAACGGCCCGCTCAGGCGCAGGCGCTCAGGCGTAGGTGTTGAGATGTCGCCCCAGAGAGCCTTCGGTGGCCAGGGCAGGCGCCTGCGGCAAGGCGGCGAGCAAGGCCGCGGCGCCGGCTTCCTGGGCGTCCAGGGCCTTTCGCAGCACCAGCAGGCCGGCGCTGTGACCAACCGTGCCTGGGGTGCCGCTGGAGACATGGCTGACCGCGGCGTCGACGCTGGGAGCGCTGGTGATGTCCATGGTGGCTCTATCGGCCAGGCCGGCGCGAACTTGAGGACGAATTTCGGGCGATCACAGCACGCCCGTCACCAGCGCCACTTCGACGGCCGGCGACAGGCAGGCCAGGCGATCAATCCGGATTCTCGCCGGTAGCCAGCGCGAAGCCCTCGTCGATCCAGCCGGTGAGGCCACCCGCCATGATCTTGACGGGACGTCCGAGCCTGGCCAGCCGCAGGGCGCCGCGCGCGGCGCCATTGCAATGCGGGCCCGCACAGTACGTCACGAACAGAGTGTTCGCCGGCCATTGCGCCAGCTTGCCCTGCACGAGCTTGCCGTGGGGCAGGTTGAGGGCGCCAGGCACGTGCCCCTTGGCATACATCGCGGGTGATCGCACGTCGAGCAGCACGAAATCGGCGCCGGCCTGCAGGCCTTCGTGCACGTCCCAGCAGTCGGTCTCGAACGTGAATTCCGCGGCGAAATGGGCTTCGGCCAGGGCGGGGGGCGCGGCAGGAACTGCGGTGACTTCGGTGGGCATGTCTTGCTCCGTTGTGAAGGAGTCGCCATCGTGTCCAAGGCGGTGCGGTGCCACAATTGGCGCAAAAGACACTTATCGTCAATTTCTCGCCAGCCATGCACGCCCTGCACGAATCAGCCTCCGGCGAGTTGACCGGCCCCTTGGTGGTGGCACTGGCCCACGACGGCCTTTGCACCTTCGAGTTCGCCATCGTTGCCGAGGTGTTCGGGCTGTCCAGGCCAGAAATGGGTCGAAGCTGGTACCGGTACGCGACCGCGGCCGTGGAGCCCGGGCCCCTTCGTGCCCATGGTGGCCTGACCTTCACGGCGTCCGGCGGCATCGAGCTGCTGGATCAGGCCGACCTGATCGTGGCCGCAGGCTGGAAGGGGGCCGGCGTCCCGGTGCCTGCCGAGCTGGCCGCACGGCTGCGCAGCGCCTGGGAGCGCGGCGCTCGCCTCGCCTCCATCTGCTCCGGGGCGTTCGTCCTCGCCGCGACGGACCTGCTCAATGGCCGCCGGGCTGCCACCCACTGGCGCTATGCCGACCAGTTGGCCGCGTGCCACCCCGAGATCGAAGTGGATGCCGATGTGCTCTATGTCGAGGAGGACCGGATCTACACCTCGGCGGGCAGCGCCGCGGGCATCGACCTCATGCTGCACATCATTCGCCAGGACCACGGCGCCGAGGCCGCGAACTGCGTCGCCCGCCGGCTGGTCATGCCACCGCACCGCAGCGGCGGGCAGGCGCAGTTCATCGAGCGGGCGGTCCCGCCGGATCGAGGCCACCGGCTGACCGAGGCCCTCGACCGGATCCGGTCCGAGCTGAGCGCCGACTGGACGGTGGAACGGATGGCCGCGTTGGTGGCCATGAGCCCCCGCACCTTCCTGAGGCGCTTCGTCGAGGCCACCGCCCTGAGCCCGGGACAATGGCTGATCGAGCAGCGCGTCGTGCAGGCCCAGCGCTTGCTGGAGCGCACGGCGCTGTCCGTGGAGCAAGTGGCGGCCGAGGTGGGATTTGGCAGCGTTCAGGGGCTGCGGCACCACTTCCGCGAGCGCCTGACCCTCTCGCCTCGGGACTACAGAAAAGCCTTCGCATCCGGCGCCAGACCAGCGCCCGAGGCCTCCGGGCGGCGCGCGGGTCCTTGACCGGGAGGTCGGCGGCGCGCGGCACCGACACCGCCCCACCCCATGCAGTTCATCCCGCCCCCACTGCAGTCTGTCGCCCCCCGCTAGGTCCCCCCGGCCCGCATTGTTATGGTGTGCTACATCAGCAACACACCGCAGGCTCCTGGCCTGAAGCGACATGCAAAGCTGGAACGACAACGCGCCGATCTACCAGCAGCTGGCCGACCGACTGGCCAGTCAGCTGCTGGATGGCAATCCGCCCGAGGGAGAGGCCCTGCCCTCGGTCCGCCTGCTGGCCACCCAATACCTGATCAACCCACTGACGGTCAGCCGCGCGCTGCAGTCGCTGGCGGACAACGGCCTGGTTGAAAGCCGCCGTGGCCTGGGCATGTATGTGCGGCCCGGCGCCCGCCAGCGCCTGCTGGAAAGTGAGCGGGAGCAGTTCCTGAGCAAGGAATGGCCACTGCTGCGAGAAAAGCTCAAGCGCCTGGGGCTCAGCGCCCAGGATCTGCAATGGGAGGACCTGCAATGAACGCAAACAACAACACCGAAGCCCTGGTCAGCGCCCGTGACTTCACGCTGCGCTACGGCCGCAAGGTCGCCTGCGACCACCTCAGCTTCCAGATCCCCAAGGGCCGCGTGGTGGGCCTGCTGGGCCACAACGGCGCAGGCAAGACCTCGCTGATGAAGGCGATGGTGGGCCTGCAGGGCGGAGAAGGCGAGCTTCGCGTGCTCGGCCTGGATCCACGCAGCCAGCGCACCGAGCTGCTCAAGGGCCTGTCCTACATCCCCGACGTGGCCGTGCTGCCCCGCTGGGCCCGCGTGCACGAGCTGATCACGCTGATGAGCGGCCTGCAGCCGCAGTTCTCGTCCGAGCGGGCCCGCGCCCTGCTCAAGCGCACCAGCGTCGGCCTCAATGACAAGGTCAAGGCCTTGTCCAAGGGCATGGTGACGCAGCTGCACCTGGCGCTGGTGGCCGCGATCGACACCCGGCTCATGATTCTCGATGAGCCCACCCTGGGCCTGGATGTGATCTCCCGCAAGAGCTTCTACGAGATGCTCATCGACGAATGGTGCGATGGCGAGCGCACGGTGGTCATCTCCACCCACCAGGTCGAGGAGATCGAGAGCCTGCTGTCCGACGTGATGATGCTGGACGAGGGCAAGCTGGTGCTCAACATCAGCCTGGAAGAGATGGACTCCCGCTTCGTGGCCCTGGCCCACGACCCGGCTGCCGCCGACACCGTGGCCCGCGCCCACCCGCTGCTGCGCTACCGCCAGCAAGGCCGCTCGGCGGCCCTGTTCGACGGCGAGCCGCCGGCAGACGTCCAGGCCCTGGGCCAGCGCTTCCGACCCAGCCTGGTCGACCTCTTCGTCGCCCTGACCCGCAAGCCTGAACTGCAGCCCCGCGAGGCCTGAAGGAGACCGACCATGAATGCACAACGATTTCTGACCCTCATGCAGCGCGAGTGGATGCAGCACCGCCTCGGCTGGCTGCTGGTGATGCTGGTGCCGCCCGCACTGATCCTGCTGCTGATACCTCTCCAGGGCCCTATCGTCGACGGCGACGCCCAAGTACCGCCGCCGGTGGCCGTGGCCGCCGTGGCCATGCTGGGTAGCATGGCGGGCGTGTTCGCCCTGAGCTGGATCGTGTCGATGTTCCAGCTGCCGGGCCTGTCCCGTCGCGATCAGCAGGACCGCTCCGTCGAGTTCTGGCTCTCCCTGCCGGCCACGCATGTCGAGAGCATCGGCGCCACCGTGCTGACCCACGCGCTGCTCGTGCCCATGGCAGCCATGGCCGTCGGCCTGGTCTGCGGGCCCGTGATGGCCGCGGCCGCCCTGCTCAAGATCCACGGCTTTGCCGGCTTCGGTCAGGTGCCCTGGGGTGGCCTGATGGGCATCGTCGTCCTGGGCTGGCTGCGCCTGAGCATCGGCCTGCTGCTGATGACCCTGTGGCTGGCGCCCATGTTCATGGCCCTGATGGCGGCGGCGGCCTGGCTCAAGCGCTGGGGAGTGCCCGTGCTGATTGGCGGCACCGTGATCATCGCCAACGTCCTGGACAAGGTCTATCACAACCGCATCGTGGCCGAACTGCTGAAGACCCAGTTCGAGGGAGCCGGCAAGGCCCTGTTCAATGCCAGCATGACCCTGGAAGGCCGGGGCGCCGCCCAGCAGCTGGAACACGAGAGCTTCGCCAGCCTGCTGCAGCTGGTGCTGCATGACCTGGGCGCGGCCTTCGCCCAGCTGGTTTCGCCGCACTTCGTCGGCGGCCTGGCCCTGGCCGGCCTGTGCTTCTACCTGCTGGTGCTCAAGCGCCGCCAGGCCAGCTGAGCCCTCGCGAGTCTCCAGTAAAAAGCCCGCCGATTGGCGGGCTTTGCATTTGCGGAATCGACGGCGCGATCAGGCTGCGGGGCTGGGCTCGGCGCCGCCGGCAGCACCGGTGGCTGCGGTCACCTTGGCGCTGACTTCCTTGCGGAAGCGGTTCAGCTCCTGCACGCTGGCGAAGCTGCGCTCCATCAGCAGGCTCATGTTGTGCAGGATGCGATCCACCACCTTGTTCTCCCAGACGGCGTCGAACTGGATCTGCTTGTCCAGCCACTTCTCCAGCCATTCCGGGTCCGGCAGGCGGCTCTGGATGGTGTCGCGGGGGAAGAGCTTGGCGTTGACGTGCAGATTGGTCGGGTGCAGGGCCTGGGCCGTGCGGCGGGCGCTGGCCATCAGTACGCCCACCTTGGCGAAGGCAGCACGGGCTTCGTCCCCGAACTTCTGCATGGCGCGCTTCATGTAGCGCAGGTAGGCGCCGCCATGGCGGGCTTCGTCGCGGGCCAGGGTCTCGTAGATGGCCTTGATCACCGGCTCGGTGTGCCATTCGGCGGCACGGCGGTACCAGTGGTTCAGGCGGATCTCGCCGCAGAAGTGCAGCATCAGGGTCTCGAGTGCGGGCGCCGGATCGAAGTCGAAACGGATCTCATGCAATTCCTGCTCGCTGGGCACCAGGTCCGGGCGGAAGCGGCGCAGGTATTCCATCAGCACCAGGGAGTGCTTCTGCTCCTCGAAGAACCAGACGCTCATGAAGGCGGAGAAGTCGCTGTCGTCGCGGTTGTCACGCAGGAACATCTCGGTGGCCGGCAGGGCCGCCCACTCGGTGATCGCATTCATCTTGATGGTCTGGGCCTGGTCTTCGGTGAGCAGGCTGGCATCGAACGTGTCCCAGGGGATGTCGGTGTCCATGTTCCAGCGCACGGCTTCCAGTTGCTTGAAGAGTTCGGGGTAGAGCATGGTCCGTCCTATGGTTTAGGGGCAGCATTCTAAACGGGGCGGGCGCCGAGGAGCTTTCGCCCCCGGACAAGGTCCCGCAAGTGGGTGAGCGTCGGCAACGGGGTCGGCCCCGCAGCAGTTCAACAGCAAAGGCTTGCAGCCATGTGACAGTCGCGCTGCCACGCAGCTGCCAGACGGGCCGCAAGACGGCCGCGGGCGCAAAGACCGTGACCACGCCGGTTCCGCTGGGAGCGTCGCATTTCCGCATGACACAGAAACGCGGGACATCTCCAGCGGCCGTCATTCCGTGAAAACCCCGCCTTTGAAGCTTGGTGTAAGCCCGAAGGCCCACACTTCCGCTCAAGAACTCGTTCTTGTACCCGGCACCTGGGACAGAAGTAGCAAAACTTCCGGCCACCAGGCCCAACAATCCGCGCTGTAGCGCCAATTCATTTGCAGAATTGCGCAAAGGTTTGAAAAGTACGGCTGGCGTGCTTACACAGCGAAACCACAAACGAGTAAAGTAGCCACAAGCTTTCGGTCGCAAGATCTCCCCAGTGTTGGGGCTGAAATCCCGGGACTCTTCTCCTCCTCCTCCCTCCCTCCCTCGTTGGTCCCGGGGCATCTTGCGGCTTCTTTTATGTCCAGGGCTCCCGCTGTTGCGGGAGCCCTTTTTCTTGGCCGCGGCCTGACGTAAAGCTACAGCGGCGGGCAGCCTTCCAGCGCCGCGGGCAGCCGTGACCGCTTCGCCGCCCGCGATTGCCGCCATTCCCAAAGACGAATCCTGAACGGCTGCAGCAGGGGCCGGGTGGTGCCGCAGGCGCAACGGCGCCCGACCCTCAGCCCGCCACACTCCTCACGGAACGGCGGCGGCCTGCATGTCGTCGCGCCAATCCTGCAGCCGCCGGCGCAGCGTCTTCAGCGCAGCCAGCCCTTGCGGCGGAAGTAGATGAAGGGCGCGGCCACCGAGGCCACCATCAGGGCGATGGCGAAGGGGTAGCCCCATTCCGCATCGAGTTCCGGCATGTGCTTGAAATTCATGCCGTAGATGCTGGCGATCAGGGTCGGCGGCAGCAGGGCCACGCTGGCCACGGAGAAGATCTTGATGATCTTGTTCTGGTTGATGTTGATGAAGCCGACCGTGGCGTCCATCAGGAAGTTGATCTTGTCGAACAGGAAGGCCGTGTGGGAGTCCAGCGAGTCGATGTCCCGCAGGATCTGGCGCGACTCCTCGAACTGCTCGGCATTGAGCATGCGACTGCGCATCATGAAGCTGACGGCACGGCGGGTGTCCATCACATTGCGGCGGATGCGCCCGTTCAAGTCTTCCTCGCGGGCGATGGCGGCCAGCACCTCGCCGGCCTCGGCATCGTTGACGTCGCTCTTCAGCACCCGGGCGCTGATGCGCTCCAGTTTGTCGTAGATGCCTTCCAGCACGTCGGCGGAATACTCGGCATCCGCGTCATAGAGCTTCAGCAGCACGTCCTTGGCATCCTCGATGAGTGCCGGGATGCGACGGGCCCGCAGGCGCAGCAGGCGAAAGACCGGGAGGTCCTCGTTGTGCACGGAGAAGAGCACGTTCTGGTGCAGGATGAAGGCCACCCGCACATTGCGGGCCGACTCGTCGTCTTCGATGAGGAAGTCGGAGCGGATGTGCAGCTCGCCGTTGTCTTCCTCGTAGAAGCGGGCGGATTCCTCGAGGTCGTCGTCGACGATGTCCTCGGGAATGATCAGCCCGAAGCGCTCGCGTATCCAACCCTTTTCCTCGGACGTGGGGTTCTCCAGGTCCACCCAGACGGGGCGGGCCATGGCCAGGTCGGCGGCGGATTCGATTTCGTCCTGGAACAGCCCACCCTTGAGGCGGCCGTTGTCCAGCGTGAAGACATTGAGCATGAGGGCTCCAGCGCATGCGTCCGGCCGGCTGCAGGGCGCGGCAGGATCAGTCTGTGGGCGATGGACGAGCGTGCAGGGCAGGCCAAGTCCGGGGAAGGGGGTGAAGGCGACCCGTCTCACTCCGGACACCGGCCGCAACGCAGGGCCTGCTCAAGGGGCCGCGTGCTCCGGGACGCTGGAGTGGACGGTCACCGAGGGTGATCGCTGCCCAAGAAAGGCTCCAGTGGTGGGGACGGCGCATTATCGCGTCCCGTCGACAGGCGCATCAAGCATTTCTATGGCGGCGGCGGCGCCGATATCAGCGGGCTTGCCCTGAGGCCGCGCCTGCGCGCTGCGCGGGTCGATCGCGCATTCCATCACGGCTTTGCGCTGAAGCAAAAGAGCCGCCCTGCAAGCCACTAGAAGGCGCTTTAAAACGCTTGTCACAGTCATGCTTCGGGAGCAAACTGGCCCACAGCAAGAACGACTCCTCCACTCCGCTACTCACCGCCGCACACCTTTCCAAGACGCCTCAAACTCCCCCTCAAGACCTCTGTATCCCTGAAGAAGGGCGGCCGCCGCCACGGCGTCCCCCAAGTGTTCTCAAGCATCAATGCTTTCTCGCGACCAAGCCCTGTGAAAGGAGGCTTTATGAACCTGACTATCAGCGGCCACCATCTTGAAGTGACCCCAGCGCTGCGCGAATACGTGCTGACCAAGCTGGACCGGGTGACCCGCCACTTTGACCAGGTTGTTGACATCAACGTCCTGCTCACGGTGGAGAAGCAGAAGGAGAAGGAGCGCAGGCAAAAGGCCGAAGTCACTGTCCATGTGAAGGGACGTGACATCTTTGTCGAGCAAGCTCACGAAGATCTCTATGCCGCCATTGACCAGCTAATGGACAAGCTGGATCGTCAGGTCTGCCGCCACAAGGACAAGCTCCAGGACCACCACCACCAGGCCGTCAAGCGCATGGACATGCCGGCCTCCTGAGTCCTGACGTCAATCCGTCCTGTACGCAAGGCGCCCACCCGGGCGCCTTTTTGCTGCCCCGCCCGTAGAGCGGCAGCGTTGCCGAAGCGCCTCAATATCACGCTATCGCACCCATTTGGAGGGCTCTTCGCCCGGGCAGGACACCCAGGGTCAAGGAGCTTTCTATAATCGGTTTTCCAACCCTAGTGACCAAGCGTCCCGCCCAAGGCCGACCCGGCCGTAATCGGCGCTGTGACCTCGATGAACCGTCTCGCCGCCATCCTGCCTGCCAGCAATGTGCTGGTGAATGTGGACGCCTCCAGCAAGAAACGAGTTTTCGAACAGGCAGGCCTGCTGTTCGAGAACAACCATTCCATCGCGCGCGCCCTGGTCACGGACAATCTCTTTGCCCGGGAACGCCTGGGCTCGACCGGCTTGGGCCATGGCGTGGCCATCCCCCACGGCCGCATCAAGGGTCTGAAGAATCCGCTGGCTGCGGTGCTGCGCGTGCAGCAGGCCATCGGCTTCGACGCCCCGGATGATGAACCCGTCTCCCTGCTGATCTTCCTGCTGGTGCCCGAAGCCGCCACCCAGCGCCACCTGGAAATCCTCTCCGAGATTGCCGAGATGCTCTCGGACCGCGAACTGCGCGAGCGCCTCAAGACCGAGGCCGAGGCGGCGACGCTGCACAAGCTGATCGCCGACTGGGAACCGCTGAAGTCGGTCGCCTGAGGCCGATGACGGGATGAAGCCCACCTCGATCAGCGCCGACCGCCTCTTCGAAGAACTCCGCGAGGCCCTGCGCTGGGCCTGGATCGCCGGGCACGCCCACCCGGAGCGCCGTTTCGACGACACCGCCGTGCGGGACGCCCAGTCCGCCGCCGACCTGGTCGGCTACCTGAACTACATCCACCCCTACCGCGTGCAGCTGGTGGGACGCCGCGAGGTGGCCTACCTCAGCGAAGCCTCGGGCGAAGTGCTGGACCGTCGCATCGCGCGCATCGTGACCCTGGAGCCGCCGGTGATCATCGTCGCCGACGACCAGAACCCGCCGGACCGTCTGGTGGCCATGTGCGACCGCGCCGAGATCCCGCTCTTCGTCACCTCCGAGTCTGCCGGCCACACCATCGATGTGGTGCGCTCCTACCTGGCCCTGCTGTGCGCCAACCGGACCACCCGTCACGGCGTCTTCATGGACATCCTGGGACTGGGCGTGCTGCTGACCGGCGAATCCGGCCTGGGCAAGAGCGAGCTGGGCCTGGAACTGATCTCCCGCGGCCACGGCCTGGTGGCCGACGACGCGGTGGACTTCTTCCGTATCTCCCAGACCGCCATCGAAGGCCGTTGCCCTGAACTGCTGATGAACTTGCTGGAGGTGCGCGGCATCGGCCTGCTGGACATCAAGGCCATCTTTGGCGAGACCGCCGTGCGCCGCAAGATGCGGCTCAAGCTCATCGTGCACCTGGTCCGCAAGGAAACCATGGAGCGCGACTTCGAGCGCCTGCCCTACGAGCCCCTGTACGAGGACGTGCTGGGCATGCCCGTGCGCAAGGTGGTGATCGCCGTGGACGCCGGCCGCAACCTGGCCGTGCTGGTGGAAGCCGCCGTGCGCAACACCATCCTGCAGCTGCGCGGCATCGACACCTACCGTGAGTTCGTCGAGCGCCACCAGCGCGCCATCGAAAAAGGCCTGCAGGACGACGCCTGAGGCCTTGGTCCGGCAGGGGCAGAACGGATCAGCGCCGGTTGGCGCAATCCTTCTTGATACAGTTCGCGTACAGCGACAGCGAATGCTCCTGCAGCTCGAAGCCCCGGTCCAGGGCGATCTTGTGCTGGCGCGATTCGATCTCGGGGTCGAAGAATTCCTCGACCTTGCCGCAGGTCAGGCAGACCAGGTGGTCATGGTGGTGGCCCTCGTTAAGCTCAAACACCGCCTTGCCGGACTCGAAATGATTGCGCGACAGCAGGCCGGCCTGCTCGAACTGGGTCAGCACCCGGTAGACCGTGGCCAGACCGATGTCGGCATCTTCCACGAGCAGGGCCTTGTAGACGTCCTCGGCCGTCATGTGGCGCTGCGTCGTCTTCTGGAAGATCTCGAGGATCTTGATGCGCGGCAGCGTGGCCTTGAGGCCGCTGTTCTTGATTTCGTCGGTGCGGTTCATGGTCTTGCTGGCAATCAGCGTGCGTTCAGCAGGCTCCAGGCCTGCCGCTAGAATGGGTCGATCATAGCCAGCTTGGGCCGCCGACTTCTAAGCCCCTAGTGACATGCGACTCATTTCTCCTGACGCCAGCCCCCGCGGCTGGCCGCTGCCCGGCGCGCTGGCGCTGGCGCTGCTGACCCTGGGCGGCTGCAGCCAGATGCCCAAGCTGAGCGAGCTGACCTCCGCCACCGGCGACAAGGTGCTGGGCCTGGTGCGCCCCTACCGCGTCGAGGTGGTGCAAGGCAACGTGCTGACCAAGGAGCTGCTGGCCAGCGTCAAGCCCGGCATGCCGCGCGCGCAGGTCCAGGATCTGCTGGGCTCGCCCATGCTGACCGACGTCTTCCACGAGGACCGCTGGGACTACATCTTCACCATCCGTCGCCAGGGCACCGAGCCCCAGCGCCGCCATGTGGTGGTCTGGTTCGAGGGCGACGCCCTCAAGAGTGTGGACGCCCCGAACGACATCCCCACGGAGCGCGAATTCGTCGCCTCCATCAATACGCTGAAGCTCAAGGGCGATGCCCCCAAGCTGGCGCTCAGCGAGAACGAGCGCAAGGCCCTGCCGGCCCCGGCCAAGCAGGCGCCGGCCGTGCTGGAGCCCATGGGCCCGGTGCGCAGCTATCCGCCGCTGGAGCCCCGCTCATGAGCGTGCGCATCGCCATTGCCGGCGCCTCGGGACGCATGGGGCGCATGCTGATCGAAGCCGTGCTGCAGTCCCCCGACTGCCAGCTCAGCGGCGCCCTGGACCGCCCCGGCAGCCTGCTGCTGGGCCAGGATGCCGGCGGCTTCCTGGGTCGCGAGAGCGGCGTGCGCGTCACGGACGACCTGCGCGCCGGCCTGCAGGGCGCCCAGGTGCTGATCGACTTCACCCGCCCTGAAGGCACGCTGGCCCATCTGGCCCTGTGCGAGGAGCTGGGCGTCGCCATGGTGATCGGCACCACCGGCTTCGAACCCGAGCAGAAGGCCCGCATCGCCGCCGGCGCCCAGAAGATCGGCATCATGATGGCGCCCAATATGAGCGTGGGCGTCAACGTCGTGCTCAAGCTCCTGGACATGGCCGCCCGCGCCCTCAACGAGGGCTATGACATCGAGATCGTCGAGGCCCACCACCGCCACAAGGTCGACGCCCCCAGCGGCACCGCCCTGAAGATGGGCGAGGTGGTGGCCCAGGCCCTGGGCCGGGACCTCAAGAGCTGCGCCGTCTACGGTCGCGAAGGCGTGACCGGCGAGCGCGACCCCTCCACCATCGGCTTCGCCACGGTGCGCGGCGGCGACATCATCGGTGACCACACCGTGCTCTTTGCCGGCACGGGCGAGCGCATCGAGATCTCGCACAAATCCTCCAGCCGGGCCACCTATGCCCAGGGCAGCCTGCGCGCGGCACGCTTCCTGGCACGCAGCGGCCCGGGCCTCTACGACATGGACGACGTGCTCGGCCTGAGCGCGAAGCGCGCCTGAGCACCATGGGCGGCTTCCTCCAGTTCTGGACGCAGAGTGACGGCGTGGGCCGCCTGGTGGCCCTGCTGCTGCTGGCCATGTCGGTGAGCGCCTGGGTGCTGATCTTCTGGAAAGGCTGGCAGCTGCGCCGTGCCCGGCTGGATCTGGCCCAGGGCATGTCGGCGTTCTGGAACTCGGCCTCGCTGGCTGACGGCCACAGCACGGTGTCACGGCTGGACCGCGAGGGCGTGCTGGTCCCCCTGCTGCAAGCGGCCACCGAGGCGCCCGCGGCCCAGACGCTGGCAGCCCAGGGGCACAAGGAATCCCAGCTGACCCGCCAGCTGCGCGACGCCCTGCACCGCGTGGTCCAACGGCTGCAGTACGGCCAGGTGCTGCTGGCCTCTGTGGGCAGCACAGCGCCCTTCGTGGGCCTGTTCGGCACCGTCTGGGGCATCTATCACGCGCTGCAGAGCATCTCCGCCGCGGGCAACCTGACCATCGACCGAGTCGCCGGCCCGGTGGGGGAAGCCCTGATCATGACCGCCGCCGGCCTGGCCGTGGCCATCCCTGCGGTCCTGGCCTACAACGTCTTCGGCAAGCTGATTGGCGCCTGTGAGGCCGAGCTGGAAGGCTTTGCGCACGACCTGCGCGAGTTCCTGGACAGCGCCGCATCATGAGCATCCGCCGCAGGCCGAGCGCCGGGCCGCGCCCCTGCCGGCCTGCTGCCACACGGGGGTCGGCATGAGCTTCGGCCGCCTTGAACGCCGCGAATCGCCCAGGCCCATGGGCGAGATCAACATGACGCCGCTGATCGACGTCATGCTGGTGCTGCTGGTCATCTTCATGATCACGGCGCCGCTGATGAGCTCTTCACTGCGCCTGGACCTGCCCAAGAGCGAGGCTGCCACGCCCTCGGACACGCCGCAGTTCATCAGCGTGGCGATGGACCCGGCAGGCGAGCTCTACCTCGGCGAGGAGCGCCTCACGCCCGCCGAGTTCAAGCAGCGCATCCAGCAGCTGGGCCAGGCCCGCCCCGAGATGGAGGTGCAGCTGCGCGCAGACCAGGCCGTGCCCTACGGCCGCGTGGCCGAGCTGATCGGCTGGATCCAGGACGGCGGCCTGCACCGCATTGCCTTCGTCGCCCAAGCACCGAGCAGCGACAAGCCCTGAAGCGGGCCCGCCACACCCTGCGCCTACAATTTGGCGCATGAACGACAAGTACGCCCCCAACGAGATCGAAGCCGCCGCGCGGCAGTACTGGAACGAACGCGACGCCTACCGCGTGCTAGAGGACGAGAACAAGCCGAAGTTCTACGCCTGCTCCATGCTGCCCTACCCCAGCGGCAAGCTGCACATGGGCCATGTGCGCAACTACACGATCAACGACATGCTCACGCGTCAGCTGCGCATGAAGGGCTACAACGTGCTGATGCCCATGGGCTGGGACGCCTTCGGCCTGCCGGCCGAGAACGCCGCCATGAAGGGCAAGGTGCCGCCGGCGCAGTGGACGTACTCCAACATCGCCTACATGAAGTCGCAGATGCAGGCCATGGGCCTGGCGATCGACTGGTCGCGCGAGATCGCCACCTGCCAGCCCGAGTACTACAAGTGGAACCAGTGGCTGTTCCTGAAGATGCTGGAGAAGGGCATCGCCGAGCGCCGCACCCAGGTCGTCAACTGGGACCCGGTGGACCAGACCGTGCTGGCCAACGAGCAGGTCATCGACGGCCGCGGCTGGCGCTCCGGCGCCCTGGTCGAGAAGCGCGAGATCCCCGGCTACTACCTCAAGATCACCGACTACGCCGAGGAACTGCTGGCCGCGGTGGCCAACCCCGAGGACAGGAACTACCTGTCCGGTTGGCCCGAGCGCGTGCGCCTGATGCAGGAGAACTGGATCGGCAAGAGCCAGGGCGTGCGCTTCGCCTTCCCGCATGAGATCAAGGACGCCAGCGGCGCCCTGATCCAGGACGGCAAGCTCTACGTCTTCACCACCCGCGCCGACACCATCATGGGCGTGACCTTCTGCGCCGTCGCGCCGGAGCACCCCCTGGCCGCGCACGCCGCCGCCACGAACCCGGCACTGGCCGCCTTCATCGAGGAATGCAAGCAGGGCGGCACGACCGAGGCCGAGCTCGCCACGCAGGAGAAGAAGGGCATGCCCACGGGCCTCGTGGTCACGCACCCGCTGACCGGCGCGCAGGTGCCGGTGTGGATCGGCAACTACGTGCTGATGAGCTATGGCGACGGCGCCGTGATGGGCGTGCCCGCGCATGACGAGCGCGACTTCGCCTTCGCCAACAAGTACGGCATCGAGATCAAGCAGGTCGTGGCCGTCGAGGGCCAGACCTTCTCGACCACCACCTGGGCCGACTGGTTCGGCGACAAGTCGCAGGGTGTGTGCATCAACTCCGGCGTGCTGGATGGCCTGACCCACAAGCAGGCGGTGGACAAGGTCGCCGAGCTCGTAGGGGCCAAGGGCCTGGGCGAGAAGAAGACCACCTGGCGCCTGCGCGACTGGGGCGTGAGCCGCCAGCGCTACTGGGGCACGCCCATCCCCATCATCCACTGCGAGGAGCACGGCGCCGTGCCGGTGCCCGAGAAGGACCTGCCCGTGGTGCTGCCCGAGGAGTGCATCCCCGATGGCAGCGGCAACCCGCTGAACAAGCACAGCGCCTTCCTGAACGTGCCCTGCCCGGTCTGCGGCAAGCCCGCCAAGCGCGAGACCGACACCATGGACACCTTCGTGGACTCGTCCTGGTACTTCATGCGCTACTGCGACGCGCAGAACAAGGACGCCATGGTCGGCGACGGCACGGCCTACTGGATGCGCCAGGGCGCCGCGATGGACCAGTACATCGGCGGCATCGAGCACGCCATCCTGCACCTGCTGTACGCGCGCTTCTGGACCAAGGTCATGCGCGACCTGGGCCTGGTCAAGATCGACGAGCCCTTCACCAAGCTGCTGACGCAGGGCATGGTGCTCAACCACATCTACTCGCGCCGCACGACACAAGGCGGCATCGAGTACTTCTGGCCGCATGAGGTCGAGAACGTCTTCGACGAGAAGAGCGGCAAGATCATCGGCGCCAAGCTCAAGAGCGATGGCTCGGCCATCGACTACGAGGGCGTGGGCACCATGTCCAAGTCCAAGAACAACGGCGTGGATCCGCAGGAGCTGATCAACCAGTACGGCGCCGACACCGCCCGCCTGTTCGTGATGTTCGCCAGCCCGCCCGAGCAGACGCTGGAGTGGAACGACGCCGGCGTGGAAGGCGCGCACCGCTTCCTCAAGCGCGTCTGGGGCTTCGCCGCCAAGAACGCCGAGGCGCTGAAGTCCGCCGGCAGCGATTTCGCCACCCTGAGCGCCGAGGGCAAGGCCCTGCGCCGCGAGGTGCACCTGGTGCTCAAGCAGGTCTCCTACGACTACGAGCGCATGCAGTACAACACCGTGGTCTCCGGGGCCATGAAGCTGCTGAACGCGCTGGAGGCCTTCAAGGACGTGGCCGGCCAGGCCGCCGCCGTGCGCGAGGGCGTCTCTGTGCTGCTGCGCGTGATCTACCCAGCCTGCCCGCACATCGCCCACACCCTGTGGCAGGAGCTCGGCTTCGCGGCCCAGCTGGGCGATCTGCTGGACGCGGCCTGGCCCACGGTCGACGAAGGCGCCCTGGTGCAGGACGAGATCGAGCTGATGCTGCAGGTCAACGGCAAGCTGCGCGGCTCGCTGAAGGTGCCCGCCGGCGCCGACAAGGCCGCCATCGAGGCCGCCGCCCTGGCCCATGAGAAGTTCGCCGAGTTCAGCGGTGGCCAGCCTCCCAAGAAGGTCGTGGTCGTGCCCGGACGTCTGGTCAACGTGGTGGTCTGAGCGCCATGAGCCCTCTCTCGCGCCGCGGGCTGCTTGCGCTGCCCCTGCTCTCGGGTCTTGCGGCCTGCGGCTTCGAGCTGCGCCGCGATCCCGAATACGCCTTCCAGACCCTGGCGCTGACCGGCTTCGCGCCGGAGTCCCCGCTGGTCGAGGAGCTGCGCCGGCAGCTGCGGCAATCGCCGCTGCAGCTGGTGCAGGACCCGTCCAAGGCCCAGGTGGTGCTGGAGGCCCTGCGGGACAGCCGCGAGCGTTCGGTCGTGGTGTCCACCAGCGCCGGCCAGGTGCGGGAGTGGCAGCTCAAGCTGCAGCTGGACTACCTGGTGCGCACGCCCGGCGGCGAGCCGCTGCTGCCCATCACCGAGCTGCGCATGAGCCGCGAAATGAGCTACCTCGAATCCCAGGCCCTGGCCAAGGAGCAGGAGGAAGCGCAGCTCTATCGCGCCATGCAGTACGACGCCGCCGCGCAGGTGATGCGCCGTCTGGGCAGCGTGCGCCTGCGCTGAAGCCGCCACCATGCAGATCCGCCCCGACGCGCTGGCCGCGCAACTCGCCAAAGGCCTCAAGCCCCTGTACACCGTGCATGGGGATGAGCCCCTGCTCGCACAGGAGGCCGCGGACGCCATCCGTGCCTCGGCGCGCGCCCAGGGCTACAGCGAGCGCAAGGTGTTCATCGTCAGCGGCGCCTATTTCGACTGGGGCCCGGTGCTGGGCGCGGCGCAGGCGCTGAGCCTCTTCGCCGAGCGCCAGTTCATCGAGATCCGCATCCCCTCCGGCAAGCCCGGCAAGGACGGTTCCGAGGCCCTGCAGCGCTACTGCCAGGCCCTGCCCGAGGACGTGCTGACGCTGGTCACCCTGCCCCGCCTGGACAAGACCCAGCTCTCGAGCGCCTGGTTCACCGCCCTGGACCAGCAAGGCGTGAGCATCAAGGTCGAACCCGTGGAGCGCCGCGCCCTGCCGCAGTGGCTCGCCCAGCGCCTCTCGGCTCAGGGGCAGTCCGTGGTCGAGGGCGAGGAAGGGCAGCGCAGCCTGGCCTTCTTTGCCGATCGCGTGGAGGGCAACCTGCTGGCCGCGCACCAGGAGCTGCAGAAGCTGGCCCTGCTGCATCCGCCGGGGCCGCTGAGCTTCGAGCAGATCGAGAGCGCGGTGCTGAACGTGGCGCGCTATGACGTCTTCAAGCTCAGCGAGGCCATCCTCTCGGGCCAGACGCCCCGCGTGCTGCGCATGCTCGAAGGCCTCGAAGCCGAGGGCGAGGCCGCCGTGCTGGTGCACTGGGCCCTGGCCGACGACATCCGCGCCCTCAAGCGCGTGCGCGAGGCCGTGGATGCCGGCAAGCCCCTGCCCATGGCCCTGCGCGAATCGCGGGTCTGGGGCGCCAAGGAGCGGCTGTTCGAGCGCATCGTGCCGGGGCTGCATGGCATGCAGGTCCAGGCCCTGGTCGATGCCGCCCAGGTCGTTGACGGCATCGTCAAGGGCCTGCGCCACCGCGACTGGCCGCTGGACCCCTGGGCCGCGCTGCAGAAGCTGGCGCTGATGCTGCTGGAGACTGCGCAGGGTCAGCCGGGCCGCGGGGCGGGCGGACGTCACGCCAGCCTCGTTCTCAAGGCCTGAGACGGCTGATTCGGCACGCCGCGACGCGGTATTTCGCGTTATGGTCTGACCTGTTGTCCCTTCCTGGAAGGCGCAGGCATGCAGCCCACGCTCCCGCGAACGATCCGAACCCTGTTGGGCGGCAGCTGCGCCGCCCTGTGCCTGCTGCCGAGCCTGGCCGCTGCCATTCCGTGGCAGTTCCAGCTGCGCACGGCCGAAGGCCAGCCGCTGGCCGAGGCGGTGGTCGCCGTCGAGATCAAGGGCCCCGCGCGCAGCAGCAACGGCCGCGCCGAAATGGCCCAGCGCGATCGCCAGTTCCAGCCGCATGTGCTGGTGGTGCAGACGGGCACGGCCGTGTCCTTCCCCAACTTCGACACGGTCCGCCACCACGTCTATTCCTTCTCGCCCATCAAGCCCTTCGACATCAAGCTCTACTCGGGCACGCCCTCCGAGCCTGTGGTCTTCGACAAGCCGGGCGTCGCCGCGCTGGGCTGCAACATCCACGACCGCATGGGCGCCTTCATCGTGGTGGTCGACACCCCCGTCTTCGGCAAGACCAACGCCCAGGGCGAGCTGAGCCTGGACCTGCCACCGGGCGAGCATGCGCTGAAGCTGTGGCATCCCTCGCGCCTGCAGCCGCTGCTGCTGAGCCAGAAGCTCACCGTGCCTGCCGGGCAGGCCTCGGGCCAGTCCAGCCTGGTGCTGGCCCCGCAGTGAAGGGCCGATGCTGATGGGGTCCCTGCAACTGCCGGCCTTCCTCAACCCGCGCCGCATCGAGGGCCGCATCGTGGCCCTGTTCCTGGGGCTGCTGCTGCTGATCCAGCTCGCCAGCTTCGGCTTCATCGGCCACAGCATCGAGGCCAACGCCGAGGCCGCCATCGAGGCCAAGCTGGCCACCGCGGGGCGCATGCTGCAGCGGCTGGTCGTCCAGCAGGCCGCCCGCGAGCGGGCCGCCGCCGAGCTGCTGGCCGCGGACTACGGTTTCCGCGAGGCCGTGGGCCGCAGCCAGGGCCCGTCCGAGCAGGTCGACATCGAGACCCTGCGCGACGCCCTTCACAACAACGGCGAGCGCGTCAACGCCTCGCTGGTGGCCTATGCCAACGTGACGGGCCAGCTGGTGGCCGCCACCCGTGACCAGGCCGAGCTCTACCTGCCCCTGCTCAAGCGCCAGGACCTGGACCCCGAGCAGGCCACTCTGGTCCTGGTGGACCGCGAGATCATGCAGGTGGTCACCGTGCCGGTCCGCGCCCCCATGACCATCGGCCATGTGCTGATGGGTTTCCGGCTCGATGAAGTGCCGCTGCTGGACCTCAAGCGCCTGATCAATGTCGACGCCATGTTCGTCACCGGCGAGCGCGGGCGCTGGCAGGAGAGCGTCTCCGTGGTGGAAGACGCCGAGCGCGGCCCCGCCTTCACCAGCGCCATGGCGGAGCTGAGCCCGGGCCAGTCCGTGCAGCGCGAATGGGGCGGGCAGCACTGGCGGGTGCGCCTGCTGCCCCTGCCGCAGGAGCTGGCCGGCAAGCGCCAGATCGGCGCGGTGATGTGGGCCTCCTTCGACGAAGCGGTGGCGCCCTACCGCCAGCTGCAGTGGTCCCTGCTGGCCCTGACGGCCGCGGGCATCGCCGCCTTCGCCATGGGCAGCGTGTTCACCGCGCGGCGGATCAGCCGCCCCATCGCCTCGCTGACGCAATCGGCCCTGCGACTGGGCGCGGGCGACTACGACACGCCCGTGGCCTCGGGCTCCGACCTCGGCGAGGTGGCCGAGCTGGCCCGCAGCTTCGAGGCCATGCGCCTGGGCATCCGCGAGCGCGAGGAGCAGGTCCATCGCCTGGCCTACTGGGACCCGCTGACCGGCCTGCCCAACCGTGAGCAGTTCAGCCAGCGCCTGCAGGAGCGCCTGCAGGCCAGCGAGGCGCCCTGCGCCGTGCTGATGCTGGACCTGGACCGCTTCAAGCATGTGAACGACGTGCTGGGCCATCGGCTGGGCGACCAGCTGCTGTGCGGCGTGGCCGCGCGGCTCAGCGAGCTGTGCCGCGGCTCCCAGAGCCTGCTGGCACGACTGGGCGGCGACGAGTTCGCGCTGCTGCTGGACGGCGCGGACGAGGAGGCCGCGCTGGCCATGGCCCAGCGCATCCAGCGCGACTTCGAACAGTCCCTGCACATCGAGGACCAGACGGTGGACCTGGGTGCCGGCATCGGCATCGTGCTCTACCCGCGCCAGGCCCGCGACGCCAGCAGCCTGCTGAGCCGGGCCGAGCTGGCCATGTACGCCGCCAAGCAGCGTCAAAGCGGCAGCCAGCTCTACAGCCCCAGCCTGGACGCGGGCAGCCAGGAGTCCCTGAGTCTGCTGGGCGAGCTGCGCCGGGCGGTCGAGGGCGGCCAGCTGCGCCTCTTCCTGCAGCCCAAGGTGGACCTGCGCAGCGGCCAGGTCATCAGCGCCGAGGCCCTGGTGCGCTGGGAGCACCCGCAGCGCGGCCTGGTGCCGCCCATGCAGTTCATTCCCTTCGCGGAACAGACCGGCTTCATCCGCCAACTCAGCGCCTGGGTGGTGGCCGCCTCGGCCCGCGCCTGGCGGCAGGCTCGCGAGCGGGGTCAGGTCTTGCGCATCAGCGTCAATCTCTCGACGCGCGACCTGATGGACCAGGACCTGCCCCTGAAGATCCGCGCCGCCATCGAGGCTGAGGGTGTGCCGCCCTCCGCGCTGTGCCTGGAGATCACCGAGAGCGCCATCATGGACGACCCCGCCCGCGCGCTGAGCACGCTGGAGCAACTGTCCGCCATGGGCTTCAAGCTGAGCATCGACGACTTCGGCACCGGCTACTCCTCGCTGGCCTACCTCAAGCGCCTGCCCGTGGACGAGCTGAAGATCGACAAGAGCTTCGTGATGGCCATGGAGCGCGACCTGGACGACGCCAAGATCGTGCGCTCCACCGTCGAGCTGGCACACAACCTCGGGCTGTCGGTGGTGGCCGAAGGGCTGGAGACCCTGCGGGCCTGGCAGATCCTGGCCCGCCTGGGCTGTGACGAGGGTCAGGGCTACTTCATCAGCAAGCCCATGCCCGAGGCCCAGTTCGTGGACTGGCTGGAGCAGTGGAAGCCGCCGGCCCTGGACGCCGAGGATCCGCCGGAATCGCTGTTCGCGGGCCTGAGCTGATCCGTTCCCGCGATCAGGGGGCGATCAGGGGCAGCTCCAGCGTGAAGCAGCTGCCCTGGCCCGGCTCGCTGCTGACCCGGATGCGGCCCCCCAGCAGGGTCTCGACGATGTTGAGGCAGATCGACAGGCCCAGGCCGCTGCCCCCCTGCCCGAACTTGGTGGTGAAGAAGGGCTCGAACACCCGCTTGAGCACGGCCGGGCTCATGCCGGCGCCATCGTCCCGCAGGCTCAGTTGGACCTGGTGCGGCCCGTTGAGCTGCGCCTCCAGGCGCATCAGGCCCTGCTCGCGCCCGTCGAAGGCGTGCGTGACGGCGTTGTTGATGAGGATGACCAGCACCTGGCTCAGCGCACCCGGGTAGCCGTGCAGGAGCAGGCCGGCCGGCACGGCGATGTCCAGCTGCACGCCCGCGCGGCGCAGCATCAGGCCCAGGCTCTGGTGGCATTGCTGGCACAGCTCCAGCAGCTCGTAGCGCCGGCGCTGCTCGGCGCTGCGATCCACCGCCACCTGCTTGAAGCTGCGCACCAGGGCCGCCGCGGTGTCCATGCAGCGCTCGATGACCTCCAGGCCCTCGCGGGTCCGCGTGGCGTGCTGCTGCCAGTCGCTGCGGCGCAGGGGCTCGCGGCTCACGCGGGCCTCGAAGTCGCGCGCATCGCTGAGCAGGGCCGAGGACACCAGCAGGCTGTTGCCGATGGGGGTGTTCAGCTCATGGGCCACGCCGGCCACCATCGCACCCAGGGCGGCCAGCTTCTCCTGGGCCATCACGTGCCGCTGCAGCTCGGACAGGCGCTGGTAGGCGCGCGCATTGTCCAGCGCGATGGCCGCGTAGGCACAGAGGCTGGAGAAGATGAGCTCTTCGCGCTGGCCGTAGGCCGCGGCGCGCGGCGACTGCACGGTCATCACGCCCACCACGCGCTCGCCGATCATCAGCGGCGCGAACATCACGCTGAGCATCTGGCTGGTGCCTGGCACCTGCGAGTCTGCATGCGGCTGCTCGTCCACGCCCAGGACGAAGCTGCAGCGCTCCCGCACGCAGCGCGCGCAGTAGCTGTGCGGCGCGTCCACCGGCACGGGCGGGTCCACGAAGGGCTGGCCTTCCTCCACGCCAAAGGCGCAGTAGAGCTGGGTGCCGGCCTCGTCGAGCAGGTAGATGGCCATGCAGGCCACGTGCAGCATGGCGTGCACATGGCGCTCCAGCGAATCGAACACCCGCTCGGCCACCAGCTCGGCCGTGATCTCCTGCCCCACGCGGCTCAGGTGGCTGAGCACCTGCTGCGCATCCTCCAGGGCCCGCGCACGGGCCGACTCTGCCTCGGCCAGGCGGCGCAGATGCTCGCGCTCCGCGGCCAGGGTCTCGATCTGCTGGTGCAGCTGCAGGGCGGCGGCGCGCTTGGCGGCTTCGTCGCTGAGGCTGTCCTTGCGCACCCGGGCCGCCTGCCGTGCGCTTGCATAGGCCTCCTGGTGCCGGCCCGCGGCGGCCAGGGCCTCGGCCGTCTCCTCCAGCAGGGCCGGCGGCGGGCGGTAGCCCTCGATCACCGCGGCCAGTTGCGAGGCCTCCAGCAGCCCGTCCAGCACCTCGGCCGGCGGCGCCGCAGCCGCGCGCGTGATGGCCGCCTGCAGCCACAACAGCTCCACCTGCAGGGTCTGCTGCTGCAGCTGGCGTGCCAGGTCTTGCGCGCCCCGGGCCGCAGCCTGCGCCTCGGCCAGGCGCTGCAGGCGCAGCAGGCAGCGCGCACGACCCAGCTCGCCGTCCAGGCGCAGGTCGCTGGAGCCCACCTGCAGGGCGCGCCGGACCAGGGTCTCGAACAGGGTCAGGGCTTGCGGCGCATGGCCGCAGTCCAGCTCCACCTGGCCCAGGTAGCTCAGGGCCAGCAGGATGGTGCGGCTGTCGGGGTGGCCGGCCAGCGTGTCGAGGCACTCCTGCAGCAGCTCGCGCGCCGCTCCCACCTGCCCGACGCGGCGCATGGCCTCGCCGGTCTGCGCCAGGCACAGGCCGATGGAACCGGGCCAGCCGGCACGCCGGGCCAGCGCCAGGCCGCGCTGCAGCCAGTCGATGGCGCGGGCATAGTCCGAGGCCGCGGTGAAGGTGTAGCCCAGGTTCGAGGCCAGGGCCATGGCCCGGCGCAGCTGCCCGGAGGCCAGTGCCAGTTCGAATCCCTGCTCGAGCCAGGTGGCGGACAGCGAGAAATGCGACAGCAGCCCCTCGCGGACGCCGAGGTAGTCGGCCAGGGCCGCGGCGCACATGGGCGAGAGTCCTTCGATGGATTCAGGCAGGCGGCCGGCCCAGGCCTGGCGCGCCTCCTCGGCGTCCCGGAACATGTCGGACCGGGCCAGCACGATGCGCAGGAACAGCGCGCGGTCCGGCTCGGCGGCCCGCTCGGCGCAGGCCAGGGCGTCCAGCAAGGCGCGGCGCAGGCCCTGGGTGTCGCCGCGGTCACTGGCCAGGATGTGCTCGAGCCAGCAGGCATCGGCCAGCCCGCAGTCGTCGCTGCAGGCCTCGAACTGCGCACGCGCCGCCTTCACGCCCTGCTCGGCCTCGTCCAGGCGCAGCTGCTGCAGATGAACCTCGGCCCGGACCAGGGTCATGCGCGCGCCCAGCAGGCGGGCATCGGCCGCGGGAAGGTCCAGCGTGGGCAGGCCTTCCAGCACGGCGGCGGCCCAGGACAGGGCCTGGCGGCTGTCCAGCTGGCGCTCGGCCCAGGCCCGCCGGGCCAGCGCCAGCAGCGGCAGGGACGGGGGCGCATCGACACCCGCGACAGCCGATGCCAGGCGACCCGGAAACAGCGCAGGCCTGCGAAGCCAGTCCATGGTGTTTTACATCCCGACGACGAGGCCCAAGGCTAACGCAGGGCCGCCGCGCTTGAGAAGCCCCGCTTCAGGGACGCACACCCGCCTGCGGGGCGGCGGGCCGGCCGCTTCAGTAGCCCTGGCTGCGCTCGACCCGGTGCTGCAAAGTCGTTCCGCTGCGCAGCGCCCTGACATTGGACGCCACCACCTCGGCCGCCGAGCGCGGATCGGTCTGCGCCGCCGTGTGGGGCAGGACCGTCACCTGCGGGTGCGACCAGAAGGGATGCGGCGCCGGCAGCGGCTCGTGGCGGAAGACATCCAGCACCGCATGCCCGACGTGGCCCGCGTCCAGGGCCGCCAGCAGGGCCTGCTCGTCGACATGGGCGCCGCGCGCTAGATTGATGAGGCTGGCGCCCCGCTTGAAGGCGCCCAGTCGCCGGGCGTCGAAGAAGCCGCGGGTTTCGTCGGTGAGCGGCAGCAGGTTGATTACCGTGTCCGCCGCGGCCAGGCCCCGGGACAAGCCGTCTTCGCCATGCAGGCCCTGCACGCCCTCATGCGTCCTGGGCCGGCGGCTCCAGCCCGAGACGGCGTAGCCCAGGCCGGCCAGGCTGCGGGCCACGCGGCCGCCCAGCTCGCCCTGCCCCAGCACCAGCACCTGCCATTCGGCCGCACGCAGCTGCGGGGGCTGGCGCCACAGCGCCGTGCGCTGCTGCTGCTGGCACTGGAAGAAGCCGCGGTGCAGGGCCAGGGTGGCCCACAGCGCCGTCTGCACCATGGCCTCGTTCATGGCCGGGTCGACCATGCGGCACAGGGGGATGCCTGACGGCAGGGTCAGGTCTTGCATCAGGCGGTCCACGCCCGCCCACAGGGACTGGATCAAGGCCAGGCGCGGCAGGCCCTGCAGGCTGCCGGGCGGCGGGTTGGCCACCACGGCAATCTCGATGGCCGCGGCCTGCGCCGGGTCCTCGGGCGCCTGCAGCACCCAGTCCTCGCCCGGCAGGGCTTGATGCAGGGCCTGCAGCCAGCGCTGCTGCTCGGCCCGGCCTTCGGGCTGGTCCAGCGCCCAGGCACCACACAGGAGAATCGCCATCAGCTGTCCCGGTCCTCCAGGGCCTCGCACAGGGCCGACAGGCCCACGCGCACGGTGGCGGCGCGCACGGCGTGGCGGTCGCCCTTGAACAGCTCCTGCCAGACCTTGATCGGCTTGCCGTGGTGGTAGAGCGCCAGCCAGACCGTGCCCACGGGCTTGTCCTCGCTGCCGCCGCTGGGCCCGGCGATGCCGGTCACGGCCAGGGTCCACTCGACGGGCGCATGGGCGTACAGGCCGCGCGCCATGCTCTGCGCCACCTCGGCGCTGACGGCGCCGTGCAGCTCCAGCAGCCCCGGCGGCACGCCCAGCATCTCGGTCTTGGCCTGGTTGCTGTAGCTGACCACGCTGCGCTCGAACCACTGGCTGGAGCCGGCCAGGCTGGTGCAGGCCGCGGCGATGAGCCCGCCGGTGCAGGACTCGGCCGTGCCCATGCGCTCGCGGCGCTGGATGAGGGCCAGGGCGATGCGTTCGATCAGTTCGGGTTCGTCAGGGCACAGCATGATGGTCATCCTCCGATGGTGAAGCGCCACAGCGCCAACACCACGAGGGTACATCCAGCGGCAACGAAATCGTCCAACAAGATGCCCAGCCCCTGGCGCCAGCCGATGGCCTCGCCGGGCCTGCTCTTGAACAGGCCGTCCGCCCACCGCACGGGGCCGGGCTTGGCCGCGTCGAAGTAGCGGAAGAGCCCGAAGGCCAGCAGCTGGCCGCCGAAGCCCACGGGCATCACCAGACACAGGACCAGCCAGAAGGCCAGGATCTCGTCCCAGACGATGGCGCCCGGGTCCGCCACGCCCAGGTGCTGGGCGCAGCGCGTGCAGGCCCATACACCCACCAGGGTGCCCACCGCGATCAGGAGCAGCCATTGCAGCTCCGCCAGATGCGGCCGCAGCAGCACGAAGCTCAGCCAGGCCCACAGCGTGCCCACAGTGCCCGGCGCCACGGGCGAGAGGCCACTGCCAAAGCCCAGGGCGATCCAGCGGGCCGGATGGCGCAGCATGAAGCCCACCGTGGCGCGACGCGGGGCCTTGCGGGCGGGCGCCGCGCTGCTGGGCGTGGCGTCGGCCATGTGCACGTCATCCGGGCGCAGGGGCGCGCCGCTGTCGTCCGTTGCCTCGGGGGTCAGGTCTTGCTGCTCGCTCATGCTCAGCTCTTGAAATGGTCGAAGGACGCCAAAAGAACGGCCATGGGCGCGCCGTCGGAGTCCAGGACATCCAGGCCCGGCTCCGTGCGAATCCGGCCCACGCGGGTCACGCGCGTGCCGGTGCGAGCGCCGGCATCCTTGACCGCCTCATGGTGTTCGGGAGCGGCGGTGAACACCAGCTCGTAGTCGTCGCCACCGGCCAGGAGGCACTGCTGTTGAAGCATCAGGTCTTGCCCGGCCAGGATGGCGCTTCGCGGGAGCGCGTTGAAGTAGACCTCCGCGCCCACGCCGGAGGCCTTCAGCACATGGCCCAGATCGCCGCCCAGGCCGTCCGACACATCGATGGCGCTGCTGGCAATGCCGCGCAGGGCCTGGCCCAGGGCCAGGCGCGGCTGGGGCAGCTCCATGGCGCGGCGCACCTGGACGAACTGATCACCGGGCAGCGAATGCGTGCCGCGGAAGACCTCCAGGGCCAGCCGCGCATCGCCCAGGGTGCCGCTGACCCACAGCTCGTCACCAGCCCGGGCGCCGCTGCGCAGCAAGACCTGACCCTGCGGCGCCTCGCCCATCACGGTGATGCAGACGTTCAGCGGGCCCGCCGTGGTGTCACCGCCGGCCAGGGCAATGCCGTGGGCGTCGGCCAGGGCGAAGAGGCCGCGGGCGAAGCCTTCCAGGAACTTCGCATCGGCGCGCGGCAGGGCCAGGGCCAGGAAGAAGGCCCGCGGCCTGGCGCCGCAGGCGGCCAGATCGCTGAGGTTGACGGCCAGGGCCTTGTGGCCCAGGCGCTCGGGGTCGACCGTGGAGAGGAAGTGCCGGCCCTCGACCAGCATGTCGGTCGAGACCAGCCACTGCCAGCCCGGCGTGGGCGCCAGCACGGCGCAGTCATCACCGATGCCCTTGACTACGCCGTCCGCGGCGCGATCCCCGCGGTCGAAGAAACGGCGGATCAGCTCGAATTCACCCAGGCTTGCACTCATGCGGCGATTGTCGCCGGGCGGCGGGGCGCTCAGGCCACACCGGGCTCACGCAGGAGGTTGGACAGCTCGACGGCGGACTTCACCTCCATCTTGTCGAAGACCCGCGCGCGGTGCACCTCCACCGTGCGCACGCTGATGTGGAGCTGGTCGGCGATCAGCTTGTTGGGCAGGCCGCGCACGATCAGCTGCATCACCTCACGTTCGCGCTCGGTCAGCTCCTGCACGCGCTGCTGCAGCAGGCGGTCGCGGTCGCGCAGGGCGATGGCCTCGCCGCTGAGCGCCAGGGCCTGCAGCACGCGGTCCACCAGGGCGTTGTCGGAGAAGGGCTTCTCGACGAAGTCGTAGGCGCCGCGCTTGAGGGCGTCGACCGCGCTGGGCACGTCGCCATGGCCGGTGAGGAAGATCACCGGCAGGCGCCGCAGCAGGCCGCGCTCGATCAGGCGCTCGAACAGGGCCAGGCCACTGAGGCCGGGCATGCGCACGTCCAGCAGCAGGCAGCTGGGGCAGTTGGGCCAGTGGGCGCCGCCCTCGGGCAGGCCGTCCAGGAAGTCGAGAAAGGCCTCGGCGCTGGCGAAGCCCTCGAAGAGCTGGCGGCGCGAGCGCAGCAGCCAGCCCAGGGCGTCGCGCACGACCTCTTCGTCGTCGACGATGTAGACCATGGGCAGGCTGGAGGACATGGGCAGGCTCCTTGTCGGCAGTCCGGATGTTAGGGCCTCAGCCCGCGGTGTCGGCAGGCAGCGTGAAGCGGAACACGCAGCCGCGCCGTGCGCCCTCCTCGCCCAGGTTCTCGAAGTCCATGGCGCCGCCATGCTGCTCGATGACCGTGCGGCACAGGCTCAGGCCCAGGCCCATGCCCTCGCTGCGGGTGGTGAAGAAGGGCGTGAAGAGCTGGCGTGCCACGCCCTCGGGAATGCCGGGGCCGCGGTCCTGCACGGTGATCATCACCCAGCGGCCCTGCAGGCTGGCGCCCAGGGTCAGCACGCGCTCGCCCAGCGCCGTGTGCGCCTCCATGGCCTGGATGCCGTTGCGGCTGAGATTGAGCAGCACCTGCTCGACCATGGTGCGGTCGCAGCGCAGGGCGGGCAGACCGGGCGGCAGCGCGAGCTCGATGCGCGTGCCGCTCTTGCGGGCCTGCAGGCGCACCAGGGGCAGCACGGCGTCGAAGAGCCGCTCCACGGCGATGGACTCGCGGGCCTGCTCGCGCCGGCGCACGAAGTCGTGCACGCTCTTGATCACGCGGCCGGCGCGCTCGGCCTGCTCGGCGATGCGGGACACCGCCTGGCGCACCATGTCCGGCGTCTGCGGGTCCGTGGCCTCCAGGCGCAGCAGGTTCAGTGAGGCCGCGGCATAGCTGGCGATGGCCGAGAGCGGCTGGTTCAGCTCATGGCTCAGCAGCGAGGCCATCTCGCCCACCGTCGCGAGCCGGGCGGTGGCCTGCAGGCGCTCCTGCTGCTGGCGCGAGAGCTCCTCGATGCGGCGTTGTTCGCTGATGTCCAGGGCCGCGCTCATCCAGCCGGTCTGCTGGCCCTGGGCGTCCAGCAGCGGGGCCTCGAAGATCATCACCGGGAAGCGCTCGCCGTTGCGGCGCATGAAGACGGTCTCGAAGCCCTGGCGCGGGTCCTGGCCGCCGGGCGCGGGCGTGTCCGCCTGCCAGCGGGCGCTGCGCTCGCGGTGGCGGCGCCGGTATTCCTCGATGAACTCGGGCGGCCAGTAGGGCGGCGCGCTCTGCTCGCGCTCGCCGCCGGTGGTCAGGATTTCCTCGGCGCTGAAGCCCACCATCTGGCAGAAAGCCGGGTTGACGTAGCTCACGCGGCCGTCCATGTCTCGGGCCCGCAGGCCGGTGATCAGGGAGTTCTCCATGGCCTTGCGCAGGGCCAGGGCCTCGGCCAGGGCGCGCTCGGCGGCGGCGCGGCGGCGCACGTCGCGGGCCAGCAGAATCACCACGCCGAACAGCGCCAGGGACAGGCCCAGCACCAGCGAGGTCATCAGGTTGGGGATGAGCTTGGGGCTGCCCGCCGCGCTGTCCACGCGCAGCTGCAGGGTCAGGCCCGGCATGTCCAGCACGCGCTCGGCGCGGAAGTGGCCGGCACCACGGACCAGGCCGGCGCGGGCCAGCCGGGTGCCATCGCCCTCGACGAAGCTGAACTCATGGCGCCGCGCCTGTTCGGGCGTGGAAGCTTCCTCCAGCCATTGATGCAGGCCGAGCGTCGCGACCAGGTAGCCCTCGGTGCGGCCGGCCTGCAGGCGGGGCAGGCAGAGGTCGATCACCTCCAGGCCGTCCCCTCCGCCCAGCGGCACGAAGTAGCTGCGCGAGTACTGCGGCGAGCCCTGGCGAACCGCCGCGGTGCAGGCCAGCTCCGTCTCCAGCTGCAGTTCGGTCCGGGCCAGGCGCGCGAACATGGGACCGCCGAAGGGCGACTCCACCGCGCGCTGCACCTGGCGCCGGGCGTCCCGCCATTCCAGGCGCAGCAAGGGCCGCGACGCGCGCATCAGGCGTGCGGCCTCGGCCTGCCAGCTCATGGCGCCTTCCTCCCACATGAGGGCCTGCACGTCCTGCATCTGGTGCGATCCCAGCTGCTGCAGCCGGCCCACGAGTTCCAGCGCGAGGGCGTCGACCTGATCCTGGGCGCGCTGGGTCTCGTAGCTGAGGGTCAGCGCCAGCAGCAGGCTCTGGGCGACCAGCAGCAGGCCGATCAGGGCCGCCCAGAGCAGCCAGCGGCGCCCGCGACGGGGCGGCAGCGCAGCGGCCGGCTGCGCGAGGCTGGCAGGGGAGGGGCGGGAGTCAGTCATGAGGTCGGCCCAGTATTGCTGCTTGGCGCGCAATTCAGATGCGCAGTTTCGCGTACCCCGGCGCGGCCATTCGGGTTCACACTAGGACGCTCGAGCACCGGAGCCCCCCCGCAGGCACCGGCTGGGGCGCATGCCGATTCGGCATGGCGGCGTCAGCTGGCGTCAGGACCCGGCTCCTACAATCGCCGCCCACCCCGGCTTGTCCGGACAGGCGTCAGGGCCTCAGGCCCGGCACCGGTTCCGGCCCAGAACGACGAGATCTGTCCATGCCCACTGCTGAACAAAAACGCGCCCAGCTCCGCCAAGCCGCCCTGGAGTACCACGAGTTCCCGACCCCGGGCAAGATCGCCGTCACGCCCACCAAGCAGCTGGTCAACCAGCGTGACCTGGCCCTGGCCTACTCGCCGGGCGTGGCCGCGGCCTGCGAGGAGATCGTGGCCGATCCGGCCAATGCCTTCCGCTACACCTCGCGCGGCAACCTCGTCGCCGTGGTCACCAACGGCACGGCCGTGCTGGGCCTGGGCGACATCGGCCCGCTGGCCTCCAAGCCGGTGATGGAAGGCAAGGGCGTGCTCTTCAAGAAGTTCGCCGGCATCGACGTCTTCGACCTGGAGATCCAGGAGCGCGACCTCGACAAGCTGGTCGACGTGATCGCCGCGCTGGAGCCCACCTTCGGCGGCATCAACCTCGAGGACATCAAGGCGCCGGACTGCTTCTACGTCGAGCGCAAGCTGCGCGAGCGCATGCAGATCCCCGTCTTCCACGACGACCAGCACGGCACGGCCATCGTGGTGGGCGCCGCCCTGCTCAACGGCCTGAAGGTGCTGGGCAAGGACATCAAGCAGGTCAAGCTCGTGACCTCCGGCGCCGGTGCCGCGGCCCTGGCCTGCCTGAGCCTGCTGCTGAAGCTGGGCCTGCCGCGCGAGAACATCTGGGTGACGGACCTCGCCGGCGTGGTCTACACCGGCCGCACCGAGCTGATGGACCCCGACAAGGCCCAGTTCGCCCAGCCCACCGAGCTGCGCAGCCTACGCGAGGTGATCGCCGGGGCCGATGTGTTCCTGGGCCTCTCGGCTGGCGGCGTGCTCAAGCCGGACATGGTGGCCAGCATGGCCGAGCGTCCGCTGATCTTCGCGCTGGCCAACCCCACGCCGGAAATCCTGCCCGAGGAAGTGCAGGCCGTGCGCAATGACGCGGTGATGGCCACGGGCCGCACCGACTACCCCAACCAGGTCAACAACGTCCTGTGCTTCCCCTACATCTTCCGCGGGGCCCTGGACTGTGGCGCGACCACCATCACCGATGAGATGGAAATCGCCGCCGTGCACGCCATTGCCGAACTGGCGCAGGCCGAGCAGAGCGAGGTGGTGGCCGCGGCCTATGCCGGCGCCAACCTGAGCTTCGGCCCCGAGTACCTGATCCCCAAGCCCTTCGATCCGCGGCTGATGATCAAGATCGCGCCTGCCGTGGCGCAGGCCGCGATGGACTCGGGCGTCGCCCGCCGTCCCATCGAAGACTGGGACGCCTACCGCGAGAAGCTGCAGAGCTTCGTCTATGCCTCGGGCACGACGATGAAGCCCATCTTCCAGATCGCCAAGCGAGCCGGTGCGAACAAGCGCGTGGCCTACGCCGAGGGCGAGGAAGAGCGCGTGCTGCGCGCCGTGCAGGTGGTGGTCGACGAAGGCCTGGCGCGCCCCACGCTGGTCGGCCGCCCCGCCGTCATCGCCCAGCGCTGCGAGCGCTTCGGCCTGCGCCTGCAGGAGGGCCGCGACTACGACATCGTCAACGTCGAGCAGGACCACCGCTACCGCGACTACTGGCAGACCTACCACCGCCTGACCGAGCGCAAGGGCGTGACCGAGCAGCTGGCCAAGATCGAGATGCGCCGCCGCCTGACGCTGATCAGCGCCATGCTGCTGCACAAGGGCGAGGTCGACGGCATGCTCTGCGGCACCTGGAGCAACACGGCCATGCACCTGCAGTACATCGACCAGGTCATCGGCAAGCGCCCGGGCGTCAAGACCTATGCCTGCATGAACGGCCTGATCCTGCCGGGCCGCCAGGTCTTCCTGGTCGATACCCACGTCAACTACGACCCCACGGCCGAGCAGCTGGCCGAGATCACGGTGATGGCGGCCGAGGAGCTGCGCCGCTTCGGCATCCGCCCCAAGGCGGCGCTGCTCTCGCACAGCAATTTCGGCTCCAGCAACAACCCCTCGGCGGTCAAGATGCGCGAGGCCCTGGCGCTGATCCAGCAGTCCGCCCCCTGGCTGGAGGTGGACGGCGAGATGCACGGCGACACCGCGCTGGACGCCAACTACCGCACCCAGCTGATGCCGCGCACCACGCTGTCGGGCGAGGCCAACCTGCTGGTGATGCCGAACATCGACGCCGCCAACATCAGCTACAACCTGCTCAAGACGACGGCCGGCGGCGGCATTGCCATCGGTCCGGTGCTGCTGGGCGCGGCCAAGCCCGTGCATGTGCTGACGCCCTCGGCCACCGTGCGCCGCATCGTCAACATGACGGCCCTGACCGTGGCGGACGCCAACGCCGCCCGCTGAATCCCCAGCCGGACGCCCGGGCCCGGGAGAGCCTGGGTGCAGCGCCCCTCAGCCCGTCGGCGTGCTGCGGCGCAGTAAATTCAGTGAATCCTCCGGCCGGAAGTGCACCTTTTTTGTGCAATTGTCCGTCTGGAGCACAGCCTCTTCATAAAAGTTTGTGACGGCTCACTGAGCCAGATTTCCGAGCAGGAAGTGAGTATTTAAGCCCGCCATAAGCATGGTGTGCGCACACTCACATTGCCGCATTTCTAGGCATCGGCAAAACCCTCGGCTTGAGATTTCCGGGGGGCTTCGGTACCATCTTGCCTTCAGGATTCAGGGTAAACCCGTGTTTTTGCTCGATCGGTCAGGGGCTTGGCCCGCGTGGCGACAGTGGGGCGGCGTCCTCACAGCAGCCGTGGTCTTGGCCATGGCGCCCAGTGCGCAGGCCAAGGAAAACGCCTCCACGACCGGCGCAGCGAGCGGCACGGTGGCCTTGTCGGCCTTGCCGCGCGAAGCCCAGCGGACCCATCAGCTGATTCTTTCCGGGGGACCTTTCCCCTACGAGAAAGACGGCGTGGTCTTCGGCAATCGCGAGCGGCAGCTGCCGAAGAAGGCCCGCGGCTTCTACCACGAGTACACCGTCAAGACGCCCGGCGCACGCAACCGCGGCGCCAGGCGGATCGTGTGCGGCGGCCAGCCCCCCAGCAATCCCGAGGTTTGCTATTACACCGAGGATCATTACGCGAGCTTTCGCAAGATCGTGAAATGAGCAGCGGCGCACCCAGTTCTGTGACCATTCTAGGAGGAACGTGACCATGCTTTTGCAGACCGTCCGTCCCAATATCGTGCAGGCCATACGGGCCTACCGCGTAGAGGACTTGATGCAGGCGGCCCAGGCGGCCGGCCAGCATTTCCTCTACGCCAACCTGACCGAGGCGGAGTCCAAGCAGGACGTGCTGGAAGGGATCGCACAGTCCTTCCTCTTCCCTGCGCATTTTGGCAAGAACCTCGACGCCCTCTATGACTGCATGACCGACCTCGTCCACAAGTCCGGCGCGCAGCCGGGCTTCGTGGTGGTACTGGAGCAGCTGCCGGACAACCTGCGCTTCGACCGCGAGTCCCGCGAGCAGTTGCTGGACGTGTTCCGCGATGCCGCCGACTACTGGGCGGATCGCAAGGTCCCCTTCCGGTGTTTCTATTCTTTTCAGTAGCCCGCTCCCAAGAAAACGGGTCATGGGAGCGGGCTGCTGAGGTGGCCCCGGTTGCTGAAAAGCCTGCAACGAAGAGCAGCAAGGCTGCTGCGAATGCCAATTTCGGCATGAACATGCCAATGATGAGCAGTGCCTTCGACACGGCCATGTGGCTGAGCGCGGCCTGATAGACCACCCCCTACGGCCTGCGGCCGCCCCCTCAAGGGGGCACGCCCGGCGGCCCGGCAAAGCCGGATCCGCGGCCGTCGCGGGGGGCGAAGCCCACCGGGTTGCACCGGTGGGCTTCTTTGCTTTTTGGGAGCCGATCCCCGTGCAGGGTCTGACGATGCCTGGTTGAGCACCCCTACGGCCTGCGGCCGCCCCCTCAAGGGGGCACGCCCGGCGGCCCGGCAAAGCCGGTTCCGCGGCCGTCGCGGGGGGCGAAGCCCACCGGGGTGCACCGGTGGGCTTCTTTGCTTTTGGGAAGCCGATCCCCGCTCAGGGTCTGACGATGCCTGGTTGAGCACCCCTACGGCCTGACGGCCGCCCCCTCAAGGGGGCAATACCGACTGCCCGGCAAAGCCGGATCAGCGGTATTCGCTGGGGGAGAAGCCCACAGAGTTGCACCGGTGGGCTTCTTTGCTTTTGGGAATGGTCTGCTGCACTGGGGGCTCCATGCCATCGCCGACGCATGCATCGCAAGCCTCAGTCGTAGATGAGCCGGGCGACAGGGGGCGTGATTGCGCAGGTAAAGGAGGAGGGCCGCAGGCCCGGGGGACACGGAGCAATCACGCCCGCTACCACCCGGCGATGCACGAATCTATGCAGACGGATCTCGCAGACGCCACGGCACGATGAACCCTGCTGGCAACGACAAAAAAGCCCGCTCATGGCGGGCTTGGTCATTTCTGGAGCTGCTGCGCGAGGGCCACGAACTCGTGGACGGGTACTTCCTCGGCGCGGCGCTGGAGGTCGAAATGGCCCTGGAAGCCGCGCTGGGCGAGCCAGACGCCCAGGCTGTGGCGCAGGAGCTTGCGGCGCTGCGAGAAGGCGGCGGCGACCATCTGCTCGAGCAGGGTGGAGTCCAGCACCGGCGGCTGGGCCAGCGGGATCATGCGGACGATGGCGGAGTCCACGCGCGGGGGCGGGTCGAAGCACTCGGGCGGCACGTCCAGCACCGACTCGATGTCATAGCGCCACTGCAGCATCACCGACAGCCGGCCGTAGTCCTTGCTGCCCGGCGAGGCCGCCATGCGGTCCACGACTTCCTTCTGCAGCATGAAGTGGTGGTCGACGACATGGTCCACGAAGCCCAGCAGGTGGAAGAGGATGGGCGTCGAGATGTTGTAGGGCAGGTTGCCCACCACGCGCAGCTTCTTCCCCTTGGATGCGGCGACGGCCGCGAAGTCCACCTTCAGCACGTCGGACTCGATCACCTCCAGGTCGCCCCGCTTGCGCAGGCGGGCGGCGAGGTCGCGGTCCAGCTCGATGACGGTCAGCGGCTGGATGCGGGCCAGCAGCGGCAGGGTCATGGCACCCAGGCCGGGGCCGATCTCCACCATGGCATCACCGGCCTCCGGTGCGATGGCGTCGATGATGGACTCGATCATCGCGCCATCGGTCAGGAAGTGCTGGCCGAAACGCTTGCGGGCGACGTGCTGCATCAGGCGCCTTCGCTCACTGCCACTCGCGCATCTCGATGAAGGCGTTGGCGCGCAACTCCTTCAGCCAGTCCTTGTAGGCGTCCTCGTAGCGGCGCTCGCGCAGGGCCACCTTGGCCTGCTCGCGCAGCTGCTTGGGCTCCAGCTCGATCTGGCGGCGCTCCAGCACCTGGATCATGTGCACGCCGTAGCGGGACATCACCGGGCCGGAAATGCCCTTGATCGGCAGCCCGTTCATCGCCTCCTCGAACTCCGGCACGAAGTTGCCGGGGCTCACCCAGCCCAGGTCGCCGCCATTGGGGGCGCTGCCGTCCTCGGAGTTGTCCCGGGCCACCTGCTCGAAGCTCACCTGACCGGCTTCGATGGCCCGCTTGAACTCCTGCAGGCGGCGCGCGGCCACCTCGGCCGTCAGCTGCTGCGAGGGGCGCAGCAGCACGTGGCGGGAATGGGTCTGGGTGATGACGTTGGGATTGGCAGCGGCCTCGCGGGCCAGCAGCTTGATGATGTGGAAGCCCACCTCGGAGCGGATCAGGCGGGGATTCACCTGGCCCGGCTTGAGCTCACGCACGGCGTCGACGAAGACATCCGGCAGGCGTTCCGCCTGGCGCAGGCCCACCTCGCCGCCCCGGTCCTTGTTGGCATCCTCGGAGAACTCGCGCGCGATCTTGGCGAAGTCCTCGCCCGCCTTGACGCGGGCCAGGGCCGTCTCGGCACGGGCCTTGCGCTCGGCCACCTGGGCCTCCGTGCCCTTCTCGGGAATGGGGATCAGGACCTGGGCGATGTTCAGCTGCGGGTTGCTGTCCGCCTTGGCCTGGCGCTCGTCCAGGTAGCGGTCGATGTCGCCGTCGGTGATGTTGATGCGCTTCTGCACTTCACGCTCGCGCACCCGCTCCATGAGCATCTGGTCGCGCAGGTTCTCGCGGAAGGTCTTGAAGTCCATGCCGTCGGCCTTCAGGCGTTCCTTCAGCTCGGCCATGGTCAGCTTGTTCTGCGTGGCCACATTGGCCACCACGCGATCCAGCTCGGGGTCCTCGACGCGCTGGCCGGTCTCGCGGGCCAGGGTCACCATGGCCCGCTCCTCGATCAGCGCCTCCATCGCGGCCTTGCGCAGCTCGTCCATATTGGGATTGGCCTCGCCGCGGCGGCGGGCTTCCTCGCGGGCGCGCTCGGCCCGCAGGGTGATCTCGCTGGCCGCCACGACATCCTGGTTCACCACCACGGCGATATGGTCCCCGGGCTTGATGCGGCTGGCGCCGGTCTGGGCCGAGGCCTGGGGCACCACACCGGCGTACAGGCTGGCGCACATGCCGGCGACAAGAAGGGAGCGTAGGGACAGATCAGTCATAGATGCCATGAGAGCTTGCCGAGCGGTCTGAGCTCAGCTGACGGTAACCGGGGATATTGTCCTTCAAGACCTTGAGCGCATTGGAACCGAGCTGGGAGAGGCCCACCAGCTCGATCTGCAGCAGCAGGCGCGTGTTGGTTTCGGCGCGGCCGGCGGAGAGGCGCTCGGCACCCACGCGCAGCACCCAGCAGCCAGCGTCGTACTCGAAACCCACCACCGAATCGGTGAGGCGCCGGTCGCGCATGCTGTACTGGATGCGGCCTGCGCTGTACCAGGCACCGCTGCAGCTGCCGGCGCTGCTGCGGCGCTGCGGGCGCTCGGCGGCGCCAAACAGCGGCCATTGCCAGGCCAGCTCCACCTGCTCGCTCTGCTCGCGGGCCAGGCGGTAGGCGACGCTGACCGTGCGGAAAGGGCCGGGCGCATAGCGGGCTCGCAGCACCGAGCGCATGGTCCGGCCGGCCTCGGGGCTGTACTGCAGGGCGCCGTCCATCCACCAGCGGCGGTCGAGGTGGGCGGCACCCAGCAGCAGGACATCCGAGACCCGCTGCGACACCGGCTTGTCGTCCGGCGTGACCCGCTGGTCGGCGAAGAGGAAGCGCTGCACCAGGCCCAGGCGCAGCATCTCCTCGCCCTGGGCGGCGTCCAGCCAGCGCGAGGTCACGCCGGCGGTGAGGGCATGGGCATCGGAGACGCGGTCCACGCCGGAGAACTGGTTCTCGGCGTAGATGGAGTCGGCGTTGAAGTCCTTGGCCGCGCTGTCGAAGCGCGGGAAGAGGTCCTGCTGGCGATAGGGCGTGCGCACATACAGCAGGCGGGGCTCCAGGCTCTGCTGCATGGCGCGGTCGAACAGGGTCGTGTTGCGCTCGAAGACCCAGCCGTGGTCCAGGCTGAAGGTCGGGATGCTGCGGCCCAGGCTGGTGCGGCCGTCGGCCACGGCCTGGTCGAGGCGGTAGCGGGCCGTGTTGAGCGAGAGCTTGGGCACCAGCCACCAGGCGGCGCCGCCCATGGGCAGGCTGACGTGGCTCAGCAGGTGCAGGCGCTCGCCGGTGTTGGGCACGGGCAGCAGCTTCTTGCCCAGCGGATCCGACGGATCCAGCAACTGCCTCGAGGTGGTCAGGTCGAAGCGGTTGTATTCCAGCTCCAGGCCGCCCTCCAGACGGGCGCGGCGGCCCCAGGGGCGGAAGCCGGCCAGCACCAGGTCGTCGGCCTGGGTGTTGAGGCGCAGGCCGACCTGGGGCGAGCGCTGGTAGGGCGTCTCGAACTGCGCGGCCATGTCCAGGCCCTGCAAGGCCTGCCAGCGCTGCACGCGGGCGTAGGTCTGCATCTCGCCCCAGCCGTAGCTGCGCAGACGGCTGAGGCTGAAGTCGGCAGGCAGCAGGCGCTGCGGCACGTTCTGCAGGCGCCTCGGCATGTCCTTCCAGTATTCGTCGTCGGACACCCGCTCCAGGCGCCAGCGGTAGCGCCAGTCGTCCATCAGCTCGCCATCGTGGCTCAGCCGCAGGTCCCAGCGGCTGCGGTCGATGATGCGGTCGCGCGGCAGCAAGGCCAGGTTCAGCTGGCCTGCATGGCCGGGCTCGAGGTAGCGGAACTCGCTGTCCAGGCCCGCGCCGCGGCGCGTCATGAAGAAGGGCGTGAGGGTGGCGTCGCGCTGCGGAGCGATGTTCCAGTAGTAGGGCAGGCCCAGCTCGAAGCCGCTGCGGTTGTCCAGGCCCATATTGGGCGGCAGCCAGCCCGACTTGCGCCCCTCGCCCAGCGGGAAGCTCAGGGCGGGCGCGGCCAGGATGGGCACGCCGTAGAAGCGCAGCACGGCGTCCTCGGCCACGCCCTCGTTGGCGTCGAAGTTCATGCGCAGCTGCCGGGTCGTGAGCTGCCAGGCGGGGCGGCCGCTGCCTTCCTCGACGGGGCAGCTGGAGTAGGTCGCCCCTTGCGCCTCCACATGCGAGGCGTCGATGAAGCGCAGGCGCTGGGCGCGGCCGCTGCCGCCCGTCAGCGCGAAGCTGTACTGGGGCGAGACGAATTCGCCCTCGAACTTTTCCAGGTAGAGCTGCAGGCTCGGCCCGCGCACCACGGTGCCGTTGCGGCTGACTTCGACGGAGCCCTCGGCACGGGCGAGGTCCTTGGTCTGGTCATAGCTGAGCTGGTCCGCGCGCAGCAGCAGGTCGCCGTAGCGCAGGCGGACCTGGCCCTGGGCGAAGGTCTGGGCATCAACCTGACTCTTCAGCGACTCGGCCTCCAGCACCAGCGCCGGCTTCTGCTCGGCACTGCCCGGCCGGGCCGTGTCCAGGCTGCGCGCCGGCTTCAGGCGCGGCGGGATGGCCTCGGGGTCCAGGGTCTGGGCGCCCACGCTCATGGCTGCCAGCGCCAGGGGCGTCAGAGCAAGCAGGGAGCGCAGGGAGGTCAGCGGAGGTGGCAGGACGGGAGCGGGACGCAGCACGGCGACGGCATCGATCGAAGTGGAGTGGCAGCCTGCTGGGCAGGCCGGCGCTCGCCATGACGGCGGTTTGTAGAATTCATTATCCATGAGCCGGCCGACGCGCCCCCCTGCCATCAGGCAGGGATGGGAATGGCCGGCCCGCCTCCCCCTTCGACCGCGGCTCCGCCTGCGCCGCCCAGATCAGCCACCGCCCATGTCCAACGTTTCCTGGACCGATCCCGCCCGTGCCGAGGTCCTGCACCACTGGCTGCAAGGCCTGGATCCTGCCCTCGGCCTGCGCGCCGACACCCTGCGCCCGGCCAGCGAGGATGCCAGCACCCGCCGCTACCTGCGCCTGGACGCAGCCCAGGGTCCGCTCGTGCTGATGGACGCCCCGCCTGCCGGCAACGACCTGCGCCCCTTCCTGCAGGTGGGCGAGCAGCTGCGCCAGGCCGGCCTGCACGCGCCCCAGGTGCTGGCCAGCTCCACCGAGCTGGGCTTCATGCTGCTGGAAGACCTCGGGGACACGCCCTATCTGCAGGCTCTGCTGCAGGCCGAGCCCAAGGAGGCCGACCGCCTGATGCGCGCCGCCATCGGCGCCCTGGTGCAGTGGCAGTCGCGCGCCGACGCGAGCAGCCTGCCCGCCTACGACGAGGCCTTCGTGCGCCGCGAGCTGCAGATCTTCGTCGACTGGTGCGTGCAGAAGGAACATGGCCGTCAGTGGTCCGAACAGCAGCAGACCTGGTGGGAAATGAGCTGCAAGGCCCTGGTGCGCAACATGCTGGACCAACCCACGGTCGCCATGCACCGCGACTACATGGTGCGCAACCTGATGGTCTGCGAACCCCTGCCCGGCATCCTGGATTTCCAGGACATGGTGCGCGGCCCGGTCTGCTATGACATCGCCTCCCTGCTGCGCGACGCCTTCATCTCCTGGGACGAGGAGCGCGAGCTGGACTGGGCCATCCGCTACTGGGAGCAGGCGCGGCGGGCCGGCATTCCCATTGGCGACGACTTCGGCGAGGTCTGGCGCCGCATCGAGTGGTGCGGGCTGCAGCGCCACCTGAAGATCCTGGGCATCTTCTGCCGCCTCAAGCACCGCGACGGCAAGCCCCGCTATGCCGAGGACCTGCCCCGCCTCTTCGCCTATGCGATCAAGGTCAGCACGCGCTACGTGGAGCTGTCCCCGCTGACGCACCTGCTGCAGGACCTGCGCGGCAGCCTGGTCCAGGACGGCTTCAGCCTGCGCTGAGCGCCCCGACGACCCGGCTCAGCGGGTCGCGCAGCCGGCGGCCTCCAGCCAGGGGTCGTGGTCCTGGCCGCCGAAGATGCTGACCAGGAAGTCGAGGAAGACCCGCGTGCGCGCCGGCAGGAACTTGCGCGAGGGCATGGCGGCCCAGAGGTCGTAGCTCTGCATGTGCCACTGCGGCATCACGCGCTCCAGCGCATGCTCCAGCAGCGCGTCCTCGATCATGAAGGACGGCAGGGCAGCGATGCCCAGGCCATGCAGGGCGGCGGCGTAGTTGGTGTCGTTGTGGCCGGTGGTCAGCACGCCGCGGCGGCATTCGCCCTCGATGCGCTCCTCGGGCGCCTCGCGCCGCCCCCGCACGAAGACGATGCCGCGCTGCTGGATGGCCACGGGCGGCACCAGCACATCATGCTGCTGCAGCTCCACCGGATGCTGCGGCCGGCCGCGCCGCTGCAGATATTCCGGCGCGGCGCAGAGGATGACCTCGGTGCGCGCCAGGCGCCGCGCCACGAAGTCGCCCTGCAGCGGCTCCTTGGTGCTGATGACGCTGATGTCGAAGGCCTCGTCGATCTGCGTCACCGGGCCCGGCGAATGCAGCTCCAGGGTCACGTGCGGGTACTGCTGGTGGAAGCGGGCCAGGTGCTTGGCCAGCTGGTGCACGGCGATGGCCGGCGGCACCAGCACCCGCACATGGCCGCGCGCCTCGTGCGTGGCGGACTGCACCAGCGCCTGGGCGTCCTCCAGTTCCATCAGCACGCGGCGGCAGCGCTCCAGGTAGGCCTCGCCCACCTCGGTGAGGGCCAGGCGGCGGGTGGTGCGGTTCAGGAGCCGCGCGCCCAGGTGCTCCTCGAGGTCGGCCACCAGGCGGGTCACCACGGCGGGAGCCAGGTCCAGGGCGCGGGCGGCGCCGGCGAAGCTGCCTTCGTCGATCACCCGCGCGAACACGCGCATCGCCTTGAGCTGGTCCATGGGCTGGGGTCTCCGTGGCTCGACTGGGGTCAGGTCTTGCGCGCCAGGCCCGAAGGGTCAGGTCTTGCGCATATTGGCCGGCGCGATCTTGAGGGCCTCGCGGTACTTGGCCACCGTTCGGCGCGCCACCTGGATGCCCTGCTCCTCCAGCATGCTGGCCAGGGCGCTGTCGGACAGCGGCTTCTTCGGGTCCTCGGCCGCGACGAACTGCTTGATCAGGGCCCGCACCGCCGTGCTGGAGGCATTGCCGCCGGTCTCCGTCGCCAGGCCCGAGCCGAAGAAGTACTTGAGCTCGAAGGTGCCCCAGGGCGTGGCCATGTACTTGGCCGTGGTCACGCGGGAGATGGTGGACTCGTGCAGGCTGAGCTCGTCGGCGATCTCGCGCAGCACCAGGGGCTTCATCGCCAGCTCACCGTGGGTGAAGAAGCCCTTCTGGCGTTCAACGATGGCCTCGGACACCCGCAGGATGGTGTCGAAGCGCTGCTGGATGTTCTTGATGAACCAGCGCGCCTCCTGCAGCTGCCCGCCCAGCGGCGAGTTGGTCACGCCGCCGCGGGTCTGGCGCAGGGCCTGGGCGTAGAGCTCGTTGATGCGCAGCTTGGGCGCCACTTCCGGGTTGATCATCACCCGGAAGCCGCGGCCGGCCTTCTGCACGATGACATCGGGGATCACCGCCTGCGCCACATTGCGCACGAAGGGGCGGCCGGGCTTGGGCTCCAGGCGGGCGATCAGGGCCTGGGCCTCGCGCAGCAGGGGCTCGTCGGCGCCAGTCAGCGAGCCCAGGCGGCGCAGGTCGCGCCGGGCCAGCAGGTCCAGGTGCTGCTTGCAGATCAGGATGGCCACGGCCTGCACCTGGCTGCGCGGCTGCGCGCGCAGCTGCAGCACCAGGCATTCGGAGAGGTCGCGCGCGCCCACGCCGGAGGGCTCCAGGCTCTGCAGCCACTTGAGCGCGCAGCGCAGGCGGTCCAGCAGCTCTTCCTGCACCGCGGGGTCGCCCTCGGGGTTGAGGCTGGTGGCGATCTCCTCCAGCGGATCCTCGAGATAGCCGTCCTCGTTGAGGGACTCGATCAGCACCAGCAGGGCCGCGCGGTCCTCGTCGCAGAGGCTCATGCCGGCCATCTGCGCCTGCAGATGCTCCTGCAGGCTGATGGTGCCGGCGTCGGTGTCCGTGCGGTCGTCGCCGTCGTCGCTGGGCGCCGCATTGCCGCTGGGCAGCTCGCGGATGCCGTCGAAGTCGTCGCCCTCGGTGCCGTTCTCCCAGTCCTCACGCTCGGTGGTGCCGAAGTCCTCGGCCCGCATCTCGCCCAGGGCCTCGCCGCCTTCGTCGCCGCCGCTGCCGCTGCCTTCATCGCCGCCCGTGCTGGCGGGCGCCTGCAGCTCGGCACGGGCCGGCTCCTGGCGGGTCTCGAACTCTTCTTCGGTCTCCAGCAGGGGGTTCTGGGCCAGCATCTGCTCGACCTCCTGGTTCAGCTCCAGGGTCGACAGCTGCAGCAGCCGGATGCTCTGCTGCAGCTGCGGCGTCAGCGAGAGATGCTGGGAAAGGCGGACCTGCAGAGAGGGCTTCATCGCGGGCCGCCCTTACATGCGGAAGTGTTCGCCCAGGTAGACCTTGCGGACCTCGGGGTTCTGCACGATCTCGTCCGGCTGCCCCTCGGCCAGCACGCGGCCCTCGCTGATGATGTAGGCGCGATCGCAGATGCCCAGGGTCTCGCGCACGTTGTGGTCGGTGATCAGCACCCCGATGCCGCGCGCCTTGAGGAAGCCGATGATGCGCTGAATCTCCAGCACGGCGATCGGGTCCACGCCCGCGAAGGGCTCGTCCAGCAGGATGAAACGGGGCTGGGTGGCCAGGGCGCGGGCGATCTCCACGCGGCGGCGCTCGCCGCCGGAGAGGGCCGGCGCCGGGCTGTCGCGCAGCTTCTCGATGCTGAGGTCGGCCAGCAGGCTCTCCAGCAGCTCGCGCACCCGGGTCTCGGGCCAGGGCTTGCCGTGCTCGTCCTGCTGAAGCTCCAGCACGGCGCGGATGTTCTCCTCGACGCTGAGCTTGCGGAAGATCGAGGCCTCCTGCGGGAGATAGCTCAGGCCCAGGCGCGAGCGCTGGTGGATGGGCAGGCGCTGGACCGGCTGGCCGTCGATGCGGATCTCGCCGGCATCGGCGCGCACCAGGCCCACGATCATGTAGAAGCTGGTGGTCTTGCCGGCACCGTTGGGGCCCAGCAGGCCCACGACCTCACCGCTGTTGACGGCCAGGTGCACGTCCTTGACCACCTTGCGCACGCCGTAGCTCTTCTGCAGGCCTTCGGCCTCCAGGCGGCTGGGCGGCCCGGCTTCGAGGGCGGGGCGCTGGTTCATGGCGTCTTGCGCAGCGGCTGCAGGCCCGGGCTGGGCTGCAGTTGCAGGGACGGCGTCGAGGCCGCGGGGGCCGGCGCGGAGGCGCTGCCGCGGGGGCTCATCACCAGGCGGACGCGGCCGTTGGGCTGCAGGGCGCCCTGGCCGCCTTCCACGCCGAAGACCTCGGTGCGGTTGTCATAGACGATGACGGCACCGCTGACCTCGTCCGCCACCACGCTGCCGCGCATGCGGCGCACCACGGCGTTGCCGATGAAGCGGACGGTGTCGGAGCGCCCGTCGTACTCCAGCTGGTCGGCATAGCCCTGGATGGACTCCCCGGCCACGTCGCGGTCCTGACGGAAATTGACCGGCTTGCCCGCCTCGCCCTGGGCATAGGCGAGGTAGTAGCCGTCCGAGCCCTCCTGGATGTCCATGCGCTCGGCCTTGAGCAGCATGCTGCCGCGGCTGAGGACGACATTGCCATTCCATTCGGTGCGCTGGCGCGCCACGTCCAGGCGCCCGCCCTTGTCGGCACTGATGCTCAGCGGCTTGTTGGCATCGTCCCGGGCCGCATGGGCCGGGGTCGTGCCGATCAGGCCCGTCGACAGGGACAGGCACAGCAGGGCGGAGGCTCGCAAGCCGGTGGCAGTCATACAGCGCTCGGACAAAAGTTCAGGGATGGCGCGCCCCGGCAGCCTGGGCGCCCGAGGCCGCACAAGGCAAGGCACGGTTCTTGCAGACCATTCTGCCACGAGGCGGCCCATGCCAGCCCCCGCGGCCGGGGGCTAGGCGCGACGCCCTGCAGCGGCTCAGGCGCCCTGGCGGGCGCGCTTGATCAGGAAGTCCACCACGGCCAGGGCACGCAGCCCGCTCTGCTCTTCGTCGATGCGCATGCCCGCGCTGGCCATGGCCGGCGAGGTCAGGAAGCGGCCGGCCACGCCCACCGCGGGCACCCCCTCGAGGCGGAAGCCCTCGGCCAGCTTGTCGGCCTGGCCGCACTTGTTGTTGACGCCGAAGGAGCCGAAGGTGTCCTTGAACTTGGCCGCGTCGATGCCCTGCTTGGCCAGGAAGGCGGCCATGGCGTCCAGCTCGTCCAGGCGCTGGCCCTGCCGGTGGATGGCGTCGAAGATCTTGCCGCGGACTTCCGCCTCCTTGCCCATCACCTCGAGTGCGAAGTAGGTGCGCTGGTGCACCCGCATATTGGGGCGGAACAGCACATGGGACTTGCGCAGGCTCACGTCGGCCGGCAGCTGGCCGGTCCAGGCCGCCAGGGCGGGCTCGAAGACGTAGCAGTGCGGGCAGCCGTACCAGAAGAACTCCACCACCTCGATCTTGCCGGCGGTGGTGGGCAGGGGCTGCTGCAGCTTCTGGTAGTGGCGGCCCTCGACCGGGCCGCCCTGGGCCTGGGCGATCAGAGGCAGGTTCAGGGCTGCCAGGCTGGCAGCGGCGGCGAAATCACGGCGGTTGATGCTCACGGCATTCTCCTGGGATCGAGGGGGGCGGGAGGGGGCGCGGGGCGGCCGGCTCAGCGTGCGACACGGGCCAGGTTGGCCTCGAAGCCTGCGGCCTCGGCCTTGCCACGCTGGGCCTCGGCTTCGTCACGGTTGTCGATCGGGCCGATGCGGACGCGGTAGACCGTGCGACCCGACTGTTCTTTCTCGTAGACCTTGGACTGGAAGCCGGCCATGGCCAGCTTGGCGCGCTGCGCCTCGGCATCCTCGGGCTTCAGGAAGGCACCGGCCTGCACGAAGTAAAGGCTGCCTGCATCCGCTGCGGCCTTCTCGGCCGTCTTTTCGGCGACCTTCTCCATGACCTTGTCGGCCGCCTTGTCGGTCACTTTGTCGGCAGGCTTTTCCGCGGGCTTGTCGGCCGGCTTGTCCACGGGCCGGGCCACTTCCTGCGGCGCGGGAGCGGAGGCGGGCACGGCCGGGCTCAGCACGCCGCTGGCACTGCGGGCGGCCTTGCCGGCCAGGGGGGCGTTGGGGTCCCAGTTCTTGTTGCGGGCCGCTTCCTCGGCGTCCTGCTCGGCCGTGCGCTGCGGCACCTTGTTGACGAAGGGGATGGGCACCTTGGTGATGTAGAGCGCCACGCCCAGCGCGATCGCCAGACCCAGCAGCAGGCCCACGATCAGCCCCAGGACAAATCCACCGCGCTGCTTGCCAGCTTCAGCCTTGCTCATGCCATCTCCATGCTCGCGGCCCCACCCGGGGCCGACCCTTCAACGCGGCGGATTCTAGGTCCGCCGACTGGTCCGGAAAGACTTCAGGCCAGCGCCTCGCGCGCCATGACTTCCGGCGCGCTGACGCCCAGCACCGCCAGGGCGTTGCGGATCACCTGACGGGTGGCCGCCAGCAGGGCCACGCGGGCACGGGTCAGCTCGGGGGCCTGGTCCAGCACGCGCTCGGCGGCGTAGTAGCTGTGATAGGCGCCGGAGAGGTCGCGCAGGTAGAAGGCCACGTCGTGCGGGGCCAGGTCTTGCGCAGCGCTGCTGAGCATGCGGGGGTAGTCCGCCAGCTTGAGCATCAGCGCGGCCTCGGTGGGGGCCGTCAGCAGGCTGAGGTCGGCACCGGCCAGGCCGGCTTCATCACCGCCCTGCTCGGCCCACTTGCGGATCACCGAGCAGATGCGCGCATGGGCGTACTGCACGTAGAACACAGGGTTCTCGTCGTTCTGCTTCAGGGCCAGGTCCACGTCGAAGGTGAACTCGGTGTCGGCCTTGCGGCTGATCAGGAAGAAGCGCACGGCGTCGCGGCTGGTCCAGTCGATCAGGTCGCGCAGCGTCACGTAGGAGCCGGCGCGCTTGGAGATCTTGACCTCCTCGCCGTTCCTCATGACCGTGACCATCTTGTGCAGGATGTAGTCCGGGAAGCCCTGCGGAATGCCCAGGTTCTGCGCCTGCAGACCGCCGCGCACGCGGGCGATGGTGCCGTGGTGGTCGGTGCCCTGGATGTTGATGCACTGGGTGTAGCCGCGCCCGAACTTGTTGACGTGGTAGGCCACGTCCGGCACGAAATAGGTGAAGCCGCCCTCGCGCTTGCGCATCACCCGGTCCTGGTCGTCGCCATAGTCCGTCGAGCGGAACCACAGTGCGCCGTCCTTCTCGTAGGTCTTGCCACTGTCGATCATGCGCTGCACCGCGGCTTCGAGCTGGCCGTTGGCATAGACGCTGGACTCAAGGAAGTAGTTGTCGAACTTGAGGCCGAAGGCCTGCAGGTCCAGATCCTGCTCGTGACGCAGATAGGCCACGGCGAACTGGCGAATGCCGTCGAGGTCCTCGACATCGCCCGAAGCGGTGAACTCACGGTCATCGGCCTTGACCGTTTCCTTGCGCAGGAAGGCGTCGGCGATGTCCTGGATGTAGTCGCCGTTGTAGAACTTCTTGCTGTCGGGGTGGTCGGGATCGGTGGGCCAGCAGGCGTCGCCCGGCTTGAAGCCCTTGAGCCGCAACTGCGTGGAGTGGGCCAGCGTGGCGATCTGCACGCCCGCGTCGTTGTAGTAGAACTCCCGGGTCACATCGTGGCCCTGGGTCTTGAGCAGCGAGCAGATCGCATCACCCAGCGCGGCCTGGCGGGCATGGCCCACGTGCAGCGGGCCGGTCGGGTTGGCCGAGACGAACTCGATCATCACGTGCTTGCTGGTGGCCGGACGGTCGCCGAAATGGCTGCCTGCGCCCAGCACCTCGGCGACGACCGCCTGCTTGGCGGCATCCTTCAGGCGGATGTTGATGAAGCCGGGGCCGGCAATCTCCATGCCCTCGACCCATCGCTGGAAGGCCGGCTTGGCCTGCAGGGCCTCGATCAGGGCCTGGGCCAGCTCGCGCGGGTTCTTCTTGAGCGGGCGGGCCAGCTGCATGGCGGCCGTGCAGGCGTAGTCCCCATGGCTGGCCTGCTTGGGCGATTCGAAGGCCGGGGCCAGGGTGGCCTCGGGGCTGAGGGAGTGGATGGCCTCGCCCAGGGCGGCGAGCAGTTCCTGCTTGGCTTGGATCATGGGCGCGATTCTACGAAACCCCCCGCCCCGCTCCCGGGCCCTGGCGCATGTGCCATCGCGGAACAGCTGTTGCCCGGGGCTGTTACTGCCTGTTCACGGTCTTGCCTCGCCTGGGGGCCTGGGGCAGGATACGAGCCGCCATGAGCCTTGACTCCCGCACACTCGCCAGTTCCGTGCCGTCCGCCGGCTCCGACGCCCTGGGCCCGATCTCCTCCCGCGACCTCCCCGCCTATATCGGCAAGTACAAGGTCCTGCGCCAGCTGGGCGAGGGCGCCACCAGCGACGTCTTCCTGGCCCTGGACGAATTCCGCGACCTGGAGGTGGCCATCAAGCGCCAGCGTGCCTGGGCCAGCCAGCAGCGGGAGTCCGCGGAAGGGCAGATCAGCTGGCGCTTCTTCGCCGCCGAGGCCGCGCTGGCCGGGCGGCTGCAGCACCCCAACGTGGTCCAGATCCTGGACGCCGTGCCCGACGCCGATGCGCCCTTCCTCGTGATGGAGTACGTGCCCGGCGTCACCCTCAAGAGTTTCTGCCGCAGCGACCGCCTCCTGCCCCTGGACCAGATCGTGGAGCTGGGCTTCAAGTGCGCGATGGCCCTGGGCTATGTGTTCCGCCAGGGCGTGATCCACCGCGACGTCAAGCCCGCCAACCTCCTGGCCGTGCTGGACGCTCAAGGCCAGGTGACCGATGTCAAGGTCAGCGACTTCGGCAGCGCCCTGAACCTCAACGCCGACCAGACCCAGATCCACCGCGTGGGCTCCCTGGCCTATATGCCGCCGGAGCAGATCGAGGGCGGCGACGTCGGCTGCCAGGCCGACATCTACGCCCTGGGCGCCGTGCTCTACCACCTGGTCGCTGGCCGCCCGCCCTTCGACGCGCCCAACCAGATGGCGCTGATGCACCAGATCTACCACCAGGCCCCCCAGCCGCTGACCGACCTGCGCGGCGGGGTCACGGCCGAGCTGGACGCCGTCATCCAGAGAGCCCTGGCCAAGCACCCCGCCGAGCGCTTCCCGGACTGGGACAGCTTCGCCACCGCCCTGTCCGAGCTGGTGGCCAAACAGCTGGTGCCTCTGGCACGGCTGTACGAGGTCAAGGACTCCGAGCGCTTCAACCTCGCGCGCGGCCTGGAGTTCTTCGCCGGCTTCGGGGACGTGGAGCTGTGGGAGGTGGTGCACCGCGCCAAGTGGCGGCGCTATCCCGAGGGCCATGCGCTGTACAAGAAGGGCCAGGAGGGCAACAGCTTCCACATCATCGCCGCGGGCGAGGTGGAGGTCTTCCGGGACGGCCAGCAGGTCGCGACCCTGGGCACCGGCACCTCCGTGGGCGAGATGGCCTACCTGGCCCCCAATCCCGAACTGCGCCGTCACAGCACCGACATCCGCGTGACCGAGGTCTGCACGACGATCTCCTTCACCCCCGAGTCCCTGGCCCTGCTGAGCCCCGAGTGCCAGCACCGCTTCGACCGGGCCTTCATCCAGGTTCTCGTGCGGCGCCTGCATGCCGCGCACGAGGCCATGGCCCATCCACGGCGCATTCTCTGAAGGCGGTCAACCGCCGGGCCGCCCCGCGCATTGAGTCCCCAGGGCATCACCGGGCAAGACCTGACCCCGTTGCCACCGCAGTTCCCCGCAGTACGCAGTGCTGCACCCGTAGTCCACCATCAAAGGCAGTTCCACCATGAAGAAGTCCCTCTCCCTCCTGGCCCTGAGCTTCGTGCTGGGTGCCGTCCACCTCAGCGCCCATGCCGGCTGTGACGAGCAGGCCGCCGAGAAGAAGCTGGCCGGCGCGGCCAAGACCAGCTTCCTGAAGAAGTGCAATGCCGACGCCGGCGCCGCCAACGGCTGCGACGCCAAGGCCGCCGAGAAGAAGCTCGCTGGCGCCGCCAAGACCAGCTTCCTGAAGAAGTGCAATGCCGACGCCGCCGGTGGCGCCGCCCCGGCCGCCGCCGAGGCCAAGCCCGATCCGGCCGCCGCCTGCGAGGCCATGGCCGCAGAGAAGAAGCTGGCGGGCGCTGCCAAGAGCAGCTTCGTCAAGAAGTGCGCGGCGGACGCCGCCAAGGGCTGATCCCCTTTCGTTCCGCTGAAAGCCAAAGGCCCGCTGCAGGCGGGCCTTTGCTCGTGGAACCGCGCGTGCTCAGCGCGTCAGCACGCCCCTCGCCAGCAGGGCCCCGAGGATGGGGAAGACCAGGATCAGGTGCGCCTGGATCATCACCAGGCGGCGCGTGGCGGCGATCTCGGCGGCCTCGGGCAGGCGCCCGTCGGCGGCCAGCTGCCGGCCCCAGCGGCGGAAGGTCAGCGTGGGCTTGATGGACATCAGGCCCACGACCACGAACAGCGTCAGCTTGGCATGCAGCAGGGGCTGGCCCCAGTACCAGGCCGAGCCCTTCATGCCCAGGAAGGCCCGCAGCAGGCCCGAGGCCAGCACCGCCATCGCGGCGATGCCGTAGATCAGGTCCACCCGCTGCAGGCGCTTCACCACCGCGGCATTGAGCCACTCGACGCGGCACAGCGCCGCCTCGCTGCTGATGAAGACCACCAGGGTCAGGATGGACAGCCAGTGAAAGATGGCCAGGCCGGTCTCAAGAACCATCGACGCACTCCCCTGAATTGCGATGTCAGCCGAAAAATTCAGGCGGAGTGTGCCTCAGATGCGCGGCCCTGGCGCTGCCAGTACTCCGCGCTGCCGTAGTGGTGTTTGAGGAAGTCGATCCACAGGCGCACCCGCAGCGGCAGGTGCTTGCGCTGGGGGATCAGCGCGTAGATGCCGTTGGCCGGCGCGGCGAAGTCGTCCAGCACCGAGGCCAGACGGCCCGCCGCCACGTCGGCCTCCACCTCCCAGGTGCTGCGCCAGGCCAGGCCCAGGCCGGCCAGGCACCAGTCGTGCAGCACCTGCCCGTCGCTGCAGTCCAGGCGGCCCACGGGGCGGATGTGCTGCAGCTGCCCGTCCACCGTGAAGGCCCAGCCGCGCGACTGGCTGGCATCAGAGCTGAGCACCAGGCAGGCATGGCGGGACAGCTCGTCGGGATGCTGCGGGGTGCCGGCGCGCTTCAGGTAGCCGGGTGCGCCCACGCAGAGGCGGCGGTTGTCGGCCAGGCGCATGCTGACCAGGCTGGAGTCCGCCAGGTCGCCCACGCGCACGGCGCAGTCGAAGCCCTCGTGCACGATGTCGACCACGCGGTCCGAGAGGTTCAGGGACAGGGACACGTCCGGGTGCTGCGCCAGGAAGTCCGGCACCAGGGGCGCCACATGGCGGCGGCCGAAGCCGGCCGGCGCGGTGATGCGCAGATGGCCACTGGCCTTGACGCCGCCCGCGCTGACGCTGGCCTCGGCATTGGCGAAATCCACCAGCAGGCGCTGGCAGTCCTCCAGGAAGGCGGTGCCCTCGTGCGTCAGCGAGAGCCGCCGCGTGGTGCGCAGCAGCAGCTTGACGCCCAGGCGCTCCTCCAGCGCGTCGATGCGCCGCCCCATCACCGCGGGCGCCACCCCTTCCGCCTGCGCGGCGGCGGTGAGGCTGCCCTTGGTCGCCACGGCGACAAAGGATTCGATCTGTTTGAGCCGGTCCATGCGCCGCATTCTGCGCTCACCCATGGCCAATGATGGCAATGCATCAATAAATGTTGGATTTACACCTATGCAAGGTTGCAATCCTCATTTCACTGAATGAAAAGTGATTTCTCGAAGTGGAATGAAGACCGTAAAGGCCTGGATCTTTGCGTTTTGATCACGAATCTCCGCGTGTGCAGCGCAGCAATCCAGGCCCTGTTTGGGCCTAAATTGGGCACATGACCCCGCCCACCCTCCGCGCCGTGCTCTTTGACGCCTATGGCACGCTCTTTGACGTGCACAGCGTCGCGCTGATGGCGGAGCAGCTCTTCGCCGGCCAGGGCCAGGCACTGTCCCAGCGATGGCGGGACAAGCAGATCGAGTACAGCCGCCTGTGCTCCATGAGCGGCCAGTACCAGCCCTTCTGGGAACTCACCCGCGCCGCGCTGCGCCATGCCTGCCTGAGCCTCAGGCTGACGCTGACTGCGGCAGGCGAGGAGCGCCTGATGAACGAATACCGCCACCTCAGCGCCTTCCCCGAGAACCGCGAAGTGCTGCAGCAGCTGCAGGCCCGGGGCATCCGCGCCGGCATCCTCAGCAACGGCGACCCGGGCATGCTGCAGGTCGCCGTGCAGAGCGCCGGCCTTGCGCCCTGGCTGGACCCGGTGCTGAGCGTGCACGAGACCCGGCGCTACAAGACCGACCCCGCCGCCTACGCCCTGGGGCCCGCCGCCCTGGGCCTGCCGGCGCGCGAGATCCTCTTCGTTGTTTCCAGCAATGCCTGGGACGCCCTGGGCGCCACCTGGCACGGCTACACCACGCTGTGGGTCAACCGCCAGGGCCAGCCGCGCGAGCAGCTGGGCCCGCCGCCGCATCACGAGGCCAGCTCCCTGCGCGGGGTGCTGGCCCTCTTTCCCGACACCGTCTCCTGACTCCACGTCCTTCTCTCCTTTGCCTTCACGAGGTTCCGCCATGAACGCACGCACTTCCCTCCACCGCCTGCAGGTCGACAGCCGCCTGGCCGACTTCATCGACCAGGAGGTCCTGCCCGGCACCGGCGTGGACCGCGCCGCCTTCTGGGCCGGCTTCGACGCCCTCGTCCATGAGCTGGCGCCCAAGAATGCCGCCCTGCTGGCCGAGCGCGACCGCATCCAGGCCGCCATGGACGAGTGGCACCGCGCCCACCCCGGCCTCATCACCGACATGCCGGCCTACCAGGCCTTCCTGAAGCAGCTGGGCTACCTCGTGCCCGTGCCCGAGCAGGTGCAGGCCACCACCGCCAACGTCGATGCAGAGCTGGCCACCCAGGCCGGCCCGCAGCTGGTGGTGCCCATCCTCAACGCCCGCTATGCGCTGAACGCGGCCAACGCCCGCTGGGGCTCGCTCTATGACGCGCTCTACGGCACGGACGCCATCCCCGAGGCCGACGGCGCCGAGCGCGCCGGCGCCTACAACCCGGTGCGTGGCGCCAAGGTCATCGCCTTCGCCCGCCAGGTGCTGGACCAGGCCGCCCCGCTGGCCGGCGCCTCGCACCGCGACGCCACCGGCTACCGCGTCGAGAACGGCCGCCTGGTGGTGAGCCTCACCGGCGGCGCCAGCACCGGCCTGCAGGACGCCAGCCAGTTCGCCGGCTACCAGGGCGATGCCGGCGCGCCCAGCAGCGTGCTGCTGGTCCATCATGGCCTGCACCTGGACATCCAGATCGACCGCAGCACCGCCATCGGCAAGACCGACGCCGCCGGCATCGCCGACGTGGTGATGGAAGCCGCCCTGTCCACCATCCTGGACCTGGAAGATTCGGTCGCCGCGGTGGACGCCGAGGACAAGCTGCTGGCCTACCGCAACTGGCTGGGCATCCAGCGCGGCACGCTGACCGAGGAAGTCGCCAAGGGTGGCAAGACCTTCGTGCGCCGCCTCAACGCCGACCGCCGCTACACCGCGCCCGCCGGCGGCGAGCTCGTGCTGCATGGCCGCTCGCTGATGTTCGTGCGCAATGTCGGCCACCTGATGACCAACCCAGCCATCCTGTGGGACGGCGGCAAGGAAATCCCCGAGGGCATCATGGACGCGGTCATCACCACCGCCATCGCCCTGCATGACCTGAAGCAGCTCTCGGGCAGCGGCCTGCGCAACTCGCGCCGCGGCTCCATCTACATCGTCAAGCCCAAGATGCACGGCCCGGCCGAGGTGGGCTTTGCCAACGAGCTCTTCGGCCGCGTGGAGCAGCTGCTGGGTCTGCCCGACAGCACCGTCAAGCTGGGCATCATGGACGAGGAGCGCCGCACCTCGGTCAACCTCAAGGCCTGCATCGCCGCGGCCGCCAGCCGCGTGGCCTTCATCAACACCGGCTTCCTGGACCGCACGGGCGACGAGATGCACACCGCCATGCTGGCCGGCCCCATGCTGCGCAAGGGTGACATGAAGACGAGCAGCTGGATCCAGGCCTACGAGCGCAGCAATGTGCTGGTCGGCCTGGCCTGCGGCCTGCGCGGCCGTGCCCAGATCGGCAAGGGCATGTGGGCCATGCCGGACCTGATGGCCGCCATGTTGGAGCAGAAGATCGCCCATCCCAAGGCCGGCGCCAACACCGCCTGGGTCCCGAGCCCCACCGCCGCCACCCTGCACGCCCTGCATTACCACCAGGTCAGCGTGGCCGCCGTGCAGCAGGAACTCGAGAAGACCGACGAAGCCGCCGAGCGCGCCGGCATCCTGGAGAAGCTGCTGACCATCCCCGTGGCCGCGACCCCGAACTGGAGCGCCGCCGAGCGCCAGCAGGAGCTGGACAACAACGTCCAGGGCATCCTGGGCTACGTCGTGCGCTGGGTCGACCAGGGCGTGGGCTGCTCCAAGGTGCCGGACATCCACAACGTCGGCCTGATGGAAGACCGCGCCACCCTGCGCATCTCCAGCCAGCACATCGCCAACTGGCTGCACCACGGCGTGGTGAGCGAGGCGCAGGTGCGCGAGACCTTCGCCCGCATGGCCACGGTGGTGGACCAGCAGAACGCCGGCGACCCCGCCTACAAGTCCCTCGCCGCGAATCCGCAGGGCGCCGCCTTCCAGGCCGCGCTGGACCTGGTCTTCAAGGGCAAGGAGCAGCCCAGCGGCTACACCGAGCCCCTGCTGCACGCCTGGCGCCTGAAGGTGAAGGCCGGCCAGGCCTGAGTGCCGGACCGGGCCGGGGCCGAGCCCCCGGCCCCATGAGCAAGGGCGGCCCGAGGGTCGCCCTTTGTCCTGGGCAGCCCGGCGGCGGCCCTGGCACAGGGCGAAGGACACCCACCCGCCGGCCTGTTGCCGTGCGCCCACATTGCGCCGGGCAGGGGCCGGGCAGGGGCCGGGCCGGCGCGGCGGGTGCATCGCCGAGGCCGCCGGGCGTCGGCAAGAGGCCTGACGATCTCTAGAATCGCGCCGCCACCCCCTGCCCAGCCCATGACCGACTGCCTTGCCTCCTCCGCCACCCCCCAGGGCGTCCCGCCCTCTTGTGCAACACCGCTGACTCCGGCCCTGGAGGAGCGCTACGAGGTGCTCGTGGTCGGCGCCGGCCCCGCCGGTGCGGCGGCGGCCCGGCTGCTCGCGCAGGCCGGCCGTCGCGTGCTGATGGTCGACCAGCACCCCCTGGGCCGTGACAAGACCTGCGGCGACGGCCTCATTCCCGACGCGCACCAGGCCCTGCAGAAGCTGGGCCTGCTGGAGGCGGTGATGGCCCGCGCCGAGCCCGTGCGCGAGGTGGGCTGCGTCGGCCCGCGCGGCGGGCGGGTCGACGTGCCCGGCGAGCTGGCCGTGCTGCCCCGGCAGGTCCTGGACGAGCTGCTGGCCCGCCACGCCGTGGCCGCCGGCGCGCGCTTCGAGCAGGCCCGCTTCGAGCAGGCGCTGGAGGATGCGCAGGGCCGCGTCTGCGGTGCCGTGCTCCAGCGAGGGGACGAGCGCCTGACGCTGCAGGCCGACTGGGTCATCCTCGCCACCGGGGCCGTGCCCAAGGCCCTGATCGCCGCCGGCATGTGCGAACGCCACACGCCCAGCGGCGTGGCCCTGCGCGGCTATGTGCACGCGCCGGCCATGGTCGGCCGCATCCAGGCCATGGAGGTGGTGTGGTCGCGCGAGGTCCGGCCGGGCTACGGATGGATCTTCCCCGCGCCGCAGGGCCGCTTCAACATCGGCGTGGGCGTGACGGACAGCCACAGCGCCGTGGCCGGCAAGGGGCGCAAGAAGGACGTCAACCTGCGCGCCCTGTTCGACGCCTTCTGCCAGCACTACCCCCCCGCGGCAGAGCTGATGCGCCACGGCCAGCTGGAGGGCGAGCTCAAGGGCGCCCCCCTGCGCTGCACCCTGCAGGGCGCCCGCTGGACGCGCCCGGGCCTGCTGGTCAGCGGCGAGGCCGCCGGCAGCACCTACTCCTTCACCGGCGAAGGCATCGGCAAGGCCATGGCCACGGGCATGGCCGCCGCCGAGGCCGTGCTGCAGGGCCGCGACGACGCCGACACCCGCCAGCGCTACGAAGCCGTGCTGCAGGAGCTCAAGCCCCGCTACGATCTCTATGAGCGCGCCAATCGCATCAACGCGGCGCCCTGGCTGGCCGACCTGCTGATCTGGCGCGCCAAGCGCAGCCCGCGCCTGCTGAAGCGCATGAGCGGCGTGCTCAACGAGACCAGCAACCCGGGCACCCTGCTGAGCCTCAAGGGCCTCAGGCGCCTGTTCCTCGAGTAAGCAAGGACCTCCCCATGTGCCAGCTGTTGGGCATGAACTGCAATGTGCCGACCGACGTGATGTTCAGCTTCACCGGGCTGGCCACCCGGGCCGAGGAGCACAAGGACGGCTTCGGCATCGCCTTCTTCGAGGGCCGCGGCCTGCGCCATTTCGTGGACCACCACAGCGCCCGCGTCTCGCCCCTGGCCGGCTTCATCCGCCACTATCCGATCCAGAGCGACAACGTCATCGCCCACATCCGCAAGGCCACGCAGGGTCAGGTCTTGCTGGAGAACACCCATCCCTTCGTGCGCGAGCTGTGGGGCCGCTACTGGGTCTTCGCGCACAACGGCAATCTCAAGGACTTCCACCCGCCCCTGCATGCCGCCTTCCGCCCCGTGGGTGACACCGACAGCGAGCGGGCCTTCTGCTGGCTGATGCAGGAGCTGGCCAAGGCGCACTGCAGCGTACCCAGCATCGAGGAGCTGAGCCTGACCCTGGCTGAGCTGATGCCGCGCCTCAATGCCTACGGCACCTTCAACATGCTGCTGTCCAACGGGCAGGCCCTGTGGGCGCATGGCTCGACCCGTCTGCACTACCTGCTGCGCCAGCATCCCTTCGGCCGGGTGCAGCTGCAGGATGAGGACCTGAGCCTGGACCTGTCCCAGCACACCTCCCCGCTGGACCGCGCCGCCATCATCGCCACGGAGCCCCTGACCCGTGACGAGCCCTGGGTGGCCTTCCAGCCCGGCGAGCTCAAGGTCTTCGTGGGCGGCGCGCTGGCGGGCTGACCCCCGCCGGCGCCCGGCAGTCCGCCATTCGCCGCGGCAGCCCGCCGTTCGCCGCATCGCCCCGGATCCGCCCGCCACGCGGCGGAGATACTCACGCCATGGCAACCCCCACCCTCCCCCTCTCCTGGCACGCCTCCCTGCGCGCCGATGCCGCTCAGGCCCTGGGCCGCCTGCTGCGCAACGAGAACGGCTGCAGCCGGAACTCCCAGTTTCTGGGCGCCGTCATCGGGGCGGTCTTCGGCGGCATGGGCATGTTCGCCGGCGTCTACAAGGACAGCGGCAGCCTGCTGCTGGCCCTGCTCGCCTGGGTGGGCTTCAGCGGCGGATTCCTGGGCCTGATGGGCCTGTCCTGGCTGCGGCCCCTGTGGTTCTCGGGGCGGCCGGCTGCCATCCTCAGCGCCGTGGTCGGCCTCATCGCCGGTGCCATCGGCATGACGCAGGGCCTGCGCCGGGCGCCGGTCGACCACGCCCTGCCCTGGCGCGAGCAGCTGGACGGCGCCATCGTGGCCGCCAAGATCGGCATGCCTCTGCCCCTGGTGATGGCCTTCGCGCTGCTGCTGGTCGTGATCCTGACGGCCAGCCAGCGCCGCGAGCAGATGGCCCGCGAGCTGGCCATGGCGCAGAGCCGCGCAGACCACGAACAGGCCCGGCGCGAGGCCAGCGAGGCCCGGCTGCGCCTGCTGCAGGCCCAGATCCAGCCGCATTTCATCTTCAATACCCTGGCCGCCGTCCAGCACTGGGTGGACACCGGCGACCAGCGCGCCAGCCCGCTGCTGCGCCAGCTCAGCAGCTTCCTGCGCGGCTCGGCCGAGCTGATGCTGCGGCCCGAAGTGAGCCTGGCCGAGGAGCTCCGCCTGGTGCAGGCCTACCTGGGCGTGATGCAGGCCCGCTGGGGCGAGCGCCTGAGCTACCGCCTGGACATCGACCCCGCCGCCGCCGAGGCCGCCAGCCTGCCCCCGGGCATCGTGCTGAGCCTGGTCGAGAACGCGCTGGAGCACGGCATCGCCCCCACGCTCAACGGCGCCGAGCTCCATGTGCAGCTGGCGCCGCAGCCCGCGGGCGGATGGCGCCTGCTGATCGAGGACAGCGGCGTGGGCCTGGCCGAGGGCTGGCAGGAGGGGCTGGGCCTGGGCAACAGCCGCGCGCGCCTGCAGGGCTTCTTCGGCGAACGCGCCGCGCTGCAGCTCAGCCCGCGCGAGGACGGCCCCGGCACCCGCGTGTGCCTGCTGCTGCAGGGGCTGGCGTGAGCGGGGTCGCCCTGCGAGATCGCGTCCTGGGCTTCTGGCGCGAGGTGGACTGGCGCGTCGCGCTGATGCTGGGCCCCCGCCACCGCTTCACGGACGCGCAGTGGGCGCGCCTGGCCACGCTGCCGGCCATGTCTGCCAGCGTGGCGGCGGCCATCTGGATCAACATCATCGGTTCCGGGCTGTTCCAGATCTGGGCCGTGGATCGCTTCATCCCGGGCACGCCCTGGCAAGGGCTGCTCGCGATCTTCCTGGCCAACCATGGGCTCGGGGTGATGCAGCTGTCCATGCTGAGGCAGCTCTGGCGCCGCCCCACCATGAAGCGGCTGTACCTGACCTCCAGCCTGTATGCCCTGGTCTGGATCGCCGCGATCCTCGGCTTCCATGCCTGGCAGGCCAGCGCCCTCCTGGACAAGGCGCTGGCCCGGGCCCTGCTCCTGATGCTGATGCTGGGCATGATGCTGGGCGCGCTGGCGCTGTGGGTCCTGGCCTGCTGGCGCAACGAGTACTGCGCCCAGTGGCTGCGTGAGCAGGACCGCCAGGCCGAGGCCCTGGACCTGGCCCGCCGGCTGGCCACGGCGCAGATCCAGCCGCATTTCCTCTTCAATTCCCTGGCCGCGCTGCAGCACTGGGTGCAGGTCAAGGACGACCGGGCCGCCCCCCTGCTGAGCTCGCTGACGGGCTATCTGCGCGCCACCCTGCCGCTGTTCGACCGCCCCTTGCTGAGCGTGGCCGAGGAGTCCGAGGCCGCACGCCGCTACCTCGAGGTCATGCAGGCACGCCTGGGCGAGCGGCTGCGCTTTCGCCTGGACATCTCGCCCGACGCCGCCCGCGCCCAGCTGCCGCCCGGCGTGCTGCTGACCCTGGTGGAGAACGCCGTCGAGCACGGCGTGCAGCCGTGCCTGGAGGGCGGCGAGATCACCATCCGGGCGACGCTGGATGACCGCGCTGGCCTGTGCCTGCAGGTGCTGGACAACGGCCACGGTCCCGCAGCCGGCCTGGACTTCAGTCAGGACTCGGCCACGGCCGCGACCCAGGGCGGCCTGGGCCTGCGCAACACCCTGCAGCGCCTGCGCCAGGCCTTCGGCGAGCGCGCGAGCCTGCAGCTGCGATCCCTGGACGAAGGGGGATGCGCCGCCGAGGTGCGCATCCAGCCCGCCTGAACCAGCACAACACAAGGAGCGAGGACCCCCATGAACACTGCCATCCGCACCCTCATTGCCGACGACGAGGAAGGCCCGCGCGAGCAACTGCGCGCCGCCCTGCAGCGCCTCTGGCCGGAGCTGGACATCGTGGCCGCCAGCCGCCATGGCGTCGATGCCTGGGACGACTTCCTGGCGCACGAGCCCCAGGTCTGCTTCCTGGACATCAACATGCCCGGCCTCACCGGCATCGAGGTGGCCCGCCGCATGGGCGCCACCGCGCGCCCGCCGCATGTGGTCTTCGTCACCGCCTACGGCGACCATGCCCTGGCGGCCTTCGATGCCGGTGCGGTGGACTACGTCATGAAGCCCGTGGAGGACGCCCGCCTGGCCCAGGCCATCGAGCGGCTGAAGTCCCGGCTGCAGCAGCCCGCCCCCGACCTGCAGGCCCTGCTCAAGCAGCTGCTGCCCATGGCAGCCGCCGCGCCCAAGTCCCGCCTGATCCAGGCCTCGCTGGGCCGCGAGGTCAAGATGATCGATCCGCAGGACGTGGTCTATTTCGAGAGCGACAACCGCTACACCCGCGTCGTCTACACCGGCGGCGAGGCGCTGATCCGCACCCCCTTGAAGGAGCTGCTGGCCTCGCTGGACGCCGAGCTCTTCTGGCAGGTGCACCGCTCGGTGCTGGTCAACAGCCGCAGCATCGCCAGCGCCGTGCGCATCGACGAGAACACCATGCAGCTGACGCTCAAGGGCCGAGAGGAGAAGCTGCCGGTGTCGCGCCAGTTCCAGGGCCTGTTCAAGGGGCAGTGAGGCGCTGCGGCAGCGCCTGACGCCCTGGATGCTGGCACGGGTTCGCCCCCAGCCGGATGCGCCGGGCCCGCCCGTAGCATGGCCCCCTGCCTCCACAAGACGCATGCCATGGCCACCGCCCTCCCGACCCCGGACTTCAGCCAGTTCCTCCGCTACCAGCCCCTCACCGAACTGCTGCAGGCCTACGCCGCGGCGCGGCCGCATCTCGTCACGCTGCGCTCCATCGGCCACAGCCACGAGGGCCGCGAGATCTGGCTGCTGGCCCTCACGAACGAGGCCACCGGCCCCGACACCGACAAGCCCGCCCTCTGGCTGGACGGCAACATCCATGCCGCGGAGCTGACGGCCAGCACCACCTGCCTCTACTACCTGCACCAGCTGCTGAGCCACCATGGCCAGGACAGCGAGGACGGCCGCCGCGCCACCCAGCTGCTGGACAGCCGCGTGGTCTACATCGTGCCGCGCCTGAACCCCGACGGCGCCGAGCTGGCCCTGGCGGACCGGCCGCGCCACATCCGCTCCTCCACCCGCCGCTACCCGCATGACGAGGACCCGGTGGACGGCCTCACGATGGAGGACATCGATGGCGACGGCCGCATCCTCACCCTGCGCGTGCCCGACCCGCATGGCGGCTACAAGAAGCATGCCGGCGACCCGCGCCTCATGGTGGCGCGCGAGCCCGGCGAGTTCGGCGGCGAGTACTACCGCCTGATGCCCGAGGGCTTCATCCAGCACTACGACGGCCTGCAGATCAAGGTCAACGGGGACGTCGAGGGCCTGGACCTCAACCGCAACTTCCCCGGCGGCTGGCGCCAGGAGCACGAGCAGGGCGGCGCCGGCCCCTACCCGGCCAGCGAGCCCGAGGTGCGGGCCATGGTGGACTTCATCGTGAAGCATCCCAACATCGGCGCGGCCATCAGCTTTCACACCTACAGCGGCGTGATCCTGCGCCCCATGGGCAGCTGCCCGGACGAGGACATGACGCCCGAGGACCTCTGGCTCATCAAGCAGTTCTCGGCTCTGGGCGAGAAGCACAGCGGCTACCCGGCCGTGAGCATCTGGCACGACTTCAAGTACCACCCCAAGGACAGCATCAGCGGCACGCAGGAATGGCTTTACGAGCACCTGGGCGCCCTGTTCTGGGTGGTGGAGCTGTGGAACCCCAACCAGGAGGCCGGCATCAGCGGCTACAAGTGGATCGACTGGTTCCGCGAGCACCCGGTGGAGGACGAGCTCAAGCTGCTCAAGTGGAGCGACGAGCACTGCGGCGGTCAGGCCCATGTGGACTGGCGCCCCTTCCAGCATCCGCAGCTGGGCGCGGTGGAGATCGGCGGCTGGGACAAGATGAACTACTGGCGCAACCCGCCGCCGGCCCTGCGCGAGCGCGAGGCCGCGCGCTTCCCCGCCTGGCTGACGCAGATCGGCCTCTCGCTGCCGCGCCTGGAGCTGCTGCGCACCGAGGTGCGCGCCCTGGGCGCCGACAGCTGGCGCGTGCGCCTGGCCGTGGCCAACAGCGGCTACCTCAGCGCCGCCGTCACCGCCCGCGCCAAGGAGCGCCAGGTGGTGCGCGGCGTGATCTTCGAGATCCAGCTGCCTGCGGACGGCAGCGCCAGCCTCGTCACCGGCAAGGAACGCATGGAAGGGCCGCATCTGGCCGGCCACGCGCCCCAGGCCAGCCAGCTGAGCTTCCTGCCCACCGACGAGATCACCGGCGACCGCGCCGTCGCCGAATGGATCGTCCGCGCCCCGCATGGCACGCGGCTCTCGCTCTCGGCCCGCACGGAGCGGGCGGGGGTGGTGAGGGCGGAGGTGACGCTGGATTGAGCCGGCGTCCTCCTCAGCGCAGCGCCGCCCCCAGCCGCTCCAGCCAGGCCGCCGGCACGGCCTTGTTGCAGTAGAGGTGCCGGGGCACGATGACAGGCGGGTCGCTGAAGTGCAGCAGGTGCAGGGTCTTCTCCCGGCTGTCGTCGCGCTGCAGCTGGGCCTGCACCTCCTCGGGTGCGGCCGGCATCCAGTCGGCATGGCTGGCCTGCAGCATGCGCAGCAGCTGGCCGACCTCGCCGCTGCCCTGGGTGGCACGGCCGGGGCGCTCGGCGATCAGGGCGTCCAGTTCGGCGCCGTAGGAATAGCCCTGCTTCACCAGCAGCCGCGCCGGCGAGTCCAGGGCCTCGCGCAGGCTCATGCCCTCGCGCAGGGGCGCGTCGCGGCGGGCGATCATGGCCAGGTGCTGGCCGCGGTAGAGCGGCGCGCTGAACTGGCCCCTGGCCTCGCGGGCCGGGCTGCGGAACCAGCCCACGCCGCAGACCAGGTGCTCGCCGCTCTCGACCATCAGCAGCTGGCGCACCGCCGGCGTCAGCACCCAGCGGTGCGGCAGGCCCGTGCGCTCCAGCGCATGGCGCAGCGGTGCGATCACCAGGCCCGTGGGCGGCTGCCGGCCGGGCTGGGGGACGTAGTAGGGCGGGCGGTCCTGGTAGAGCAGGTCCACGCTCGGCAGCGGCGTGGCCTCGGCGCCGGTGGCCCGGGCAAGACCTGACCCCAGCGCGCCCGCCAGGGTCGCCAACGCAGCGAGGGCGGCCCTGGCCCAGAGACGGGCGACTGGGCTGCGGGCCAGGCCCGGGGTCCGGCGCAGCCCGCCGCCCATGCTCACTGCAGCGGGGCCTTGAGCCCCTGCTCCTCGGCGGCCTGCATGGCTTCCCGCCAGAGGCGCGCGGGCACGAAGGTGCGCAGCTGGTGCAGCGCGCGCTCGATCAACTCGGGGTGCAGCTCGTGGCCGATGTCGGGGAGTACGTCGGCGGTGACATCGGCGCCCAGGGCCACCAGGCGCTTGGCGGCCTGGATCTGGTCCTGGTAGGGCAGCACGCCGTCCTGCTGGCCGTGCAGCAGGTGCACCGAGACCTCCTGCGGCGCATGCTCGGGCAAGGTGGCGTAGGCGCCGCTGAAGGCCATCACGCGGCCGGCCAGCTGCAGCTCGGCCTGCACGGCCTCCAGGGCCAGCACGGCCCCCTGGGAGAAGCCGCCCAGGGCCACCTGTTGCCAGGGCAGCTCGAAATGCTCGGTCCAGGCACGGACCAGGGCGATGAAGTCCGGCAGGGCGTCGGCCACGCGGCGGGCGTGGTTCTCGTCGTTGGCGCCGTCCAGGGAGTACCACTGCAGGCCGCTGCCGCCCCCGGGGATCAGGTCGTAGGCCTCGGGCCCGCTGAGCGCCAGCACGGCCGCCTGCGGGTATTGGCCGCGCAGGGCCTGGGCCAGGGGCCGCATCTGGGTGGCATCCGCCCCGGCTCCGTGGAAGAGCAGGAAGAGCAGGTTGGGCACGCCCTTGTCGGGCAGCAGGGCCAGGGCGTGGGATCGGTGGGGGACGGCATCACTCATGCCTGCATTGTGCGCGGCGGGGGCCTGACCGCAAGTCCCCCGAATGAAAGCCCCGGCTCAGGCCCGCCGCAGCCGCAGCCAGAAGCGCACCCCGCCGTCCTCGTTGTGGGCCTCGATCTGCGCGTCCATCTTGGCCAGGTAGCTGCGGGCCACGAAGAGGCCCTGCCCGCGCCGCTCGGGCCCGGCGTCGGGCGGCTGGTCGGAGACGCCGTACTCGAAGATGCGCGTCAGCATGTCCGCCGGAATGGCCGGCCCGATGTTGTGAATGCCCAGCAGCGCGAAGCCGTCCTCGGCCGCCAGCGTCAGGGTGATGGGCGTGCCCGGCTGGCGGTGACGCTGGGCGTTGCGCAGCACATGGGTGACCACATCCTCCAGCGCGTAGGCCTCGCCGCGCACCGGCAGTGTCGCGCCCTCGTCGCCCAGCAGCTGCACGCCCTCGATGCCGGCATGCGGCGCATTGGCCACCACCTCGCGGCAGAACTGGGCCAGGTCCAGGGTCTCCAGCTGCAGGTCGGCGGCTTCCAGCGCCTCGCTGGGCGAGGCCGTGCCGTAGAGCACCCGCACCGCCTGCTGCATGCGCTGCACGTAGCGGTGGCTGGGATCGTCCACGCCGCCGTGCAACACCATCAGGGACTGCAGGGGCGACATGATCTCGTGCCCCACGGCATGCCACATCTCGCGCTCGCGCTCGGCGCGCAGCTGCTCGCGGCGCAGGCCGTCCTTGACCCGCTGCAGCAGCGCCTGCAGGGTGCCGGCCAGGATGCCCAACTCGTCGCGCCCTTCCAGGTCCGCCACGTCCAGCTCGCCGATGCGCTGCTCGGCGCGCGGGTCCTGCATGTTGTAGGAGACGGCCGCCGCGCGCCGCGTCAGCACCGTGATGCGGCGGATCAGGCCCAGCTCCACCAGCAGCCAGGCGAAGGCGATGGCTGCGAGCATGGCGCCCACCAGCCACAGCAGGCTGCGGGCCTCGCGCGCCAGCTGGCGGTCCAGGCTGCGCAGGTCGCCCTGCAGGCTCAGCCGGTAGCGGCCGGTGGCCGTGGCGACCTCCTCACGGGCCTGCAGGCGCAGGCTCGCATCGCCCACGGGCACATCCACCGGCAGGCGGCGGATCAGGCGGCTCAGCCAGGGCAGGGGCGCGTCGCCGATCTCCGCGCCGCGCCGCTCGGCGATCACCAGCGGATGCTCGCCCAGACGCTCGATGCGCAGGGTCTCCCCGGCCTGCAGACCGGCGCCCAGGCGGTCCAGGGACACGCCCACCGTCGCGCCTGAGCGGGCGCTGTCGAAGAGGACTGCCGCGGTCCCGCCCTCGCCGGCCGGGCCCAGCAGCTGCACATGCAGGCGCAGCTGGTCCAGGTCCCGCGGCGGCCAGGCCTGGGCGCCGCGCTCGAACAGCGCCGTCTTGAAGGCCTCCACCGGCAGACGGACCGAGAAGACCGTGTGCCGCGCGCAGGACGCCTCGGCATCGGCCGTCTTCACGCACGGCCCCTCGCGCCACAGCCAGCCGCGGAACTCGCGCTGCGGGCGGGACTGGCGCTCCAGCTGGTCCCCCTCGGCCAGGAAGCCGGTCAGGCGGCCGCGCTGCTGGGCCGGGCCTTCGTCGGGGCGGCTGGCTTCATAGGGCGCGGTCCAGACGCTGCGCTGGCCGCGGTAGTCCAGGCTCACGCGCAGGCGGTGCACGCCGCCCAGCTCCAGCTGGCCGACACTGCGCGGCTGCAGCGGGCCGGCGTCCAGGCTGCCCACCAGGTAGACGAAGCCGCCCGCATAGGCATTGCTGCCCACCGCCGCGCAGAGGCTGGCACCCTGCGGCCAGCGCAGGCCGCAGCCGGCCATCTCCACGGCGCGCAGCGCCTTGTACTGGTCGTCGAAATCGATGGCCGAGAAGGGCAGCAGCACCGGGGCCAGGTCTTGCCCATTGCCCGGCTCCATGCCGGGGTTGAGCAGGGCCAGCTGACCGGCCGGGTGGCGCAGCTGCAGGGTGATCTCCGCCAGCGACTGGCGGAAGCCCTGCTCGTAGCGCTGGTAGCTGCGCTGCTTCTGGTCCTGCAGCACGGTCAGGGCCAGGCCCAGGGTGGCGGCCACCAGCAGCATGAAGGCCAGGTGCACCACCAGGCGGCGGCGGAAGGCCGCCAGCCCGAGGCGCGGCACCGGCAGGGCCGGCAGCGTGACGGGGCCCAGCTTCATGCGTGCCGGGCCTTCATCGCGGGCCGGCCCAGCGGAAGCCGCGCATGGGGACGTTCTCGATGGCGTCGAAGTCGGCGTCCACCTCGCGCAGGGCCTCGCGCAGGGTGGAGACATGCTTGCGCACGTTGTCCCGGGTGCGGCCGCTCTTGACCACGTCGAACAGCTCCTCGTAGCTCACCACCTCGGGCGCGCGCTGGTGCAGGGTGGCGAGGATGCGCTGGGCGGTCAGCGGCAGGTTGATGCGCTGGCCCTTCCACAGCGGGCTGCGCTGCCACAGGGGATCGAGCTGCAGGGCCGTCGCGGTGTCCGGCGCGGGGCTGGGTGCGCGGGCGCGGGCGGCGCGCAGGATGTCCAGGAAGGTCTCGGTGAACTCGGCCTCGTCGAAGCTGGTCTTCTGCAGGTAGTCCCAGGCGTCCAGGGCCTTCATGATGCCGCGGTAGATGGCCGCGGGCATGGCCGAGACCACCAGCACCGGCGTGCCCTGGTGCAGCTTGTTGATCGCGTTGATCAGGGCCACGCCGGCGTGGCGCTCGCGGCCGAGCTCGATGTCCAGCACCACCATGGCATAGGCCTCGCGGCCCAGCGCGGCCTCGGCGCTGTCGCGGTCGAACCACTGGTCGACCTGCAGCTCGGGGCGGGCGGCGCGGATCCAGCCGGCCAGCTGCTCGCTGGTGGGGCGGTCGTCCTCGATGACGGCGACTTTGTTCATGCGCCCGATTATCGGCAGCCCCTGCCCCGCCCCCTGTGAAGCTTTCTTCCGGGCTGTGACGACAGTGCCCCGGCGCCGCCCTGGCGCCCTCCGCGGCCCCCGACAAACACTGCGGCCATCGATCCACACACGGGGTCCGCCCCGAACCAAGAGAGGAGCCGCACATGAACGAGCACACCCCCGAGCAAGGCCAGGCCGACGACGACATCCTGCACAGCCGTCTGGTCGAGGACTACGAAGCCGCCGCCGCCCACGAGGCCGTCAGGCCTTCGCTGGGTGCCCAGCTGCGCCGCCATGCCCCACTGCTGCTGGCCCTGGGCGTGAGCATCGTGTCGGTCACGGCCCTGGCCCTGCATCCCCCCTTCTACCCGGTGCCCCGTGGTGAAGTCGCACTGCGCACCAACACGCTCACCGGCGGCGTCACCCAGGCCCGCGACGGCAGTCTCTTTCGTCTGCCCGGCCTGCACGAGATCCGCACCCTGCCCCAGCAGGACCGCAGCTACCAGCCCGGCGCCTTCGCCCGTGCCGACGGCCCGGCACCGCTGCAGTCGGTGGAGGGCCTGTCGCTGGGACTCACGCTGACCCTGCGCTGGGGCGTGGACCAGACCCGCCTGCCCCAGCTGGCCCGCAGCCTGCCGGACAACATCGAGCGCGAGCTGATCGACCCCATCCTGCAGGGCGTGATCTACCGCCAGATCGCCAGCCACACGGTGCGCGAGATCTTCTCGACCCAGCGCGCCGAGATCCAGCAGGCCCTGGAGACCGAGCTGCGCAAGAAGCTGCTGGCCGACGGCATCGTGCTGCACAGCGTGCAGATCGGCAATGTGGACCTGCCGCATGAGTACCGCGAAGGCCTGGAGAAGCTGCTGGCCGAGGGCCTGGCCACCGAGAAGATGCGCTACACGCTGGAGCAGCAGGAGAAGAAGGTCAAGCAGACCGAGCTGGAGGCTGCGGCCGACAAGATCCGCCGCGAGACCGCCGCAGAGGCCGCCGCGCGCGAGCAGATCATCGCCGCCAAGGCGCAGGAGGAGGCGATGAAGCATGTGCTGCCCTTCAAGCAGCGCCAGGTCGAGCAGCGCCAGCTGGAAGCCGAGGCCGAGCGCGTGGCCCGCGTGCGCATGGCTGAGGGCTCCGCGCAGGCGCGCGGCATCGAGGCGGAGGGCGAGGCCAAGGCTCGCGAAAAGCTGGCCGACGCCGAGGCCTACCGCCAGGGCCGGCTGGGCAAGGTGAGCCTGGAGCAGATGTCGGCGGAAGGAGCGCTGCTGAGCAAGCACCCCCTGCTGATCCAGAAGGCCATGGCCGACAAGCTCTCGGACAAGGTGCAGGTCATCATCGCCCCGCCCCCGGCCGACGGCGGCTTCATCGGCAAGACCCTGCTGGGCGGCAAGGCCGAGACCGTGGCCAAGGCCCGCGAGGCGCAGGAAGCGCAGACCGAAGGCAACGACTGACCCCCTGAGCATCCCCGCGAGGACCCGATCATGCGCCCCACCCTGTGCACTGCCGCCCTGGCCACCACCGCAGCCCTGCTGCAGCCGGCCCCGACCCACGCCGCCACCGCCCTGGTCCTGCAGGACCAGGCCGCCCTGCGCGCCGCCGCGCGCGACGCCGCCCCCTCGCAGGCCGCCCTGTGGCGGGGCGAGGCGGTGGAGATCCGCGGCGAACGCCTGGACTTCTACCAGGTCTACGACTACCGGCGCGAGCGCGGTGGCTTCGTCCGCAAGGGTCAGGTCTTGCCTCTGGAAGGCCAGGCCGCCGATCCCGCCGCCCTGCTGGCTGCCCTGCGCCTGGTGCGGCTGCAAGCGGGCGCCGAGTCCCTGGGCCTGGGCCTGGCTGCCGCCTATGTGCAGCAGGCCAGCGCCGAGCAGATGGCCGGCCCCGGGGGGGTCGAGGCCCTCGACGCTCTGGGCAGCCTCGCCGAGCGCCTGGCCGACCGCGCCTCGCGCAGCAGCGCGGCGAAGCTGGACACGCCGCAGACCTCCACCGACACCCAGCTGGCCGCCCAGCTGGACGTGGCCGCGCGCTACGGCCTGAAGTTCCAGAGCTTCGAGCGCGAGGCCGGCAGCCTGCAGCTCTGCTACGAGGGCGAGGTCTTCCGCCGTGTGCTGGCCCTGCCCGCGAGCACGCCCGAGCAGCAGGCGCGCGCCGCCCTGGCCCTCACCCGCCTGGACTGCCAGAACCCCGCCGCCACGCCCTCGCAGAAGCTGCAGCGCGAACAGTGGCGCGCCGACATCCTGGAGCGCGTGCCCGCCAACGGCCTGGCCCCGCTGTGGCGCAACCGCGTGGTCCTGCGCCAGGCGGCGGTCTGGGGCCGGCTGGCCTACGCGCAGGCGCGGCAGGCGGACGCCGGCCCCGCCGCCCAGGCCGCCAGCGCCCGCGCCCTGCAGGCCCTGGCCCGTGTCCAGCCCGCGGAACTGGCGGACGAGGACCAGCCCCTGTCCAACGACGCCGCCATGCAGGCCAATGCCGTGCGCTGGCAGGCCCTGCCCGCGGGGTCCAGCACGATGAGCTGGAGCCGGGGCAAGGACTCGCTGCAGCTGCGCCTGCTGCCCGGCACCGAGGGCGACCAATGCCTGGTGCTGCAGTCCGCACAGGCCAGGGAGGCCCTGCTGCGCCACTGCAGCTTCGGCCTGATCCAGACGGCCTCCTTCAGTGTCAACCGCGAGGGCACGGCCGCCACGCTGGCGGTGCAGCCCACGGAGTCCTGGCGCGAACTGTGGGTGCTGCGCCAGACGCCCCAGGGCTGGCGCCTGGACGTGCTGCCCCCGGTGGCCGCCAACCCCGGCCTGGGCTATGCCGAGTTCGCCGGCTGGGTGCCCGGCGGCCAGCAGCTGCTGATGGTGCGCGAGGCCCGCGCCGAGGGCCGCTACACGCCGCGCAGCTTCGAGGTGCTGGACTTGCAGAGCCTGCAGGTGCTGCGCCGCAGCGGCGACGCCCAGCAGCTGGGCCCCTTCCAGCGCTGGGCGGATGCGGGGTGGAAGGCGGGGAGCCTGAGCCTGCGCTGAACGGGGCGGCCCGGGCCAGGCCCGCCGCTTGCGCCAGCTCAAGCCGCCGCCAGGATGGGAGGCCGATGGACACACAGGAGCCAAGCCCTTGGCTTGACGTCCCCCCGGTCCGGCCTGAAGCTGCCGGGGCCACCACCGCCGGAGTCCCGCCATGCCCTCCAAGCCGCACCCCAGCGCCTCCTCGCCCCCGCTGCGCCACCGGCATTCGCAGGCGCTCTATGCGCGCCGTGCGCCGGTCTATGACCTGGAGCTGGCGGCGCTGGCCGGCCTGCGACGCGAGGCCATCGCGCAGCTGGGGCTCGCGCCCGGTGAGACCGTCCTGGACCTGGGCTGCGGCACGGGCCTGAGCCTGCCCTCGCTGCTGGAGGCCGTGGGGCCAACAGGGCAGGTGATCGGCCTGGAGCCCTGCCGCGCCATGCTGGACCAGGCCCGCAAGCGCTGCGGCGCCGATCCGCGGCTGACGCTGATCGAGGCCGCCGCCGAGGCCGCCGGCTGGACGGCCCAGGCCGGCGGGCAGGCGGACGCCGCCCTGCTCTTCTTCACCCACGACCTGCAGCAGAGTCCGCCAGCGCTGCAGCACCTGCGCCAGGCGCTGAAGCCCGGCGCGCGGGTGGTGGCGGCGGGCCTGGTATGGGCACCGGCCTGGCAATGGCTGGGCAATGCCTTCGTGTGGGGTGCCGCCTGGCATTCGCTGTGCTGTTTCGAGGCCCTGCACGCGCCCTGGCAGGGCCTGCTGCCCCTGCTGTCCGAGCACCGGCTGGAGCGCCGCAACCTGGAGACGATGTACCTGCTGACAGGTCGCACCGGCACGCACGCCGCCTCCGAGCGGGGACAAGAAAGCCGAGGCCCCCACTGACGGAGCCTCGGCCCGGACGCCAGGTGAAAGGCGGGGAGCCCGAGCCTGCGCCGAGGGTCAGGGCAAGACCTGCCCCTCACCCACCAGGCGCCCGCCCTGGAACATCTGGAACTGCCGACGGTCGTCGCGCAGCTGGAGGGCATCCAGGCAACGGACGGTGGCCTCGGCGCTTTCACCAGGCTTGAGCTCGCCGCCGATGCCGGGTGGGATGTTCAGCGCGCAAGTCGAGCCCGCGGGATGGTCCGGGAAGCGCAGCTGGGGCCGGTAGCCGGTGTAGACGGGCGTGTCCCGCCCCTGGCTGAAGCCCATAGGAAGCAGGCGGACCTGCACGCGCAGTGTCGCCTGGGCCTCGACGTGGATCCACGGAGGCACGGCGGCGCTGGCGCCGCCGGCAGGCAGGGCTGACGAGGCAGGGGCCACGGCGGGGGCCTGGGCCGCGCACTGGACGGCCATCGACAAGCCGCAAAGGCCGATGAACAGGGACTTCAGCATGAGGTCGGCAAACGGGGGACGCGGGACAGCGGCAGCCCGCGATGCCGGGGCCGCCGCGCCCGGATTGTGGCAGCGCTCTGCGACGGCCTCAGCGCCGCTGCCGGTCGTTGGGCTTGTGCCCGATCAGCTTGACCAGGACCTGGCGCAGGCGGTTGGCGTCGATGGGCTTGGTGAGGAACTCGTTCATGCCGGCTTCCAGGGCCTCGTCCCGCTCGGAGACCAGGGCGGCGGCGGTCAGGGCCACGATGGGCAGCTGCTCGGCGGCGAAGCGGCGGCGGATCTCGCGGGTGGCCTCGTGGCCGCTCATGACGGGCATCTGCACGTCCATCAGCACCACATCGAAGGGCTTGCCCATGCTGGCCGAGGCATGGATGGCCTCGATGGCCTGGTGGCCGTCGCTGGCCTGCGAGACCTCCAGGCCCCACTGCTCCAGCAGGGCCACGGCAATCATCATGTTGACGGGGTTGTCCTCCACCATCAGCACGCGCAGGCCGTCGAGATCGGCATTGTCGCGGGCCTCGCGGGGCTGGGCCGAGAGGCTGCTGGCCGCGGCCACCAGGGGCAGCTCGGCCCAGAAGGTGGAGCCGCGCCCGGTCTCGGACTGCACGCCCACCTCGCCCCCCATCAGGTGGGCCAGCTCGCGGCAGATCGAGAGGCCCAGGCCCGTGCCGCCGTAGCGCCGCGTCGTCGATTCGTCGGCCTGGGTGAAAGGCTGGAAGAGGCGGGCCTGCACCTCGGGCGTGATGCCCGGGCCGGTGTCGGTGACCTCGATGCGCAGGCGCTCGTCGCTGATGCGGGCCACACGCACCGAGACCGAGCCGCTCTCGGTGAACTTCAGCGCATTGGTGAGGTAGTTGGAGAGGATCTGGCGGGTGCGCACCGGATCGCCCACCACCCAGCCGGGCACATCCTCGTCGACGTCGATGCGGAAGGACAGGCCGCGCGCCTGCGCCAGGGTCAGGTAGGCCATGCGCATGGTGGAGAGCATGTCGCGCAGGGCGAAGGGCTGGGACTCCAGCGTCAGGCGGCCGGCCTCGATCTTGGAGAGGTCCAGGATGTCGGCGATCAGGCCGGAGAGGCTCTCGGCGCTGTCCAGCATCTGGTCCAGGTAGTGACGGCGGGTCTCGTCGTCCAGGTCCGGCTGCTGCAGCAGGCGGGCCAGGCCCACGACGCCGTTGAGCGGCGTGCGGATCTCGTGGCTGGTGTTGGCCAGGAAGGCGCTCTTGGCGCGGCTGGCGGCCTGCGCCTCGTCCTTGGCCTGGGCCAGCGCGGCCTCGACGCGGCGCTTTTCGGTGACGTCTTCCAGGATCCAGATGGTGCCGCCGCGGCTGGGGTGGTCGGGATCGACGGCGCGAGCCAGGATGCGGCACAGGAAGGTGCTGCCATCCCTGCGGGCCATGCGGCGCTCGGTCTCCACCTGCTCGCCGGCGGCCAGGCGCGGGCCCAGCTCGCGGCCGGCGTCGCGGTACTCCTCGTCGCTGGGCCAGACGACGCGGCCGGACTGGCCGATCAGGCTGCCGTCGGGCCAGCCGAACATCTCCTCCACCGCGCGGTTGACCTGCACAAAGCTCTGGTCCCGGGTGAGCGTGATGCCGATCGAGGCGTTCTCCAGGATGGCCGCATGGATCAGCCGCGTGCGCTCCGATTCGGACACATCGCGGGCGTTGATCACCAGATAGGCCTGCCCCTCCATGTTGAAGGGCGCGGCCGACATCACCATGGAGATCAGCTCGCCGTTCTTGCCCTTGAAGGCGGCCGGCATGTCGTTCACGCGGCCATGCAGGCGCACGCCGTCGACCAGGCGCTCGCGGTCCTCGGGGTTGTGCCAGACACCCAGCTCGTCCGCGGTGCGGCCCAGCACCTCCTCGGCCTTGTAGCCGGAGAGCTCCTCGAAGGTCTTGTTGACCATGGCATAGCGGCCGGTGGCGATCTCGGTCAGCGTGATCACGTCCGGGCTGGTGGCCACCAGGTGGGACAGCAGGCCCTCGGAGCGGCGCAGCGCCTCCTGGGCGCGCGAGGCCTCGGTCTGGTCGATGAAGAACGAGAGGGTCGCGGGCCCACTGGCGGCGTCGACCCGCACGCTGGTCACCTGCACCAGGCGGCGCCGGCGCGACAGCGTGCGCAGCTTGAATTCCGCCATGGGCAGGATGGCGCCCACGGGCATGGACTCGATCTTGGCGGCCCGCTCGCGGGCGCGCTCGTCCTCGCCGCTCTCGTAGTGGGCGAAGAGGTCCTGCCCGATCATGCTGGAGCGCTGGGTGTAGCCGAACATGGCCATGGCGGCGGGGTTGGCGTCCAGCACCCGGCCCCAGCGGTGCAGCACCAGGGGCGAGGGCGAGCGGCGGAAGAGCTCGCGGTAGCGGGCCTCGGTGGCCACGATGGCCTGCTCGGCCTGCACCTCGTCGGTGACGTCACGGCCCACGCCCCAGTAGCCGCGGAAGTTGCCCGCCGCATCGAAGCGCGGCTCGCCGCTGACCGAGACGTAGCGCAGCAGGCCGTCCTCGCCGCGGCGGCGCGCCACCATGCCGCGAAAGGGGCGGTGGGCCTCCAGGTCGGCACGGTGGGCGTCCATGTCCTCGTCGCCCAGGCCCTGGGCCTGGTCGACTTCCCAGGGCGTCTTGCCCAGCCGGTTGTTGAGGTCCAGGCCCGACTGGCCGGGGATGTTCTCGGCCATGTGGGTGAAGCGGAAGTCGCGGTCCATCTCCCAGTACCAGTCCGCGGCCATGGACAGCAGGTGGCGGAAACGGGCATTGCGCTCGCTGGCCTCGCGCATGGAGCGGCGCACGAGACGCAGCGTGCCCAGGCCCACGACCAGGCCGGTGCTCAGCAGCACCAGCTGCGTCACCAGCTGGGCCGAGACGCTGGACCCCAGGGCCACCGGCGGCAGCATCTGGTGGGCCTCCAGCCAGGCCATCACCAGCAGGCACACGGCGCCCACGCCGAAGAGCCACAGCCCCGCCGTCAGGCCCGTCACGGCCGTGCCCAGGGCCACCATGAGGGCCAGCACGCCCAGACCCGGCGAGCCCAGGCCGGCCCCGCGGGACCAGGCCAGGGCCAGGCCCATCATCATCACCAGGCTCATCAGCAGCATGACGCCGGGCTTGGCCCGTTCACGCGGCAGGCGCAGGTAGAAGGCCGTGCCGACCACGCAGACCAGGGCCGCCAGCAGGGGCGGCAGCGCGCCGCGCAGGGGCTCGCCCTCGCGGATGGTGCCGGCCAGCAGCAGCGTGACCAGGCCGCCGATCAGGGCCGAGGCGCCCAGCAGCATGCGCACGGAGCGCCAGCGCAGGCCGCGCTCCAGGGCCTGACGCCGCTCGTCCAGCGACATCTCCTGGCCGACCAGGCTGCTGAGATCGTCGAGGGGGTCCTTGCTCACGTTGGCGGGCATGCTCCGGGGATGCCCGCCCCACCACGGAGCCGAGCCAGGTTGCGAGTCTCGGTCAGGGCAGGCCGGCTGAACAGCGGTTCAGCGCAGCAAACCACGCACAAATGCAACGCCCGGCAGCGGAGCGAGAAGGAATGCGCAGCCTGGGTCCGCGCGGGGTTGACCCAGGCGCGCGCGCCGGGGCTTCAGCCGCGGGCGGCGTTGAGCTGCTCGCGCGTGGCCAGGGCCACGCGGCGGGCGGCGGCGGCGAAGTCCTCGCCGCTGCTGGCGTAGAGCACCGCACGGGAGGAATTGACGATGATGGGCGCGCTGCTGGCCTCGGCCGTGCCGCGCCAGCCCGCGCGCACCGTGGCCGCGACATCGCCGCCCTGGGCGCCCACGCCGGGAATCAGCAGGGGCAGGGTCGGGGCGATCTCGCGCACCCGGGCGATCTCCTCGGGGAAGGTCGCTCCCACGACCAGGCCCAGCTGCCCGGTCTTGTTCCACTCGGTCTGGGCCAGGTGGGCCAGGTGCTCGTAGAGGCGGGGCTGGCCAGGGACGTCGGCCAGGCGCTGGTTCTGCCAGTCGCTGCCGCCGGGGTTGGAGGTGCGGCACAGCAGGATCACGCCCTTGTCCGCGTAGCGCAGGAAGGGCTCGATGGTGTCGAAGCCCATGAAGGGCGAGAGCGTGACGGCGTCCGCCTGGTAGCGCACGAAGGCCTCGCGGGCGTACTGCTCGGCGGTGGAGCCGATGTCCCCGCGCTTGGCGTCCAGGATCACCGGCACCTGGGGCGCCACGCGCTTGATGTGGGCCATCAGCCGCTCCAGCTGGTCCTCGGCGCGGTGGGCGGCGAAGTAGGCGATCTGGGGCTTGAAGGCGCTGACCAGGTCCTTGGTGGCGTCCACGATGGCGCTGCAGAAGTCGTAGATGCGGCCGGCATCGCCCTTCCAGGCCCCGGGGAACTTGCCCGGCTCCGGATCCAGGCCCACGCAGAGCATCGACTGGTTCAGGCGTTCGGCGGCGTGGAGTTGCTGGAGGAAGGTCATGGATCGCACCCTTGAGCGGGCTGGGCTGGTGGAGGTGCCGTATTGTCTCGCTTTCGGCCCATTTACCGTTCATCCGGGCTGGATGGCCGCCGCCCTCAGCACACGAGAGTCCCGACGATGCAGATTCTGGAAACCGAACGCCTGCGCCTGCGCTGGTTCGACGACAGCGACGTGCCCTTCATCCTGGGCCTGATCAACGAACCGTCCTGGAAGGCCAACATCGCCGACCCCGGCGTCAGCACGCCCGAGCAGGCCCGCCAGTGGATGCGCGACCGCCTGCTCAACCGCTACTGGTCCCAGGGCCACGGTTTCTGGTGCGTGGAGCGCAAGGAGGATGGCGAGCGCCTGGGACTGGCCGGCCTGATCCACCGCGAGGGTCTGCCCGAGCCCGATCTCGGCTACGGCCTGGCAGAGCGCCACTGGGGCCGCGGCTACGCCCGCGAGGCCGCCGCCGCCTCCCTGCGCTATGCCCACGAGGTGCTGGGCCTGCGCCACCTGCTGGCCACCACCGCGCCCCACAACGACAGCTCCGGCCGCGTGCTGATGGCCATCGGCTTCCAGGACCTGGGCCTGCAGCAGACCGAGGCGCACGAGGGCCTGTCCCACATCTACGAATGGCGCTCGCCCGAGCCCGCGGGCGACGACGCCCAGCAGCTGCGTACCCTGGTGCAGCGCTTCCTCGGCGCCTTCGACAACCGCGCGGGCCGCCTCCACCAGCTCGCCGCCCTGCCGCACTGGCTGCTCCCCGAGGCCCGCATCGTGGTGCGCCAGGGCGAGGCCCTGAGCAGCCTCAGCCTGCGCGAGTTCATCGAGCCCCGCGCCGAGGCTTTTGCCAGCGGCGCGCTGCAGGACTTCCACGAGTGGATCGAGGACCTGCAGATCGAGCACGAGGGCGGCCTGGCCCAGCTGCGCCTGCACTACGCCAAGGCCGGCCGCCGTGACGGCCTGGCCTTCGAGGGCCGGGGGCACAAGCTGCTGCAGTGCGTGAAGACCGCGCGCGGCTGGAAGATCGCGGCGATCGCGTGGGAGGACCGGGCGGCCTGAGTCCCGGTGAATCCCCGGGAATCCCGGTGAGCCCACACTGGCGCCTCACCCCGGGCGTCCCGCGCGCAGAGCGCACACGCCGCGCCTGCCCCTGTAACAGATGGCAGGACGCGCGCGGCCCGCTGCCTTGTACGCTGCGCCCGCCCTGTTCAGGGCGACATCACAACAGCGATACAGGGATGGAGAACCCCCACATGCTCATCAAGAAGCTTGCACTGCACTGCACTGCACTGATCGTGGCCCTTGGCGCCACCCCGGCCTCGGCGGCCACCGAGTTCCCGTGGCCGGACCTGCCGGTGCTCTACAAGGTCACCCGCAAGGCGGCACCGCCGGCCAGCGGCGTCAGCGCCCCGAAGGCGGCCAGCGCCACGCGGGCGCGGGACACGGAGGACCAGGAGCTCATCAATGCGGGTGGCAGCGGCTGCAGCTGGGATGAGGGCCTGTGCAGCAAAGACATCGGCCCCAGTGACGGCTGGAACTCCTTCGGCAGCTTCGAGGTGTCGATCAATACCCAGTTGGCCAAGGTGGAGCTGTGGGGCAAGTCGGAGCAACGGCAGGCAGCCATCTGCTCTGGGATGACTTGCAATGTCTTTGGTGTGCCGGAGAACATCACCATGGATCCGACCAATCCGGGGCCGTTGCTGGCGTTCTTCGGCTTTCGCCGCGCTCCCAAGCTGTTGGACACTTGCGTTCGAACGCAAATTGCCAGCAGGGCCTATGACGCTTACGACACCGAGGCGACAGCAGCGGCCAAGGCACAGCTCGCGGATCAAACGTTCCAGATTAACGATCTGGTCGATGTCTCCTACCAGGATGGCAGCGTCTGGCGATTCAGCGTCTACGTCTCTGATATCGCAAGCCAGTTCAGCTTGCAGGGCGCCAAGTCGCAATCGAGGTCGCAAAGTCCATGCGGCCATTGACTCGTGCTGCCGCGCTACTAGGGAGCGCGTTGGTGCTTCTGCTGTTGTGCGCGCGACAATGGCATGGTTCCTCAGAGGAAGCACCAGCCCAGCGACCGAGCGACGCGCCGGTACAGCAGGTAGCCCGGCCTACGCCTGCTTCGCATCCAGGAGTCCCTGACACCGTCGCTAGCGATGCCAGACCGGGCGTCAGCCTAGAGGCAAGCATGGCCCGCCGCGCCGACCGCATCAAGGCCATGCACAGCGACGACCTCTATGCCAGCGTCGTTCAGCTATGGAATGACTACCGCAAGGGCGGCTACCCCACGGTCGTGGCGCTGCGCGCGGCTTGCCAGCAGGCGCTCCTGCTGTCGCGTTCCTCGGTCAAAGGCGAAGTCCCCGGCACCAGCGGCCTCATGGCGGCCAAGCCCTTCCCGATTCCTGGCGAGTCGGCTGCCAGCACCGCGCAACGTGAGGCCGCCTGGCAACGCATCAACCAACGCTGCCTGCCCATTGCTCAGGACAGCCTGCGCATGAGCGCACCGGAGGCGGATGAGCCCTTCGAGCGTGATCTAGACCGGGTTCGTGCTAGCGGTGATTTTCGACAGATGGTCGCCCTGGAATTCGCTTATGGCCGGCTCGATCAGGTGCTGATGAGCTATCTCACGCGCATGGGCCGGGCCGAGGGCTACCTCCCTTGGTTCGAAGGCCAGGCTCTGGGCGGCGCCGCGAATGCAGAGCTGTACGACAAGGCGCTGAGCGTGGCCGGCACCCTGCTCTATGTCGACCCACGTAGTCCCAGCCCCCATCTGTACGCCCTCGCCCTGTGCGCCCAGAAGGGCCTGTGCACCGGCAGCCTTGAGGAGCGCCTGCTGGCCGACTACCCCGCTGGCAGCCCCGAGCGCGCCACCATTCAGGCGCTCTACCCCCGCATGATGGCGGCGGTGCTGCGCGGGGATCTCGATGCCTTCGAGTTCCGCAAGAAGCCCTGAGTCCCGGCGGGCCCTGCCCTCCGCCCGGCTTCGGTGGGCCTTCAGGTGCGCTGATCGCACCCGGGGCACGCCTCCTGCAAGAACTTGCAGGCCCCGCGCGGCCCCATTCTTTGTACGCTGCGCCGGCCCTGTTCAGGGCGACATCACCACAGCGATTCAGGGATGGAGGACCCCCACATGCTCATCAAGAAGCTTGCACTGCACTGATCGTGGCCCTGGGCTGCACTTCGGCCTCGGCCGCTGAGTTCCCGTGGCCGGACCTGCCGGCGCTCTACAAGATCACGCGCAAGGCGGCGGCCAGCAGCGTCAGCGCGCCGAAGGCGGCCAGCGCCACGCGGGCGCGGGACATGGAGGACCGGGGGTTCATCAATGGCAGAGGCAACGGCAGCCTGTGGCGTTTCACCATCGACTTCCCCATGGCGAGCGGCCTCATGGTGGGCAATCCCAAGCCGGTTGCGGAGATGTCTTCCCAATGCCGTCGATAGCACTTCGTGGTTCGCGCCACTGGATCCCCGCAGTCACCGGCCTGCTCCTGGGCGCGGGCCTGCTCTACTGGGCCCCCTGGTCGCCTCTTGAACCTCCGACGGGCTTGCTCGCCAGCGAGAACGGGGCGGCCGTAAAGCACCCGACCTCCACCGCGACAGGTGACGCGATGGCAGCAAGCGCCCAGGCATTGCCAGGCTCCTCAGCGGCGCCCCCCGCGAGCAGAGGGCCCGACCCCGTCCAGCAACAGTGGTCCGACGCCCGCCGCGCGCTCAGCAGCAACGAGACCTATGCCACCTATGTCCGCTTGTCCAGCCAGCCCGACGCCGGCAGTCAGGCTGCTGCACGGGCCATGTTGAACACCTGCCGGTCCGCGTTGTTCAACACCTTCAGCAGCCCGGACCAGAAGACCTACGACAACCCCTTCCAGATGCGGGCCCCGGCTCCGCTCGCGGGAGAGGCCCCGACGCTGGCCGCCCAGCGGCGCCAGGCGTGGGACCTGGTCCAGCTGCGCTGCCGACCGATGTTCGACAACCCATCCTGGGAGAAGATGCTGCAGTCGCCCCAGCGCACGGAAGGCGCGCAGGACCTCGCCAGCAGGAAAGAGGCGCTGCGCCTGGACGTCACGGAAGCCGTCCACGCCAGCGACATCGTCACCCTGACCCAGCTCATGCACGCCAGCTCGCAGGCGCACCCCTTCTTCGATGGCCAGTTGCTGGGAGGCTTGCCGACGGCCGGCCTCTTCAATGAAGCCCTGGACCGCGTGTGGGCCAGCCTCACGATGAGTCCGGAGGCCATGCAGGATCATGTGCTGAGCCTGTCCCACTGCGTCCAGTTCGGGCGCTGCGGCCAGGCATCCGCGGATCTACCGCTCGTCCGCAAGGCGGCACAGACGCCCGAGCAGCAAGCCCAGGTCCAGGCCCTGGCCCAGCGCATGCAGGAGGCACTGCAGCAGGGCCGGGTGGAGGCCTTCCTGCGATGCAACCTGACCCCCTGCCCTGCACGCTGACCTCCATTGGGGCCACGTGGATGCCATGCTCCGCCGACCTTATCGCTGGCTACTGACTCTCTCCCTGCTGCTGACCCCGGGCCTGGTGGTGCAGCGCTGGCCGCCGGCAATGCCAGGTGAAGACCACGCCAAGCCCGAGGCTCCACAGTCCATGCGCAGGCCCGCCCCGCCGTTCGGGCCTGTGCTTGGCGCACGGGCCAGCAGTAGTCAAACGTCGGACGAAGGCCCCTTCGCGGCGTCGAGCCCCTCGATGCCCTTCGGTGCAGCGCTCTACCCCCAGTTCGTTCACTGGATGCAAACCGGCACCCCCGCCTCCCTGGCCGAGGCTCGGCGGGTGAGCCGGGCCTGCACGATGGCGAAGGTGGCGCAGCTGGCCCGGCGCGATCCCCAGCGGGACCTGAACCAGGATCTGGCCGACGACTTTCAGCTGCATCTCGCCAAAGGCGAGGCGGCCGATGTCAGTCTCCAGCGGCGCGAGGCCCTGGCCCGCAGCACTGCCGCCTGCGGCCCGCTGCGACAGGACCGCTGGCGGGCCAGCGCCCTGCATGAGCATGCGTCCTCCGTCGCAGCGCAACAGCTGCGCCACAGTCCGCAACTGGACGCCCTGGGCGAGTTGCTGGCGCAGCAGGACTACGACGGCGCCACCCGCTGGTTGATGCGAGCGGCCCGCTCCGGCCGGCAGTTGAGCTTCGAAGGACGACCCTGGGGCGGCGTCAACCCCGAGACCTTCGAGCTGGCCCTGTACCTGGCGGTGAGCCTGGACCCGCGCCCGTCCGCGGCCTGGGCCACGCAGCTGCTGAAGGACGCGGCCTGCCTGGACAGCGGGCATTGCCCCGAGGCCTATGACGCCGCCTATCTGCTGCCCCAGGCTCCCGATGCCACCCAACTGGAACAGGCCTGGCCCTTGGCGCGGCGCCTGTTCAGGGCCTGGTCCGCGCAGCAGCTGGCAGCGTTCGCCGTGTCGGCCGCACCGTGAGCGCCGGCCCTCGCACGGATTTCCGTCCCACCCCACCCCTCAGGAACGGAATTCCGTCCCCCGCCTGTCAATCGAGGCCCCCTCTCCCCAGTCAAATCAAGCACTTGCCCACCTCCCCACCCTGAAAACCCAGGGATAACCCCAGCTGGCACGCCCCCTGCAAGAAGCAGGGCATGCTGCGCCGCCTCCTCGCCCCCGCCCTGCTGCTGAGCCTGCCCCTGCTGGCCGGCGGCGCCGTGGCGGCCGAGCCCGTGGCGGGCAAGGACGCGAGCCCGCTGCTGGCCCAGAGCGAGACCCTCAAGCGCATTGCCGCCACCGGCACCATCAACCTGGGCCACCGCGAATCCTCGGTGCCCTTCTCCTACTACGACCAGCGCCGCCAGGTGGTGGGCTACTCGCAGGACCTGATGCTCAAGGTGGTCGAGGGCATCCGCCAGGAGCTCAAGCTGCCGGCCCTCACCCAGCGGCTGGTGCCGGTCACCTCGCAGAACCGCATGTCGCTGGTGCAGAACGGCACCGTGGACCTGGAGTGCGGCTCTACCTCCAACACCCTGGCGCGGCAGAAGCAGGTCGCCTTCTCGGTCTCCATCTTCATCGTCAGCACCCGCATGCTGGTGCGCCGGGACTCGCCGCTGCAGGAATTCGCCGACCTCGCCGGCCGCCGTGCCGTGGTCACCGCCGGCACCACGTCGGAGCGCCTGCTGCGCGCCTGGAACGAGACCCACGGCGGGCGCATCCAGCTGCTCTCGGCCCGCGACCACGGCGAGGCCTTCCAGTCCCTGGAGACGGGCAAGGTCGACGCGCTCATGCTGGACGACGCCCTGCTGCTGGGCGAGCGCGCCAAGGCCAGCCAGCCCGAGGACTGGCGCCTCACCGGCGCGCCCATGAGCTCGGAGGTCTATGGCTGCATGCTGCGCCGCGAGGATCCCGGTTTCAAGACGCTGGTCGACCGCGAGCTGAGCCGCCTCATGCAGAGCGGCGAGGCGCTGAAGATCTACCAGCGCTGGTTCCAGCGTCCCATCCCGCCCAAGGGACTGAACCTCAACTGGCCGCCCACCGAGGCCCTGCTGCAGCTCTACCGCCAGCCCTCGGACCGCGCCCTGCAATGAATCCCCCTCCAACAAATCAAGAGACAGGTATCCGCATGAAGACGTCCCTCCGCACCTCCGCCCTGGCCACGCTGCTGGGCCTGGCCGCCCTGAGCGCCGCGCCCGCCCGCGCCGAGGACACGCTCAAGAAGATCAAGGACAGCGCCACGCTGACCCTGGGCGTGCGCGAGTCCAGCGGCGCGCTCTCCTACACCCTGGGCGACGGCAAGTACGTGGGCTACCACGTGGAGATCTGCCAGAAGGTGGCCGCCGCCGTGCAGAAGCAGCTGGGCCTGGCCAAGCTGGAGATCAAGTACCAGCCGGTGACCTCGCAGAACCGCATCCCCCTGGTGCAGAACGGTGCGGTGGACCTGGAATGCGGCTCCACCACCAACAACCTGACCCGCCAGAAGGACGTGGCCTTCGCCGTGACCACCTTCGTGGAAGAGGTGCGCATCGCCGTCAAGGCGAACTCGGGCATCGCCAACATCGGCCAGCTGGCCGGCAAGACCGTGGCCACCACCACCGGCACGACCTCGGTCCAGACCCTTCGCAAGCACGAGCGCGCCACTGGCGTGGAGTTCAAGGAGGTCTTCGGCAAGGACCACGCCGACAGCTTCCTGCTGCTGGAATCCGGCCGCGCCGACGCCTTCGTGATGGACGGCTCCCTGCTGGCCGGCCTGATCGCCAAGGCCAAGAACCCGGCGGACTTCAAGATCGTGGGCGAGGTGCTGTCGGTCGAGCCCATCGCCATCATGTTCCGCAAGGACGATCCCGCCTTCAAGAAGACCGTGGACGACACCCTGGTCGCGATGATGAAATCCGGCGAGATGGCCAAGCTCTACGACAAGTGGCTGATGCAGCCCATCCCCCCGACCAACAGCCGCGTGGGCCTTGCGATGAGCGAGAACCTGAAGGCCGCGCTCGCCGCACCGAACGACAAGCCCATGGAAGCCTACGCCAAGAAGTAAGGCCCACGACCGCGGCCCCACCGGTAGCCACGGCACGGGAGCAGGCAAGACCTGACCCCACAGGAAAGGATCCCCATGACATTCGAATGGCAGGAACTCTGGTGCAAGGACACCGTCGAAGGGACGGTCGTCCAGGGCTGCTTCGGCCAGCCCGGCACACAGACCTATCTGGACTGGCTGCTCTCGGCCTGGGGCTGGACCCTGGCCGTCTCGGCCATCGGTCTCGTCATCGCCCTGGTGCTGGGCTCGCTGATGGGGGTGTTGCGCACCGGCCCGAACCGCAAGCTCGCCTTCCTGGGCGAGGCCTGGACCGAGCTGTTCCGCAACATCCCGCTGATCGTGCAGCTGTTCCTGTGGTTCTTCGTGGCGCCGGAGTTCATTGCGCCGATGAAGAGCCTGCCCAGCTTCCTGATCGCGGCCATCGGCCTGGGCTTCTTCACCTCGGCACGGATCTCCGAGCAGGTGCGGGCCGGCATCCAGAGCCTGCCGCGCGGCCAGAAGGCGGCCGGCCTGGCCCTGGGCCTGACCCTGCCCCAGACCTACCGCCACATCCTGCTGCCGGTGGCCTTCCGCATCATCGTGCCGCCGCTGACCAGCGAGGCCATGAGCATCGTCAAGAACAGCTCGGTGGCCTTCGCGCTGTCGGTGCTGGAGCTGACGCAGTTCGCGCGCCAGGTGGGTGAGGAAACCTCCCGCCCCACCGAGGTCTACGCCATGGTGACGCTGCTGTACTTCCTGTCCGCCTTTGCGGTCTACCTGCTCTCCGCCCTGCTCGAACGCTGGGTGCGGGTGCCAGGTCTTGCCGGAGCGGGTCACAAATGAATCTCGACTTCTCCTTCCTGACAGGCGAGTTCCTGCGCGCCTTCATCGCCAAGGGCTTCATCTTTTCCATCCAGCTGACCCTGGTGGCCATGGTGGGCGGCATCCTGCTGGGCACGGTGCTGGCACTGATGCGGCTGTCCAGCAACCCCTTGCTGAGCAAGCCGGCCGCGGCCTACGTGAACCTGCTGCGCTCCATCCCGCTGGTGATGGTGATCCTGTGGTTCTTCCTGCTGGTGCCCCTGCTCACGGGGCCCATCAGCGCGGAGCTCTCGGCCTTCATCACCTTCACGCTCTTCGAGGCGGCCTACTACGCCGAGATCATGCGTGCCGGCGTGCAGAGCGTGCCCAAGGGCCAGACCTATGCGGCCTTCGCCCTGGGCATGAACTACCGCCAGGCCATGGCCCTGGTGGTGCTGCCCCAGGCCTTCCGCAACATGCTGCCGGTGCTGCTGACGCAGACCATCATCCTGTTCCAGGACACCTCGCTGGTCTACGCCATCGGCGCCTATGACCTGCTCAAGGGCTTCGAGGTGGCCGGCCGCAACTTCAACCGCCCGGTGGAGACCTATCTGCTGGCCGCGGGCCTCTACTTCGTGATCTGCTTCAGCCTCTCCATGCTCGTGCGCCGGCTGCAGCGTCGCATCCAAATCATCCGCTGAGGTCGACCCATGATCCAGATCCAGAACGTTTCCAAGTGGTACGGCAGCTTCCAGGTGCTGACCGACTGCACGACCAGCATCCAGAAGGGCGAGGTCGTGGTGGTCTGCGGGCCGTCGGGCTCGGGCAAGTCCACCCTGATCAAGACCGTCAACGCGCTGGAGCCCTTCCAGCAGGGTGACATCGTGGTGGACGGCATCTCCCTGGCCGACCCCAAGACCAACCTGCCCAAGCTGCGCTCGCGCGTGGGCATGGTGTTCCAGCATTTCGAGCTCTTCCCGCATCTCTCGGTGACGGACAACCTGACGCTCGCGCAGATCAAGGTGCTGGGCCGCAATGCCGATGATGCCCGGACCCGCGGCCTGAAGATGCTGGACCGTGTGGGCCTCTCCGCCCACAAGGACAAGTTCCCCGGCCAGCTCTCCGGCGGCCAGCAGCAGCGCGTGGCCATCGCCCGGGCCCTGTCCATGGACCCCATCGTGATGCTCTTCGACGAGCCCACCTCGGCCCTGGACCCGGAGATGGTCGGCGAAGTGCTGGACGTGATGGTGCAACTGGCCAACGAGGGCATGACCATGATGTGCGTCACGCACGAGATGGGCTTCGCCAAGAAGGTCAGCCACCGGGTGATCTTCATGGACGCCGGCAAGATCGTCGAGGACTGCCGCAAGGAGGACTTCTTCGGCAAGCCCGAGGAACGTTCACCGCGGGCACGAGACTTCCTCTCCAAAATCCTGAACCATTGACCCCCCCCCTACTCGCTGCGCGAGCCCCCCAAGGGGGCGCATGCAACGGCCCGGCAAAGCCGGATCCGCGCATGCCGTGCCTGAGGGGCTGGCCACCTTCGGTGGCTCCGCCCCGTCCAAGCCAGGGTATTGAGCATGCTGGTGTTCGCTTGAAAAGAGGTCTGCGCATCCTGCTTGGCTCCCTGGCCGCGGCGCTGCTGGTCGGCGGCGCGGGCTGGCTGGCCTACACCGCCAGCCTGCGTCAGGGCACGGAAGTGCTGCGGCGCGAGTCCAACCACCAGCTGGAACTCTTCGCCGCCGCGGCGGAGGGGGTGATCAAGCGCCAGGAGTCCATCCCCGCCACGCTGCAGCTGAGCCCGGAAGTGCTGGCCCTGCTGCGCGAGCCGCAGTCGCCCGCACGCATCGAGGCGGCCGCCCTGTACCTGCGCCGTCTCAACGCCCACCTGGGCAGCCTGGAGCTCTTCGTCCAGAACCAGCAGGGCCAGGTGCTGGCCTCCAGCGAGCCGGGCCTGCGGGGCGAGGACCTCTCCTTCCGCCCCTATTTCCTCGAGGCCCTGGCCGGCCGCGTGGGGCGCCACTTCGCCATCGGCACGCGGGACGGGCGCCCGGGCTACTACGTCTCGCACCCGATTCACGACGGCGCCCGCGTGGTGGGCGTGGCGGCCATCAAGATCAAGCTGGACCCCATCAACGAGGCCTGGGCCACCCTGGGCTCGCCGGCCCTGCTGGCGGATTCCAACCAGGTGGTCATCCTCTCCTCCGAGCCCGCCTGGCGCTACACCAGCCTGGCCGAGCTGAGCGTGGACCAGCGCGTGGACCTGCAGCTCTCTCGCCTCTACGCCGCCCAGCCCCTGCCGCGCTTCCCGCTGCAGGTGGACCTGCGGGTGGACGAGGACAGCCAGGTGATCGAGGGGGTGCTGCCCAACGGCCTGGGCGCGGCCGCTTCCGCACCGCGGCTGGCCAGCCGCGCCATGCTGGTGATGGGCCGCACGCTCAACGGCATGGACTGGCGGCTGATGATGTTCAGCGACCTGCGCCCCGTGCGCCAGCAGGCCAGCACCCATGGCCTGCTGGCGAGCCTGGGCCTGGGCGTGGTGCTGCTGAGCGCCCTGATCCTGCTGCAGCGCCGCCGCATCCTGCGCCAGAAGCTGGAAGCCCATGCCGAGCTGGAGGATCAGGTGGCGCGGCGCACGCAGGCCCTGTCCGAGGCCAATGCCCAGCTCGCCCAGGAGGTGACCGAGCGCCAGCAGGCCGAGGCCACCCTGCGCCGCGCGCAGGACGAGCTGGTGCACGCCGGCAAGATGGCCGCGCTGGGGCAACTGGCCACGGGCATCACGCACGAGCTGGCCCAGCCGCTGGGTGCCATCCGCACCCTGGCGGGGAATGCGCTGGAGTTCATGCGCCGCGAGGACCTGCGCTCGGTGCAGGGCAATCTCGAGATCCTCACGCGCCTGGCCGACCAGATGGGCCAGATCATCCAGCCGCTCAAGGGCTTCGCCCGCAAGAGCCAGGCGCGCCCGCAGCGCTGTGACGTGGGCCAGGCCCTGGGCAACGCCCTGTTCCTGCACGACCAGCGCATCCGCCAGCAGCAGGTCAGCCTGGAGCGCGAGCTGGAGCCTGGCCAGGCCTTCGCCTTCTTCGATCCCAACCGCCTGGAGCAGGTGCTGCTGAACCTCATCGGCAATGCCCTGGACGCCGTGCAGGGCCAGGAGGACCGCGTGATCCAGGTGCAGGCGATGCAGGGCGGGGGTCAGGTCTTGCTGCTGGTGCGGGACAGCGGTCCTGGCCTCGGCGACGAGGCCCTGCGCCGCCTGTTCGAGCCCTTCTTCACCACCAAGGAGCAGGGCGTGGGGCTGGGCCTCGGGCTGGCCATCTCCCGCGACATCGCCCGCGAGGGCGGCGGCGAGCTGGAGGCGCGCAACCACCCGCAGGGCGGCGCGGAGTTCATCCTGCACCTGCCCGCCGACGACACCCCGCAGGCCGCCGCCCAGGCCTGACAATGCCCTCATGAGCCTGCCGCCCCACCCCGAGCTGTCCGTCCTGCTGGTCGAGGACGATCTGCACATGCAGCTGGGCTGCGTCCAGGCCCTGCAGCTGGCGGGGCTGGCGGCCCGCGCCGTGGCCTCGGTCGAGGAGGCCCGGCCCCTGCTGCACGCAGGCTTTGCCGGCGTGGTCGTCACGGACATGCGCCTGCCCGGCGCCGACGGCCTGAGCCTCGTCCGCCACTGCCAGGACATGGACGCCGCCCTGCCCGTCATCATGATCACCGGCCATGGCGACGTCAGCCTGGCGGTGGAGGCCATGCGGGCCGGCGCCTATGACTTCATCCCCAAGCCCTTCTCGCCCGAGCACCTGGTCGAGGTGGTGCGACGCGCCCTGGACAAGCGCCGCCTGACGCTGGAGGTCGCCCAGCTGCGCGAGGCCCTGGCCCGGCGCGACGGCGTGGCCGGCCAGCTGGTGGGGCGCTCGCCACAGATCGAGGCCGTGCGCCAGCTGGTGGCCCGCGTGGCGGAGTCGCGGGTGGACGTGCTGATCCGGGGCGAGACCGGCACCGGCAAGGAGCTGGTCGCCCAGGCCCTGCACGAGCTCTCCGCGCGCCGCGGCGGCCCCTTCGTGGCCCTCAACTGCGGCGGCCTGCCCGAGACCCTGCTGGACAGCGAGCTCTTCGGCCACGAGCCCGGCGCCTTCACCGGCGCGCAGAAGCGGCGCATCGGCAAGATCGAGCATGCCAGCGGCGGCACCCTGTTCCTGGATGAGGTCGAGAGCATGCCCATGGCCGCGCAGATCAAGCTGCTGCGCGTGCTGCAGGAGCGCCAGATCGAGCGCCTGGGCTCCAACCAGCCCCTGCCCGTGGACTGCCGCGTGGTGGCCGCGAGCAAGGACGACCTGCTGGAGAAGTCCCGCCAGGGCAGCTTCCGCAGCGACCTCTACTACCGCCTCAACGTGGTGACCATCGACCTCCCGCCCCTGCGCGAGCGGCGCGAGGACATCCCCCTGCTGCTGGAGCACTTCCTGCTGCTGGCGGCCAGCCGCTACGGCCTGGCCGTGCCCACGGTCAGCGTCACCCAGCTGCGCACCCTCACCGCCCACCACTGGCCCGGCAATGTGCGCGAGCTGCGCAATGTGGCCGACTGCCTGGTGCTGGGCGTGCGCAGCGATGTGCTGGGCGACGTGCAGAACGAGGCCAACGCGGACGCGCCGGCGCCCCAGGCCCTCTCGCTGGCCGAGACGGTGGAGGACTTCGAGAAGCGCCTCATCCGCGAGGCCCTGCAGCGCCACGGCGGCAACATCGCACGCAGCGCCCAGGCCCTGCGCACGCCCAAGACCACGCTGGCGGACAAGATCCGCAAGTACGGCCTGAATGCCGGCGAGGGCAGCTGAGGGCGGCCCCGACGCTTCAGTCGCTCACCCAGACATGCCGCCATCCGGCGGACGTGGGGCAGAACACGGCGGCGGCTGATTCCGGACTTTCCAGGCGCAGGCCGTCGGCCGCACAGGCCAGGGGACTCTGCTCGCCGGGCTCCATTCCCTCACCCAGGGCTGGCGTGCGCAGATAGCGTCCTGCGGGTGCCGTGCTCAGCACGGGCAGGCGGTCCCCGCGGGACGGCCGCAGCAGCACCTCCAGCTGCCAGGAGGACGCATGCGGCTGCGCCAGCACCAGCTCCATGGCGGCCCCGTCGCGGCTTGGGAGGACCACGGCCACGGCGGTCTTCCCGCCCCATCGGCCCCTGAGCACCCCGGGGCAGGCATCCTTTGCATCGGGATAGTCCCCGGCAGACGGCAAACGGTACTGCGGCGCCTGCGCAGCCACGCTGGCCTGCAGCGAGCGGGGCAGCTGCGAGCGGCATGGATCGGCTTGTGCGGCACCTGCCAGCGCCAGCCCCAGCCAGACCAGCCCTTGAAGCTTTTGCTTCATACCCTTCATCCTCCCTGGACCTGCCGGGTCGGCAGTGCCCGGATTGTGGGAGACCGGGGTGGCCCATGCCCATCGTCACCCCTGCGGACGGGCGCTGTTCCGTACACTGCGGCCCCATGGACCCCGCACGCATCCTCCTCGTGGAAGACGACGACCGCCTGGCCGCGCTGGTGGCCGAGGCGCTGCGCAAGGCCGGCTATGCCGTCGACTGCTGTGGCGACGGCGCAGAGGGCGAAGCGCGGCTGCGCGCCGAAGCCTACGACGTCGTGCTGCTGGACGGCCACCTGCCCGGCAAGGACGGCTTCGATGTGCTGCGCGACGTGCGCCGCGACTTCAAGGGCCGCATCGTCATGCTGACCGCCCGCGACGACGACATCGACCAGGTCCTGGGCCTGGAAGGCGGGGCCGACGACTACATCACCAAGCCCGTCGCCCCCCGCGTGCTGCTGGCGCGGCTCAAGGCCCTGCTGCGCCGCGACGCGCCGGCCGCGCCCAGCGAGGCCGGCCCGGCCGAGGCGGGAGACGAGATGGACTTCGGCCCCGTGCAGATCCGCCCGGCCGCGCGCGAACTGCGCGTGCAGGGCGAGGCCGTGGAGCTGACCACGGCCGAGTACGAGCTGCTGCTCTTCCTGGCGCGCCGTGCGGGCCAGGTCGTCTCGCGCGAGGACATCATGCAAGGCCTGCGCGGCCTGGAGTTCGACGGCCTGGACCGCGCCATCGACGCCCGCGTCTCGCGCCTGCGCCGCAAGCTGGGCGACGATGCGCATGCGCCGGAGCGCATCAAGACGGTCCGCGGCCAGGGCTATCTCTTTGTCCCGTGATCCACCCACCCCCTACCGGCTTCGCCGGCCCCCTCAAGGGGGCGCGCCCGTAGGACCGGCAAAGCCGGATCCTCGGGCGCCGCTGGGCTGACCTGAGCGACTCACCCGCCTGTTCACTCAATTCGAATGCTTCGACTGCCACGACTCGGTTTCAAGCCCTCGCCCCTGGCACGCATCGCGCTGGGCCTGGGCCTGGCGGTGCTGACGCTGATGCTGATGGCCCAGGGCCTCGTGGCGGTGGCCGTCGACCATTTCACGGCGGACTACGTCAAGCGCTTCATGCGCGGCACGGTGGACGTGCTGGTCAATGAGCTGCGCCCCCTGGACCACAAGGCCCGCGAGGCCCGCATCCGCCAGCTGGACCAGACCTTCGCCTATCCCGTCAGCCTGGTGCGCATGCAGGACCTCAGCGGCGCGCGCCAGGAGCAGCTGCTGCGCGGCGAGCTGGTGGTGGCGGGCCTCAACCGGCGGGTCTATGCGCGGCTGGATCCCAAGGGCGATGCCGTGCTGCAGCTGGGCCCGCTCAATGCCGACTGGCAGCCGGGGGAGTCCTGGCAGCTGCCGCGCGAGCTGTGGCTTCAGTTGCTCACGGGCCTGGCCCTGTCCGTCGCGGTGATGGGCCTGGCCTGGTGGCTGCTGCGCCCGGCCTGGCGGGACCTGCGCGAGCTGCAGGCCGCGGCCGACCAGATCAGCGCCGGCCACTTCGACACCCCCCTACCGCGCCCGCGCAGCCGCCTCTTCGCGCCGCTGGCCCATGCCATCCGCTCCACGCTGCAGCGTCTGGCCTCGGCCCTGGCCAGCCAGCGCGAGCTGACCGGTGCGGTCTCGCATGAGCTGCGCACGCCGCTGGCGCGCCTGCGCTTCGCCATCGACGCCCTGATCGACGAGGACGACGCGGCCCGGCGCGAAGCCCAGGTCCAGGCCTGCGAGCGCGACATCGAGGAACTCGAGGGCCTGATCGACGCCAGCCTCATGCTCGCCCGTCTGGACACCGGCGCCCTCAGTGCCAAGCCCGAGCCGGGGGACCTCACCGAGCTGCTGATGCAGGAGTCCGACAGCCTGCGTCCCCTGCTGGACGGCAAGGACCTCAGCCTGGCCCTCAAGCTGCCTGACACCGCCCTGCCCTTCGACGCCCAGATCCTGCCCTATGCCCTGCGCAACGGCCTGCGCAACGCGGCCCGCCATGCCCGCTCGCGCATCTGCCTGCAGGCCTGGCTGGACCAGGAGCAGGTCTGGCTGGCCATCGACGACGACGGCGAGGGCGTGCCCGAGGCCCTGCGCGAGCTGGTCTTCACGCCGTTCAAGCGCCTGGAGCGCCACCGCCGCTCGCGCGGCTTCGGCCTGGGCCTGGCCATCGTGCGGCATGTGGCCGAGAGCCATGGCGGCGAGGCCCTGATGCAGCGAGCGCCCGAGCTGGGCGGCGCCCGCCTGCTGATCCGCTGGCCGCAGCAGATGCCCCCGGGGCGTTGAAGCCGCGGCTATGCTCCCCCCATCCCGCCTCCAGGAGCTCGCCATGCAAAGACGCACCGCGCTGAAAGCCGCCGGCCTGACTGCCTTCACTGCCGCGATGGCCCTGCCCCCGGCCCTTGCGGACGAGGCGCCCACGCCGGTGCCCGTGCCCGGCCGCGACTGGTTCGTCTTCCTGGAGCGCGGCGTGCCCACCCCGCCGGACAAGGAGCGGGTCATGGCCATGCAGAAGGGCCACATCGCCAATTTCGAGCGCCTCTTCGCGGCGGGCAAGCTCTTCGCGGCCGGCCCCATGCGCGACCCGTCCCAGCTCAAGCGCGGCATCGTGGTGGTGCGCGCGCCCGACCTGGACGCGCTGCGCGCCTACTTCACCGAGGACGAGTACGTGGCCCTGGGCCACATGACGCTCAACGCCCAGCCCTGCGTGGTGAAGAAGGCACTGAACACCACCGGCCTGAACCTGAAGAAGATCGTCGAGAACCGCATCGTGATGCTGTCCGGCGCCGCGGCGCTGCGCCCCGAGGAACGCCAGCAGCTCGATGCCGCGCTGCAGGCCCTGGTCGACGAGGGCACGCTGGGCGCCTGGTATGCGATGCAGGCCGGGCCCATCGACCACGTGCTCTTCCGCGCCGGCAATGACGAGGCCCCGCTGCAGGCCGCCCTGGCGCGCCTGCCCGGCCGCACGGACGAGCGCCTGCAGGAGGCCGTCTGGGGCCAGTGGTTCGCGGAAGGCGTGGTGCGCTGAGGGCTCAGGCACGAGGCCGCAGGCGCAGCGCCGCCAGCGCCAGCAGGCTGCACAGCCCGCCCATCGCGAAGGTGCTGCCCGGGCCCAGGCCATCCCACAGCCAGCCGGCCAGGCCGCCCGACACCAGCATGGCCAGGCCGCAGAAGAGGTTGAAGAAGCCATAGGCCGTGCCGCGCAGCGAGGCCGGCGCCACCTCGGCCACCAGGGCGGCCAGCAGGCCCTGGCTCATGCCCAGGTGCACGCCCCACAGGGCCACGCCGCCCAGCACCCAGGGCCAGCCCTGGGCCCTGCCCAGCAGGGCCTGCGAGGCCAGCAGCACGAGCAGGCTCCAGGCCAGCAGCTGCGTCGCCGGCAGGCGGTCGGCCAGCTTGCCGAAGGGGTAGGCGCAGGCGGCATAGACCACGTTCATGGCCACCATCACCAGGGGCACCAGGGCCAGGGGGATGCCCTGCTGCTGGGCGCGCAGGACCAGGAAGGCCTCGCTGAAACGGGCCAGCGTGAAGAGCGCGCCCAGGCCCGCCACCCACCAGAACGCGGCCCCCAGTTGCGCCAGCTGTGCGCGGCTCAGGGGATTGGGCCGAGGAGCGGCCGGCGGCGGTGCCGGCTCCCGCACGCCCACCGCCAGCAGCAGCACGCAGGCCACGGCCGGCAGGCAGGCGACCCAGAACACGGCGCGGAAATCGCCCGCCCACAGCAGCATCAGTGCCGCAGCCAGCAGGGGGCCGAGGAAGGCGCCAACGGTGTCCAGCGACTGGCGCAGGCCGAAGGCCGCACCACGCAGCGCGGGCGGCGCGAGGTCGGCCACCAGCGCATCGCGCGGGGCGCCGCGCAGGCCCTTGCCGATGCGGTCGCTGAGCCGCGCGGTGACCAGCAGGCCGGCGCCCGGGGCCAGCGCGAACAGCGGCTTGCTGAGCGCGCCCAGGCCGTAGCCCAGCAGAGCCAGGGGCTTGCGACGGCCCCAGTGGTCGCTGAGCATGCCGGAGAAGATCTTGACGATCAGCGCCGTGGCCTCGGCCGCCCCCTCGATCAGGCCCACGGCCGTGGCGCTCATCCCCAGGCTGCCCACCATGAACAGAGGCAGCAGGCTGTGGATCATCTCCGAGGAGATGTCCATCAGCAGGCTCACGAAGCCCAGCACCCAGATGGCGCCGGGGATGCGGCGCAGGGTGGCGAAGCGGGCGTTCTCGGCGGCGGGGCGGCTCATGAAGCGGACTTCAGCGCAGCCCCGTCCAGACTCAGATGCGGCGGGCCAGGGACTCGGCCGTGCCGGTGTAGCCGCCCGGCGTCAGTTCGAGCAGGCGGGCCTTCTCGGCCTCGGGCAGCTCCAGGCCGCGGATGAAGTCCTGGATGGACTCGCGGGTGATGGCCTTGCCGCGGGTCAGCTCCTTCAGGCGCTCGTAGGGGTTGGGCAGAGCGTAGCGGCGCATCACGGTCTGGATGGGCTCGGCCAGCACTTCCCAGGCGGCGTCGAGGTCGGCGGCCAGCGCGGCCTCATTGATCTCCAGCTTGTCCAGGCCCTTGAGCAGGGAGTCGTAGCCCAGCAGCGCGTAGCCCAGGCCCACGCCCATATTGCGCAGCACGGTGGAGTCGGTCAGGTCGCGCTGCCAGCGGCTGATGGGCAGCTTCTGGCTCAGGTGGGTCAGCACGGCGTTGGCCAAGCCGAAATTGCCCTCGGCGTTCTCGAAGTCGATGGGGTTGACCTTGTGCGGCATGGTCGAGGACCCGATCTCGCCGGCCTTGGTGCGCTGCTTGAAGTAGCCCAGGGAGACGTAGCCCCAGACGTCGCGCGACCAGTCGATCAGGATGGTGTTGGCGCGGGTCACGGCATCGAACAGCTCGGCCATGTAGTCGTGCGGCTCGATCTGGATGGTGTAGGGGTTGAAGGTGAGGCCCAGCTGCTGCTCGATCACGCGCTGGCTGAAGGCCTCCCAGTCGAAGGCGGGCCAGGCGCTGAGGTGGGCGTTGTAGTTGCCCACGGCGCCGTTCATCTTGGCCAGCAGCTTGACGTCGGCGATGCGGGTGCGCGCATTGCGCAGTCGGGCCACGACGTTGGCGATCTCCTTGCCCACGGTGGTCGGGCTGGCGGTCTGGCCGTGCGTGCGCGAGAGCATGGGCACGGCGGCCAGGGTGTGGGCCATGCCGGTGAGCTTGTCGATGATGCGGTCCAGCGTGGGCAGGATCACGTCCTGGCGGGCGGCCTTGAGCATCAGGCCGTGGCTGGTGTTGTTGATGTCCTCGCTGGTGCAGGCGAAGTGCACGAACTCGCCGGCGGCCTTCAGCTCCGCGTGGCTCTCGAAGCGGGACTTGATCCAGTACTCGACGGCCTTGACGTCGTGGTTGGTGGTCTTCTCGATGTCCTTGATGGCCTGGGCATCGGCCTCGCCGAAGTTCGTCACCAGGGCGCGCAGCAGCTCGCGGGCGCCGGCGGACAGGGGCTTGAACTCGTCAAAACCGGCATCGGACAGGGCGATGAACCACTCGACCTCGACCTGCACACGGCGGTGCATCAGGCCGAACTCGGACAGCAGCGGGCGCAGGCTGCCCATGCGCGAGGCATAGCGGCCGTCCAGGGGAGACAGGGCGGTGAGGGCGGAGAGGTTCATGGCGGGAGCCGGCCGCGAAGCCGGAAAAGAGCGAGGGCAAACCCGCGGATTTTAGCGTTGCGCTCATGCAGGCGTCCGTGGCGTGCGTCGCGCCTGGGCAGGACGGGCTTCGCGCCGGGTCACAATCCGGGCCGCGCCCGGCATCGCTTCGGGCCGCCTGCATCATGAAGAGGGAGTCCGATTTGTCGTCCGTCACCACCCCCTGGCGCCTGAGCCTGCTCGCCGGCCTGCTGCTGACCGCGGGCCTCACGCTGAGCGCCTGCCAGCGCCCCGGCACCCCGAACGCCGGCCCGGCGCTGTCCGCGTCCGCTGCGGCTTCCGCCGCGCAGACCGCGCCCAGCCTCACGGCCAAGGCCGACGCCCTGCTGGCCCTGCACCGTCAGATGGTCGTGCTGATGGAGGGCGAGGCCGCGCTCAAGCCCGCCGAGCGCGAGGCCGTCTCCAGCGTGGGCCTGATGCTCTTCCACGACCTGCAGAAGGGCCAGCGCGCCCTGGTGGAGCAGGCCTTCGCCAAGGACGCCTCGCTGGACGGCCTCGCGCAGCTGCTGGACCGCATCGAGGGCGAACCCAGCTGGTTCGACGCCGACCGCCTGGCCTTCAAGGACCTGCTGCTGCAGCTGCAGCAGCGCCTGGGCGCGAGCCAGAGCATCGCCGGGCTGAAGCTGGCCAAGCGCGCGCAGGAAGACCTGGTCGTGCTGGCCGAGGTGGAGCAGGCCTACGAGCGCGAGCTGCGTGACACCTTCGGCCGCTTCGCCCAGCGCGGCATCGAGCTCAAGCGCGAGAAGTGGACGGACTACGTCGCCAAGCTCAAGACGATCTACAGCCGCGAGCAGATCCTCAAGGACTACGCCACCATCCTGCCCTCGGTGCAGGCCAGGCCCAGCGCGGCCAAGGGCGAGCGCGAACTCTTTGGCCAGCAGCTGCCCGAGAAGACGGTGCTGCTCAGCTTCGACGACGGCCCGCACGGCCGCTACACCGACGAGATCCTGGAGATCCTGCAGCGCTACCAGGCGCCCGCGATTTTTTTCGAGCTGGGGCAGAACCTCGGCAGCGTCGACGCCCAGGGCCAGGTGAAGCCCGGCCCCGGCAGCGACGTCGCGAAGCGCGTGCTCGCCGCCGGCCACCAGCTGGCCAACCACAGCTTCACCCACGGGCTGATGTCCAAGTTCGCGCAGGAGCAGGTGCGTGACGAGGCCGCGCACACCGAGGCCCTGCTGGACAAGGCCGGCCGCAGCGGCCAGGCGCTCTTCCGCTTTCCCTACGGCGCGCGCAACGACCAGGCGCTGGACACCATCGAGGCCCTGAAGCTGCGCTCGATGATGTGGAACATCGATTCGCTGGACTGGTCCGACCCCATCCCGAAGTCCATCGCCGCCCGCGTGATCGGCGAGGTGCAGAAGCAGCAGCGGGGCATCATCCTCTTCCACGACATCCATGCCCGCACCGTCCAGGCCCTGCCCCTGGTGCTGGACCAGCTGGTGGCCGAGGGCTACAAGTTCGCCAGCTGGAAGGACGGTCAGTTCCTCAGCGCCGACCGCAAGCCCATCGAGACGGGCGACACCCAGCTCAGCGGCGCCGCGCTCTACCGCGACAGCCATGCGCTGATCATCGGCATCGACCAGTACCAGCGCTGGCCGCGCCTGCAGCACGCCGGCCGCGACGCGCGCGCCATGCAGGAGACGCTGCAGACCCGCTTCGGCTTCCGCGCCGAGAACGTCAAGCTCCTGCTGGACGGCGAGGCCACGCGGGCCAACATCCTGCGCGCGCTGAACAAGCTCTCGGGCAAGGAGCTCAAGCGCGACGACCGCGTCTTCGTCTTCTTCGCCGGCCATGGCAGCACGCGCAAGCTGCCCAGCGGGCGCGAGGTGGGCTATGTGATCCCGGTCGACGCCGGGCTGGACGACCTGCAGACCGACGCCATCGCCATGCCCCAGCTGCAGGAGCTGGGCGAGGCGCTGCCGGCCAAGCATGCGCTGTTCGTGATCGACGCCTGCTACTCGGGCCTGGGCCTGACGCGCGGCGGCGGCGCCTCGAACAGCAACAACTTCATCCGCGACAACGCCCGCCGCCTGGGCCGCCAGATGATGACGGCCGGCGGCACCGACCAGCAGGTGGCCGACGACGGCCCCGGCGGCCACTCGGTCTTCACCTGGACCCTGCTGCAGGCCCTCGCCGGCAAGGCCGACCTCAACGGCGACGGCCTCATCACCGCCACCGAGCTGGCCGCCTACGTGGCGCCGGCCGTGTCCGCCGTGGCCCACCAGACGCCGGCCTTCGGCAGCCTGCCGGGCTCGGAGGGCGGTGAGTTCGTCTTCGAGCTGGCGGCCGCGCCCGAGCAGGCGCTCAGCGGGGACAGCGGCCAGCTCGACGCCCAGGCCTCGGCCCTGGCCAAGCGCCTGGACGAGGCCAAGACCGCCGCGCAGGCGCCCAGCGCCAAGGCCGTGCAGGTCAAGCTGCAGGGTCTGGACGGCAAGGAGGTCGCCATTGCTGCGCCCACCGCCAAGGTGGACCCGGGCGCCCGCGTGGCGGCACAGCGGGCCAACGACCGCGGCCTGCAGCTCTACAAGGAGCGCCGCTACGAAGAGGCCGAGGCCGCCTTCACCGAGGCCCTCAAGCTGCAGCCCCGCTTCGCGCTGGCAGCCAACAACCTGGGCTTCATCTACTACAAGCGCGGCAAGCCCGTGGAGGCGGCGCGCTGGTACCAGAAGGCCATCGAGATGGACGGCAGCCGCGCGCTGGCCTGGCTGAACCTGGGCGATGCCCAGCTGCAGGCCGGCGACGAGGCCGCGGCCCTGGCCGCCTACAAGAGCTTTGTGGAGCTGGCCCCGCAGCATGCCCGCAGCGCCGAGCTGCGCGCCTGGATCGAGAAGCCCGACGCGGCGCACCGGCCCAAGCCGGCGGCTTGAGACCGCGATTCGGCGAGGGCGGCCGCTGGCTCATCGGCTGAGCCAGCGACGGATCAGATCCATCAGGCCGATCCGGGCGGGGCCGGCGCTACAGCCGCCCTTCCTTCCACAGGATGATCAGCTCGATGGGCCAGAACTCGAAGGGCAGCATCATCACCGCCGGCGTCGAGGGGTGGGTCAGCACAGGGAAGAGCCCGCCGCGCAGGACGCCCGTGGGCACGTGCCGGCGGTACGCCATGAACACCCCGGCGCGCACCGGCCGGCTGCAGAGCACCGGAGGCAGCGCCAGGCCCAGGGAGCGCTCGGTCTCGCCCGTGATCAGGGCCGCCAGTCGGGCCAGCTCGGGATCGGCAGGCACCGTGTCCTTCAGCGCGAAAAGCGCCTGACCGACCTCCCGCAGCGCCTCGGGTCGCGCATCGAAATGGCGGTCCGGCGAATGCACCAGCAGAGCGGGCAGGTCCTCGGTGCCCGGCTCGAACAGCAGCTTGTTGGCCATCACCAGCGCGCCCCAGACGACCTCGCCTTCGGTCAGCAGCAGGCGCTGCCGGACGACAACCTCGTTCAGGCCGTCCGAAGGCCCCATCCAGTCGGGCTTGGGCGCCAGCACCGAGGCCAGGCTGAGATCGCTCATGCGCTGCTGGCGCAGCGCGAAGCTGGCGCGGAGCTTGTCAAGGATCCGCGCCAGTTCCGCCGGATCGGCCGGTTCGGGCGCGGCGGGCACAGGCCCCGGCGCTGAGGGCGGCGATGCCGGCCTGGCGCGGGCGCCCTCCTCGCGATGCTGGTCCCAGCTGTCGCCGTCGGGCCACTGCATGGCGTAGACGCCCCGCCACAGCGCGCCCTGCAGCGATTCCAGCGTGGCAGTCGGCTGGTTGGCGCCCTGGATGACGGGCGTCAGGATCCGCAGCTGCCGGCCGGCCGTCGCAGGCTGGTAGGGGAAGGCCATCTTGAGGGCCAAGGGCGACTCGCCATAGGTCTGCAGCACCAGCATCACGGCATCTTGCTGGCCGTTCGGTCCGTCGAGCCAGCCGTCGTAGGACAGCACCTGCCAGCGCGCGCCGTCAGGATTGCTGCGGAGCTGCTCCGCGCCCTGCTGCACGCTGTCGTCCAGGCTGCCCGACAGGCCCGGCATGCCCATCGCGATGAAGGTCCGCGGCTTGGCGGCGCTCAGCAGCGTCGGCAGCACGGCCCCGCCCTTGGCCATGATCATCTGCCAGGCCGCCAGCTCGCCGACGGCCTGCATGCCCTCCCACCAGTGCACCGGCCCGGCGCGCTCGATGCGCGCGACCGAGCGGTCCAGGTAGTCCGCCGCGGGCATCGGGGTCTCCTGGCCCATCAGGCGGGACTCCACCCAGCCCAGCGGGAAGAAGACCACGTCCTGGTCCGGCGCCCGCGCGAAGAGGCGGGCGAAGGGCTCGTCGGGCAGCGTCTGTCCGTCGGCCAGCACCTGCGGCGCGGCCTCGCGCGGGAACCATTCGATGTAGGCGCCGGTGCGGCGGCGCGCCTGCTCGACCAGGTAGAAGGCGATCAGCGCGCAGAAGTTGCGGCCCGGCTCGCTGTCGAACAGCTGCTCGCGGGTCGGCCGGACCTTCTTGAGGATGGCGTCCATCAGGTGATCCAGCCGGGCCAGGCTGTCCTCGGAATGGTCGAGCCGGGACTGCTGCAGGGCAGTGGGGAAGAGCCAGCCGCCCGGCGGCATCTCCCCACGGGCGTAGGCGTCGAGAAAGCGTTGGGCGGTGTCGTTCATGCCGGGTGGTGCGGAGTCGTCGATCGGTCGGGGCGCCGGGGCCGGGGCCGGGGCCGGGGCCGGGGCCGGGGCCGGGCGGGAGTGTCGCCGAAGCGGGCGCCGCGCCAGCGGCTCGCGGACCACCACCTCTGGGGGGATCCGTGCCTTCGCGCCAGCGTCGGAACGAGCCCCGGGGCCGCGTCCCCGGCACGGCAGAATCTCCCTCCCAACGATGCCTCCGCCTCCATGACCGAAGCCACCGCCCCCACCGCCCCGCCCAAAGGCCGCCGCTGGGCCACGATCACCGCCATCCGCACCCGGACCATGGTGGTGTCCGTCTGCGCCCTGGCCGCCACGCTGTGGCAGGGCTATGCCATCCAGAAGCACAACCGGCTGATGGTGCAACCCATCCTGGACACCGAACTCAACACCGAGCTCGACGGCAGCTGGACGCTGCTGGTGCAGAACAGCGGCCTGGGTCCGGCGCGGGTGACGCGGGCCGACATCCAGGTGGACGGCAAGCCCCAGCCCAGCACGGCCGCTGCCGCCCGCGCCCTGGGGCTGGACCCGGCCTGCATGGGCTCGGGCTCGCTGGTGCACTTCTACCGCGTCAACCAGCGGCAGATGGTGCTGTCCTCGGCGGGGCCGGGTTGCACACTGAAGCCGGACGCGCTGGAGACCCTGCTCAAGCGCCTGTCCATCACGCTGCACTACGAATCGCTGTATGGCGATGCGGCCGTGCACCAGCTGCTGCGCTGAGGCGCCTCAGTGCCGCGGCAGGGCCCAGCGCAGGCCGCGCACCATGGCGCTGGGGAAGGCGGAGAGGTGGTCCTCGTCCGGGATGATCTGGCTCTGCACCTGCACGCCGGGCAGCTGCGCCAGCAGGCGCTCGAAGCGGCGCACATGGCCGACGATGTCGCCATCGGCCTCCCGCCCCGGCCGCGGGCGCCGGCCCGGCGCCGCCTGCTCCTTGGCGCCGGCCAGCAGCAGCACCTGGGCCTTCAGCGGCTGGCGCTTCGCGGCCAGCTGCGCCGCCTCGCGCAGCACGCGCTCCTGGTCGTACCACAGCGACGGGCTGCTGAGGATGTAGCGCTGGAACAGGTCCGTGTGATGCAGCAGCACATGCGCACCGAACAGGCTGCCGTAGGAATGGCCGGCGAAGTAGCGCCGTGAGGGGTCGGCCTGCGGCACATGGATGGCGAGATAGGGCAGCACCTCCTCGCGGATGAAGCGCACATAGGCCTCGGCCTCGCCGTAGCGGGTGCTGCTGTCCTCGGCCTTGGAGGCGCGCTGGCTGGGCGTGTAGTCGCGGTTGCGGCTCACCGTGGCGCTGTCGCCCAGGGCATAGGACAGGCCCACCAGCACCATCTGCTGGGACTGCGGCCCCTCGTGGCCCAGGCGCCGGCTCATCGCGCGGATCACCGGGAAGGCCACCGGCGCGTCGGTGACGAAGAGCAGCGGCAGGCGGGCGCCGGCCTCGCTCTCGGGCGGCAGGCCGATGTAGAGCTCATAGTCCCGCTGCAGCAGGCGCGAGTGCAGACGGTGGACCTCGGTGCGGTCCAGGGCATAGGCGGTGGGTGTGGCCTGGGCACCGACCTCTGGCGGCCAGCTCAGCGGCAGCAGACAGCAGACCATCAGGAAGAGACGGAAGAGCGGGGACATGGAACTCCAGTGCAGCGATCGAAGCGGCATGCAGCAGCCCAGCCCGGGCCTGCCGGGCCGGGCTGCGCGGGTACTGCGGAAGTGGGTGGAGGAGGCGCGGGCCACACAACGGGGCCCGCGCCAGTTGCGGCTCAGCGGCTCAGCGGCTCAGCGGCTCAGCGGCTCAGCGACCCAGCGAGCGGCGGATGGCCGCGGCGTCCTTGAGGCGCTGGGCCGAGCCGTCGGCGTCCAGCAGCACGACGGTGACGGCCTTGCCCGCCTCCTTCATGCGCATGGTCAGGCAGCGGCCCGCCTCCTCGGTGTAGCCGGTCTTGGACAGCAGGATGTCCCAGCCCTTGCGGCCCACCAGGCGGTTGGTGTTGTGGAACTCGCGGGCCTGGCCATTGACCGGGACCCGGGCCTTGGACGCACTGGTGATGGCGTTGATCTCGCTGTAGCGACTGGCCGCGGCGGCGATGCGTGCCATCTCGCTGGCGGTGGAGACGTTCTCCGGCGACAGACCGGTGGGCTCCTGGATCACGGTGCGCTGCAGGCCCAGGCCCTGCAGCTTGCGCCGCACCGCCAGGCGGAAGGCCTCCAGGCCGCCCGGATAGGCCCGGGCCAGCGCCGAGGCTGCGCGGTTCTCCGAGGACAGCAGCGCCAGCTTCAGCGCGGCCTCGCGCGGCAGGCGGCTGCCCACCTTGAGGTGCGAGGCGCTGTGCTTGAGGCGGTCCACGTCTTCATCGGCAATGCGCAACTGCTCCTGCGGGTCCTGGCGCGCATCCAGCACCACCATGGCCGTCACCAGCTTGGTCAGCGAGGCGATGGGCACCGGCTCGTCAGCATCCTTGGCCATCAGCACGCGACCGCTGCCTTCCTCGATCACCACGGCATGCCGGGCGTTGACGGGCAGGCGCCAGCCGGAGGTCGTGGGCCGGGCGGGTGCGGCCAGCACGGCCGTGGGCTGCACAGGCGCGGAAGACGCGGCCTGCAGCACGGCCTGCGCCGCCACCGCCGAGGCGGCGGGCCCCGCGGGCTCCGGCTCGGAGGCGGCGGGCGGCGGCAGGGCCGCCAGCACGGCGGCCTCTGTGCCGGCCTCGCTGCCGGCATTGACCTTGGCCTGCGCCTGGGCCAGCAGGCCGCCCAGGGCCAGCAGCAAGGCGGGCAGGGCCAGCTTCCAGGCCGGCATCAGGCGCTCGCCGGGCTGCAGCAGGCCGCGCACGCGCTGCAGCAGCAGGCCACCGTGCCGGCCACGGGCCGCCTGCACCAGGGGCAGGACGGGCGGCTGCCATTCGCTCAGCTGCTGCAGGGCGCGGGCCAGGTCCCGCGGCTGGGCGAGGGCCTGGGCCGCCAGGGCGTCGGCCACCTGCTCGCGCTCGGCGCGCATGCGCTCGGACAGCCACCACACCACCGGGTGGAAGAAGAGCAGCGCCTCGGCCAGGCTCTGCAGCAGGTTGATGCCGTAGTCCCAGCGCCGCACATGGGCCAGCTCGTGGGCCAGCAGGGCCTCCACCAGGGCCGGGGGCATCTGGCTCAGCAGGCTGCAGGGCAGGATCACCAGGGGCCGCAGCAGGCCCAGGGCCACCGGGCCGCTGACGGCCTCCGACAGCAGCAGCCGCACCGGCCGCCTGAGCCCCAGGCGGCGGGCCAGCAGCTCCAGGCGCAGCTGCCATTCAGCGGGCGCCGGCGTGGCCGCGCGACGCAGGCCGCGCACCCACCACAGGCCACCGGCCAGGCGCAGGCTCATCAGCCCCACGCCGAGGATCCAGACCAGCACCACCTGCGGCATCAGCTCGGTGAGGGCCTGCATCCACAGCAGCTCGCTGCTGAACTCCAGCGCCTGCTCCAGTTCGCCAGGCCCGGCCACCCAGGCCTGCAGGCAGGCGCTCAGGGGCAGGGCCAGGCACCACAGCAGGCCGAGGCCGCAGACCAGGTAGCGGTGCCGCGCGGGCGCCTGGGCCAGCAGGCGCAGGGCCCCGGCGATCAGCACGCCGATCAGCGCGCCCTGCCAGACGAAGTTCAGCAGGGCCCAGCCCAGGGCGGGCAGCCAGGGGAGCGTGTCAAGAAGGTCCAGGAGCTCGCTCATTCCGCGCCCCCCTGCGCCTTGTCCTGGAGCAGGCGGCGGATCTCGTCACGCTCCTTGCGGCTCACATGGCCTTTCAGCGCAGCCATGACCAGGGCCTTGCCCGAGCCGGCGAAGGCCTTGGCGATGAGGTCCTTGAGCAGGCGGGTCTGCAGGGTCTGCTGCGCCTGCGCGGCGGCGTACTGGTGGGGGCGGCAGGATTCATCACGCTCGACCAGGCCCTTGGCGTGCATCAGCTGCAGCTGGCGCAGCACGGTGGCATAGCTGGCCTCGGGGCGCTCGGGGAGCAGGGCTTCGTGCACCTGGCGGGCATCGGCCGCGCCGATGCGCCACAGCACGCGCAGCAGGTCCAGCTCGGCCGGGGTCGGCTTGGGCGTGGAAGGAGGGGGGGACGCTGTCTTCATGCCGACAGCATAGATTTTCTAGAACATACTGTCTAGAACTTTTATTCTAGTGATGAGCCGACGCCTGCCAGACGCCAGTCCTCGCGCGTCATGCCGTAGAACTCGCCGTCCAGGTACTCGCCGCCGGCGAACACCACGCCCCGCATCAGGCCCTCGCAATGGAAGCCGGCCTTCTGCGCGACCCGGGCCGAGGCCACGTTGTCGGGCGAGAGGCTGCAGCACAGGCGGTGCAGGGGCAGGCTGCGGAAGAGGTAGTCCACCAGGGCGCGCGCCGCGGCCGAGCCATAGCCCTTGCCGCGGTCGGCCGGGTCGTAGACCGACCAACCGATCTCGCGGGCCGTGGAATAGCGGTGCGCCAGGAAGTGCACCACATGACCCACCACGCGGTCCTCCTCGTTGACGATCATCAGCCGTTCCATGTCCTCGCTGGAAAAGCCGTTGTCCCGGAAGCGCTGCCACAGCGTGGCCGGCGCGGTGACGCGCCCCGGCGCGAAGGCGCCGCGCCAGGCCGGGTCGGTCGCCGCCCGGATCAGCAGGGGCATGTCGTCCTCGCGGACGTGGCGCAGGGTGATGGCGGGCAGGCGGGGGCTCATGGCGTGGCGGTCTCCAGGCGGAATCAGCGAGGCGTGAAGAAGCGGCGGCGCTCGGCGTCGGCGGGATGGCTGGACAGCAGGCCCAGGTCCCCGGCGAGGTCCCGCCCCTTGTGCAGGGCCTCGAGCTGGTCGAAGAAGCGCAGCATGCCGCTGCCGTCCCGTCCGGTGGCCTGCAGCAGGGCCAGGGCCTCGCGGTCGGCCTCGCGTTCGAAGTCGCGCGAATAGGCCTGCTGGGCCAGCACGCTCGGCGCCAGGGCCAGCAGGCTGGAGAAGTCTCCCACCACCAGGCCGAAGACACCGGCCACCACGCCGCCCTGCACCACCAGGCGCAGGGCGTGGCGGTGCCGCACATGGCCCAGCTCATGGCCGATCACGCCCAGCAGGGCGCTGTCATCGTCCTTCAGCGTCTCCAGCAGTGCATCGGTGATGACCACGGTGCCCCCGGGCAGCGCAAAGGCGTTGGGGCCGATGGACTTGTCCACGGCGCGGAAGACCAGTCGATGCTCCGGCAGGGCGCCGCCGCCGCGCAGGAGCTGCTCCAGGTGCCGGCGCCAGCGCGCCTGCTCGGCCGCATCGAGGCTGCTGGGCTTGAGCCACTGTTCGTCCAGTCCCGCCAGGATCTTGTCGCCCAGCGCCTGCTCGGAGGACTGGGGCAGCAGCAGCGCCGTGCCCTGCCCGGCCAGCGGCGCACCCCAGCGCCACAGGGCGAGCACCACCGCGACCAGACCCAGCAGGGCCACCGCGGTCCAGCGCCAGCTCTGGGCCCAGCGCGCCACCAGGGGGCGCCCCAGCCCGGCCTCGGCAGCCCAGGCGTCCCAGGCCGCGGCATCCTGGGCCCGCAGCAGGCCGCCGTCAGGCAGCTGAGCCTGGCGCTGGCCATGACGGCTCAGCTCGGACCAGCGCACCTGTGCCAGCTCGTAGTGCTCCTGCCGGCCTTCGGAGTCCAGCATGAGGCGCTGGCCCGCGATCCAGACCCTGGCCTCACGGGCCCGGGCCTGGCGGCCGTCGAAATGGCTGACCGCGAGCGTCGAGGCCGCCCCCGGATCCGTCAGGGACTGCGCACTCATGGCCTCACAACCCGACATCGATGCCGAAGAAGTCACCGGCGGCCTCGCCTGCCGCGTCCTTGTCGACCTGCATGGCGGCCTGCATCCATTCGGCAGGGTCTTCACTGCAGTGGATGCTCAGGGACTCCAGGCGCAGCTTCGCCGTGCGCACGGCCGCGAAGGGCCGGTACAGGCCCAGCGTCACGGCCGTCAGCAGCCAGTTCTTCAGGGTCAGCAGGGCCAGGGAGCCAAAGCTCAGCTGACTGTCGAAGCGCAGGGCCTGGGCCTCGGTATGGCCCCAGACGAGGTTCTGGACCCGGGCGGTGAAGTAGGGCGCGGTGATCACGAAGAAGATCAGGTAGCCCAGCATGACACTGCCGATCAACCACGTCATGTTGCCCTTGGACAACCAGCCGCCGAGGAAGATCATCCCGACGATGGCCACCAGAGCCAGCAGCAGCACGCCCAGGGCCTTCAGCGCCATCAGGTAGAAGGTGCCCAGGCCCACCGGCATGCGCGTGCGCTGGCTCGCAAAGGCATAGGCCCCATGCTGGTAGCGCTTGAGGGACCACAGCATCCAGGGGGTCAGCAGGTACCAGACCAGCACGATGGTGCCCATCCACGCCAGGGCAGGCCCCTCCGGCTTGCCGTCGCTCGCCACGAGGTCCTTGGCAAAGAAGGCCTGCACGCCCACCAGGGCGATGGTGGGCACGTAGGTCGGCAGCAGCGTCAGGTAGGCGTCCTTCTTGCTGCCCAGGAATCGAAAGCGCAGGCCGCGCCAGCTGGTGTTGCTCAGCCGGAAGCTCAGGCTGGACTGCCACAGGGCCGGCCAGACCGCGCACAGCACCAGGAAGGCGATGAAGCCGCTGGTCGGCGACATCTGCCCGGCGACAGCGTAGCAGCCCATCAGCACGGCCAGCAGCACGAAGCCGCGGAACATGCGCCAGGGGTCGCCATGGAAGGCCAGGGCCTCGCCGTCGACCAGGGTGTTGGCATAGAAATAGCGCAGGCGCCGGGCCTTGGCATGCGGCAGGTAGAGCCCCAGCGTCACCAGACTCAGCAGCAGGTTGACGATCCAGATCCGGAAATACTCGCTGCCAGAACCGGTGAACTGCAGGCTCAGGCGCCGCGGTTCCGGGGGTCGTGCAACGGAGGGTTCAAGAGGCCGCTCGGTGGGCTGCGCGATCGTCGATTCAAGGGCGACGGACGCCCCGGCTGCTGGCGCAGCCTTGTCGTGTTCTTCCATGGAGGCCCTCCCTGGGCTCGGAAATGTTGTAGAAATGCCGGGCGCCTGCGTGCCCCGGAACGATGCATCGCCCCGGGCCCGGCGACCCGGGCGGGAGTGTCGAGGCGCCGGGCCTCGCTGGCAAGCCGTGCTTTCCTCCCCTTCAGCAATCCCCCATGCGAGGCCCGGATTGCGCCCCCGCTGTCAGCTGAGACGCCGGGCTCTGCCCCTAGAATCCGGCCGAAACGAGGACACGCGTCCCCTGCCCACACATGAAACTCATCGGTTCCCTTACCAGTCCCTACGTCCGCAAGGTCCGCATCGTGATGGCGGAAAAGAAGCTCGACTACCAGTTCGTGCTGGAAGACGTCTGGGCCTCCGATGCCATCATGAAGATGAACCCGCTGGGCAAAGTGCCTTGCCTGGTCATGGAAGGCCAGGACTCGATCAGCGGTGCGGTCTTCGACTCCCGCGTGATCGTGGAGTACGTGGACACCCTGTCCCCCGTGGGCAAGCTGATCCCCGAGCGGGGCCGCGAGCGCACCGAGGTGCGCACCTGGGAAGCCCTGGCCGACGGCCTGCTGGATGCCGCCATCCTGGCCCGCCTGGAACAGACCTGGACCGGCCGCAGCGAAGCCCAGCGCAGCGCCGCCTGGGTGGAGCGCCAGCTGGAGAAGGTGCAGGCCGCGCTGAAGGCCATGAGCCTGGGCCTGGGCGAGAAGCCCTGGTGCTCGGGCAATCACTTCAGCCTGGCCGACATCGCCACCGGCTGCGCCCTGGCCTACCTGGACTTCCGCTTCCCCGCCATCGCCTGGCGCGAGGAATACCCCAATCTGGCCCGCCACCTGGCCAAGCTGGCCACGCGCCAGAGCTTCGTCGACACCGCCCCGCCGGCGGCCTGATCAGGCGGCGATCAGCTGCAGCCCGGCCATGCCTCCCGCATGGGCCGGCGGGCACAGCCCGTGCAGCTTGCGGTACAGGCGGGCGATGCGTCGCTCCACCTCGTCCTGCAGCACATACCAGGCCTCGGCGATCTCCGGCACCAGCCAGCCATGCGAGAGCAGGCTCAGCAGGGCCTGCTCCGCCCGGCTGATCAGACTCAGCGCCGCGAGGGGCTGGCGGTCATGGCCGGCCTCGATGCGGCGCGCCTCGCTGGCCTGGCGGCGCATGGCGCCGAAGCTCTGCAAGGCCTGGCGCGCGATGGCCGGGGACATCTGGGCCCGGCCCTGCGCCAGCGCCCGCAGGCTGTCCTGCAGGCCGGGGCCGCGCGGCTGGTCCAGGTGGTAGGCATGAGCCCCGCAGCTGAGCGTGCGGAACAGGGTCATCTCGTCGACGGCATCGCTGATCAGCAGCACGCGAGGGCGCGCCAGCGCCGGCGGCAGCGTGTCCAGGTGTTGCAGCAGGCAGCTCGCATGGCCGTCGCTGAGGTGCACGTCGCTGACCAGATAGGCCGGCATCGCGTGACGCAGGCTGGCCGCCGCCTCCTGCCAGTGCTGACTCGCCCCAAGGCAGTGCCAGCCGCTGTCCGCCAAGTCTCCGACCGCCCGGTTCAGGGAACGTTGGCTGTGGCGGAGCAGGAAGACCGAAGACATGCGTGCATTTGCTTACAAGCCGCGCATTCTCCCCCAGCAGGGGGTCTTGACCACCCCGCAGGCACGGGGCTCAGGCCGGGCTCTGCCCGAGATCAAAAGAGCGGCGCAAAAAGCCGGCGCCGCCCGCCTCAGACGGCCAGGAAACCCCGGCGCAGGGCTCGCACCGGCTCGAAGCTGTGTGCGCTGGCCATGGGCCAGTACGTCTTGAAGACCGCGCCGGGCAGCTCTCCCTCCAGCAGCGCGCCGGGGCGCACGAAGGGCAGCAGATTGGTCAGCAGGCGCACCTCGTGCGGGCTGACCCGGTGCACGATGTGATTGGCGCTGATCTCGCCGGGATGCAGCAGCCCGGCCGCCTGCACCAGCTCCTGCAGCGCATGCAGGGTGTTGCGGTGGAATCGGTAGACGCGCTCGGCCTTGTCAGGCACCACCAGGGCCTGCTGGCGCAGCGGGTCCTGGGTGGTGACGCCGGTGGGGCAGCGCCCCGTGTGGCAGGCCTGGGCCTGGATGCAGCCCAGGGCGAACATGAAGCCGCGTGCCGAGTTGCACCAGTCCGCCCCCAGGGCCATGGCGCGGGCGATGTCGAAAGCGCTGACGACCTTGCCCGCACAGCCGATGCGCACGCGCTCGCGCAGGCCCAGCCCCTCCAGCGTGTTGTGCACCAGCAGCAGTCCTTCCTGCAGGGGCGCGCCGACGTGGTCGGTGAACTCCAGCGGCGCGGCGCCGGTGCCGCCCTCGGCGCCGTCGACCACGATGAAGTCGGGCAGGATGCCCGTCTCCTGCATGGCCTTGGCCAGGGCGAACCACTCCCAGGGATGGCCGATGCACAGCTTGAAGCCCACCGGCTTGTCGCCCGAGAGCCGGCGCAGCTCGACGATGAACTGCATCAGCTCCACCGGCGTCGTGAAGGCCGAATGCGCGGCCGGCGAATTGCAGTCCTCGCCCGCCGGCACGCCGCGGGTGAGGGCGATCTCGGGCGTCACCTTGGCCCCGGGCAGCACGCCGCCGTGGCCGGGCTTGGCGCCCTGGCTCAGCTTGATCTCGATGAGCTTGACCTGGGGGTCGCGGGCGTTGAGGGCGAACTTCTCGGGGTCGAAGCGCCCGGCGGGCGTGCGGCAGCCGAAGTAGCCGGAGCCGATCTCCCAGATCAGGTCGCCGCCGTGCTCGCGGTGGTAGGGGCTGATCGAGCCCTCGCCGGTGTCATGGGCGAAGCCGCCGGCCTTGGCCCCGGCGTTCAGGGCCAGGATGGCATTGGCCGACAGCGCGCCGAAGCTCATCGCCGAGATGTTGAACACGCTGGCCGAGTAGGGCTGGGCCCGCTCGCCGCCTATCGTGACGCGGAAGTCGTGGCCCGGCAGCTGGGTGGGCTGTATGGAGTGGTTGATCCATTCGTAGCCCGCGGCCCCCACGTCCTTCTGCGTGCCGAAGGGGCGCTTGTCGGGGTCGCCCTTGGCGCGCTGGTAGACCAGGGACCGCTGCTGGCGCGAGAAGGGCGTGGCCTCGTTGTCGGACTCGATGAAGTACTGGCGCATCTCCGGCCGGATGTATTCCAGCAGGAAGCGCAGGTGGCCGATCACGGGGTAGTTGCGCAGCACCGCGCGCCTGGTCTGGCGCACGTCGCGAAAGCCCTGCAGGCTCAGGCCCATGAAGACGATGAACCAGGGCCAGGCCGGCCAGAAGTACCAGGTGCCCACCGCGCTGAGCACCGCACCCAGGCCGCAGAGCCACCAGCTGAGGTAGCGCAGGGGGAAGTAGTCGTCGACTTTTCTGAGCCAGGGCAGCATGGGGGCGGTCTCCGGATAGGGGGGCGGCAACGGGTCGACAGCCGGTGGACGCAAGACCCGACCCCCGGCAGCCCCTCCCCAGGGCTGCAGTGCAGCATCAAAGCGCGCGCCTGTCACGCTGCAGTGCGGTGGCTTTGCGCACACGCCACAGCGGACGGCTTGCTGCACAATCGGCGCGCATCGAGAACCGCGCCCGAGCGCGCGCCCAACCTGGAGGAATCGCATGGGCATCAAGACCCTCGTCTCACCCGTCTGGTGGCTGTTGAAGAAGATCTGGTGGGTGGTGGACGGCATGCGCCGTGCGCTGTTCAACCTCATCCTGCTCCTGCTGCTGGTCGCACTGGTCTGGGGTCTGTTCAGCGGCGGCCCCAAGCCGCTGCGCGACAAAAGCACCCTGGTGCTGAGCTTCAACGGGCCACTGGTGGAGCAGTTCTCCGGCTCGGCTCGTGACCAGGCCCTGAACCAGCTGCAGGGCGTCGAGCCCAAGCAGGTGCGCCTGCGCGACGTGCTGGCTGTGCTGGAGGCCGCGGGCAAGGACGCCAAGATCAGCCAGGTCCTGCTGGACCTCGACGGCTTCAGTGGCGCCGGCCTGGCCGGCCTGCACGAGGTGGCGGCCGCGCTGCAGCGCGTGCGCGCCGCCGGCAAGAAGGTGCTGGCCTATGGCGACAGCTTCAGCCAGCGCGCCTACTACCTCGCGGCCCAGGCGGACGAGATCTACGTGCATCCCATGGGCGGCGTGCTGCTGGACGGCTTCGGCCGCCAGCGCATGTACTACAAGGACGCGCTGGAACGCGTGGGCATCAGCCCCAACCTGCTGCGCGTGGGCACCTACAAGAATGCCGGCGAGCCCTACATCGCCAACGGCCCCTCGCAGGCCTCGCTGGAAGCCGAGAGCTATCTCTACAACGAGCTCTGGGCCGGCTTCCTGGCCGACATCGAAAAGGCTCGCAAGCTCGAGGCCGGCAGCCTGGCACGCAGCGTCGAGCAGGCCGACAAGGACCTGCTGGCCCTGCGCGGCGACATGGCCAAGCTGGCCCTGCAGCAGAAGCTGGTGGACGGCATCAAGACCCGCGACGAGGTCCGCGCCCTGCTGATGGAGCGCGGCGCCCGTGACGACAAGGGCCACAGCTTCGCCCGCATCGGCCTGGGTGAATACCTGGCCCGCCAGAAGCCGGCCCTGCCCGTGGGCCCGGCCGTGGGCGTGGTCGTGGCGCAAGGCGAGATCAAGGACGGCTCGGCCGCGCCCGGCACCATCGGCGGCGACTCCACCGCCGAGCTGATCCGCCAGGCCCGCGAGGACGATCAGGTCAAGGCCGTGGTCCTGCGCGTCAACTCGCCCGGCGGCAGCGCCTTCGCCTCGGAAGTCATCCGCCGCGAGCTGGAGCTGACGCAGAAGGCCGGCAAGCCGGTCGTGATCTCCATGGGCGACGTGGCGGCCTCGGGCGGCTACTGGATCTCCATGTCCTCCGACGAGGTGATCGCCGACGCCGGCACCATCACCGGCTCCATCGGCGTCTTCGCCCTGCTGCCCACCGGCGAGAAGCTGATGGACAAGCTCAACCTGCACACCGCCGGCTACACCACCACCTGGCTGGGCAAGGGCTACGACTTCCGCACCGGCCTGGATCCGCGCATGGCCTCGGCGGTGCAGAGCAGCATCCAGCACATCTACGACGAGTTCACCGGCAAGGCCGCCGCGGCCCGCAAGAAGAAGATCGACGAGATCGACGCCGTGGCCCAGGGCCGCGTCTGGACCGGCAAGCAGGCCCTGGAACGCGGCCTGGTCGACCGCCTGGGCAGCCTGGACGACGCGGTGAAGGCCGCGGCCGGCCGCGCCAAGCTGGAGGGCCAGCCACGCGTCAGCTACATCGAGAAGGAACCGGGCCGCCTGGAGAAGTTGCTGCAGAGCGTCGGTGACACCCTGGCCCCCGGCATTGCCGCCTCGGTGCGCGCCCAGCTGGGCTTCCAGGTCCCGCCCGCACTGCTGCAGCCCCAGCAGGACCTCGCCATGGCCAGCGAGCTGCTGGAAGGCCGCAAGCCCTTCTCCACCACCGTGCACTGCCTTTGCACGGCGCCCTGAGACCGACCAAGGAACCACGACATGATGCGCATCGCCGCCGCCTTCCTGCTGCTGTTGGGGCTGTTCTCCGGAGCCGCCCTGCTCGCCGAACCCCTCCACCTGGCCCCGATCAGCGCGGGGCCGGCGCTGTGGGTCTTCTTCCCCCTGTTCAGCCTGCTGGGCTACGTGCTCTTCGCCATGGCCGCACGTCGGGACCAGAGCCTGCTGGTCACCCGCGTGGCCGGCGCGGCCCTGCTGCTGCTGGCCGGCAGCGCGGCCGCCCTGCTGGTGCTTGCCAGTGCGGGGGTGCTGAGGCTGGAGAGCAGCCTCTCGCTGTGGTACGTGCTCGTGGTCGCCGGGCTGCTGGGCCTGGCCGCCGCCCTGCCCAGTTCCAAGCGAGAGGACTGAGCGAGACGCAGCAGGACGGCTTGCAGGAATCGCAGGCGCTGGGTTCCAATGGGGTCAGGCTGAACCTCTCCTGCCCACCCGTCCACCCCTTCCGGCATGGCTGCAGCACCCCTCCCGCCGACTCTCCCCGGCCCGCGCCCACACTCGCACCCCCACGCGCGACAGCGCCGGCGCAGCGCCTGGGCCGCGGCCCTGCAACTGGGCCTGGCCTGCGGGCTCGCCCTGGCCCTGCCTGCAGGAACGGCCCGGGCCATGGAGCTGGTCAGCGCCGACTTCCCCTCCCTGATCAGCCCGCAGGGCCGCGACGCCCCGGGGCCGCTGGGCGAGTTCCTCGTCCTGCTCTGCGAACGCACGGGCTGGGACCTGCACCCGCACTTCTACCCCTTCGCCCGCGCCACGCTGATGGCCCGCACCGGCCGACAGGTGCTGATGGCGCCCCTGGCCCGCACGCCGGAGCGCGAGGGCCAATACCGCTGGCTGGTGCCGCTCTACACCCAGCGCTATGCCCTGATGGGCCTGCGCAGCCGCTGGCCCAAGGGCATCGACGAAGCCCTGGCGCGCCAATCGAAGGTGCTCACCCTGCGTGGCGCCCTCAGTACCGAGAGCCTGCAGAAGCAGGGCTACCGCCAGGTCTCTCAGGAGCCCGACTACGAACAGATCCTGCGCCGCATGGGCGATGGCAGCGCCACGCTGCTCTACGGCGCCATCCCCGCGGTGATCGGCGCGATACGCGCGGCGGGCCAGGACCCGCGGGACTGGGTCGAGGGTCCCAGCTATGACCAGAGCGAGATCTGGCTGGTGGGCAGCCCGGACCTGCAGGAGCGCCAGGTCCAGGCCCTGCAGGAGGCCTACGAACGGCTCAAGCGCGAGGGCGATCACCAGCGCCTGCTGCAGCGCATCGGGCTGGTGCCGGCGAACGGCACCGGCACCGGGTCTGGACCCGGCGGCCTATAATCCAGGCCACAGCGCCGATTTGTTCCGAATTGCGGGCGCTCAATAAATTCCGCTAAAGAGGGGCGCTCCTGCAACCGGCGTCCGCAGCTTTCGCGGAGCCGGTTTTTGCTTTTGGAGAGTCCCAAGATGGTCCCAAGCTCGGTGGGCGACGTGCAGCCCCAGCGCCTGCGCTTCGAGGCGCCCCTGCCCCTGCGCAGCGGCGCGCAGATCCGCGACTACGAGCTGGTCTACGAGACCTACGGCCAGCTCAACGCGGACAAGTCCAATGCCGTGCTCGTCTGCCATGCGCTCAATGCCAGCCACCATGTGGCCGGCACCTATGCCGGACAGGAGCGGAGCGAGGGCTGGTGGGACAACCTCGTGGGCCCGGGCAAGCCGCTGGACACGGACAGGTTCTTCGTCATCGGCATCAACAACCTGGGCTCCTGCTTCGGCTCCACCGGCCCCATGCACACCAACCCCGACACCGGCCGCATCTACGGCGCCGACTTCCCGGTGGTCACGGTGCACGACTGGGTGGACGCGCAGGCCCGCGTGCTCGACGCCCTGGGCATCAAGCAGCTGGCGGCGGTGCTGGGTGGATCGCTGGGCGGCATGCAGGCCCTGGACTGGTCCTTGCGCTACCCGGAGCGCATGCGGCACTGCATCGCCATCGCGACCGCACCCAGCCTGTCGGCGCAGAACATCGCCTTCAACGAAGTCGCCCGCCGCGCCATCGTCACCGACCCCGACTTCCACGGCGGCTTCTTCTACGAGCACGGCGTGGTGCCCAAGCGCGGCCTGCGCGTGGCACGCATGATCGGCCACATCACCTATCTGTCGGACGACGTCATGGAGCAGAAGTTCGGACGCGAGCTGCGCGCGGCCGAGCTGGGCTACAGCACCCAGGACATCGAGTTCCAGATCGAGAGCTATCTGCGCCACCAGGGCGACAAGTTCAGCGAGTACTTCGACGCCAACACCTACCTGCTGATCACCCGCGCCCTGGACTACTTCGACCCCGCGCGGGAGCACGGCGGCGACCTCTCCCGCACCTTCGCCAGCAGCCGCTGCAAGTACCTGCTGGCCAGCTTCACGACCGACTGGCGCTTCTCGCCGGCCCGCTCGCGCGAGATCGTCAAGGCCCTGGTGGACAACCGCCGCGACGTCTCCTACGCCGAGATCGACGCCCCGCACGGCCACGACGCCTTCCTGCTGGAGGATCCCCGCTACCACGGCGTGCTGCGCGCCTACTTCGAGCGCATCGCCAAGGAGTCCTGCTGATGAGCACCGCCCTGATCGAGACCATCGCCGCCCTGGTGCCCGAAGGCTCCCGCGTGCTGGACCTGGGCTGCGGCACCGGTGAGCTGCTGGCCTGGCTGCAGGAGAAGCGCGGCTGCACCGGCTACGGCGTGGAGCTGTCGGACGCCAATGTGCTGGCCTGCGCGCGGCGCGGCGTCAACGTCATCCAGCTGAACCTGGAGGAGGGGCTCTCCGTTTTCGAGGACCAGAGTTTCGACGTGGTGCTGCAGCTGGAGACCCTCCAGCATCTGCGCAATGCCGAGGCCATGCTGCGCGAGACGGCGCGCGTGGGCCGCGTGGGCATCGTGAGCTTCCCCAACTTCGCGCACTGGCCCAACCGCCTGCAGGTGCTGGCGGGCCGCATGCCCGTCACGCGCACCCTGCCCTACGAGTGGTACGACACGCCCAACATCCGCGTGGGCACCTATGCCGACTTCGAGGTGCTGGCGCGCAAGAACCGGCTGGAGATCCTGGACAGCTTCGGGGTGCAGGACGGGCGCGTGGTGCGCCAATGGCCGAATCTGATGGCGTCGATGGCTGTCTTCAAACTGAAGAGGTAGCCCCCCCCTACTGGCTTCGCCAGCCCCCCCAGGGGGGCGAGCGCGGCTGCCCGGCCGAGCCGGATCAGCGCCCTCCGTAGGGGGCGCGGGCTGCGCCGCGCGTCGGGGCGGAGGTGGGGTCGTTCCCCCCCGACTGGCCTCGCCAGCCCTCCAGGGGGGCGCGGGCTGCGCCGCGCGTGAGGGGCAGGGTGGCGTGATGCGTAGGAGGATCGGGGTCAGGTCTTGCCAGGACCAGCGGCGGACTGGTTCTCGCCGCGTTCGTAGACCACGTTGGCGCGGCCCACGAGCAGGGGGTCGAGCTGGCCGATCTTGTCGAGGTCCTTGTTGGCATAGGGCAGCTGGTGCAGGACGTGGCGCATGGCGTTGAGGCGCGCGCGCTTCTTGCAGTCGGACTTCACCACGGTCCACGGGGCCTCGGCGATGTCGGTGTGGAAGAACATGGCCTCCTTGGCGCGGGTGTAGTCGTCCCACTTGTCCAGGGAGGCGAGGTCGATGGGCGAGAGCTTCCACTGCTTGAGCGGGTGGGCGCGGCGCTCCTTGAAGCGGCGGCGCTGCTCCTCGCGGCTGACGGAGAACCAGAACTTGATCACGTGGACGCCGGAGCGGGCCAGGTTGCGCTCGAACTCGGGGGCCTGGCGCATGAACTCCTGGTATTCGGCGTCGGAGCAGAAGCCCATCACACGCTCCACGCCGGCGCGGTTGTACCAGCTGCGGTCGAAGAGGACGATCTCGCCCGCGGTGGGCAGATGCTGGACGTAGCGCTGGAAGTACCACTGGCCGCGCTCGACCTCGCTGGGCTTCTCCAGGGCCACCACGCGGGCGCCACGGGGGTTGAGGTGCTCCATGAAGCGCTTGATGGTGCCGCCCTTGCCGGCCGCGTCCCGCCCTTCGAAGAGGATGACCACCTTGGCCCCGGTGGCCTTCACCCAGGCCTGCAGCTTCAGCAGCTCCACCTGCAGGCGGTACTTCTGCTTCTCGTAGGCCTTGCGGGACATCAGGTTCTTGTACGGGTAGCCGCCGCGGCGCCAGTTGGGCGAGAGCTCGTCGTCCGGATTGCGCCCGACGCCAGGCAGCTCCTGCAGCTCCGCCAGCAGGGCCTGGCGCAGGGACTGCGCGTCATCCGGCGAGGCGCCGGCCAGCAGGCTCTTCACCGAGCTGGCCAGGCTGCCGCCGGGGGATGCCGCCTGTGCCACATCCTTCAGCGCTTCCAGCTCGCGGGCCTGTGCAGCCTGCAGACGGTCCGTCACCACCTGGCGGGCGATGCGCTGGGCGTCGCCGCTGCCGCTGGTGTCACCGGCCCGGGCACGGCGGGGCTTGGGCGCCTGGCTGCCATTGAGGGCCTGGGCGGGGGTGCTGGTGGCGCGGCTGCGAGTACTCATCCTGGACTCCGGGGCTGTCATCAAACCCTCACGGTCGCATCCTTGGGGGATGATGTCCTTGATTCCCGTCAAGCCACTCCCGCAGCACGGACGCCAGCGTGTAGGCTTCGCCCAGGATTCACTGTCATCGAGAGACGAGGAGCCCCCCATGATCGGCTACACCACCCTGGGCACCAACGACCTGCCGCGCGCAGCGGCCTTCTACGACGAACTCTTCGCCGTGATCGGCGCCAAGCGCCTGATGGAGTTCGAGCGCGGCTACGCCTGGGGCGTCAGCATGGACAAGCCGGGCTTCGGCGTGCTGCGCCCCTTCGACGGCCAGCCCGCCAGCGTGGGCAATGGCGTGATGGTGGCCCTGGCGGTGGACAGCCAGGAGAAGGTCCAGGCCCTGCACGCCAAGGCGCTGGCCCTGGGCGCCACCGACGAAGGCGCACCGGGCCAGCGCGGCGGCGGCTTCTACGCCGCTTACTTCCGTGATCTGGACGGCAACAAGCTCAACGCCTTCTGCAGAGGCTGAGCGGCGAGGCCACAGCGATGCCGGCGCGACGCGGCTTCCTGCGCGGCCTGGGTCCCGCGCTGCTGGGCATGGCCTTTGCACAGGCAGCCCGGGCCCGCTGCGAACGCGCCCTGGTCGTGCCCGTCGCGCCCACCGGCTTCAATGTGCAGGTGCTGCCGGACGGGCAGGTGCGCGGCGTCTATCCCGACCTGCTGCGCAGCCTGGAGCCGGCCCTGGGCTGCAGCTTCAGCTTCCCCGTCGTGCCCCGGCCCCGGCAGAGCCTCATGTTCTTCGAGACCGGCGAGGCCGACCTCTTCCTGCCCGCCTCGCGCACGGCCGAGCGGGACCAGAAGGCCGAGTTCCTGCCCATGCTGCGCCTGACGCCCACGCTGATCACCTTCGGCGCCAGCACGGAGGCCCTGCCCGCCAGCGTCGAGGCCCTGGTGGCCCGCAAGGCGTGGCGCGCCGTGGTCGTGCGCAGCTACACCTGGGGCAGCGAGTACGAACGCCTGCTGCGCCGGCTGGAGGAGCAGCATCGCGTCGACGTCGTCGCTGATCTGAAGACCCTGAGCCAGATGCTGCGTGCCGGCCGCGTGCAGTTCACGATCCTGCCGCCCACCTTGCTGCATTCCGCCCTTCAGGACGGCAGCAGCGAGGCACGGGCGACCCAGGACTTCCGCTTCCAGCGCCTGAGCGGTCTGCCGCCGTCGGAGGTGGGGACCTACCTCTCGCCCAGCACCTTCGATGCCGAGACCCGGCGCCGCCTGCGCCGCCTGATCGAGCAGGCCCTGGCCGAAGGCCGCCTGCAGCAGATCATGGGGCGCTACTACCCCGCCGAGGTGCTGAAGGCGGATGTGCAGTGGCTGTGAACGGCGGGCCCGCACGAACAACCGGGCCAGGGAGCAGTTCCAGCGCCAGAAGGCCCGTCGCGGCCGCAAGCGCCAGGCTCCAGGGCTTGGGTCACCCGCTCCCGTTCAGCGTGGCGCACGCGCCCGCAGGGCCGCTACGTCGCCACCCGTGATGGCCTCCAGGCTCTGGCTGATCAGCTCGATGGGCCAGTCCCACCAGGCGATCGCCTCCAGCTCGGCCACCACCTCGGGCGCAAAGCGCTCGCGGATGAGGCGGGCCGGGTTGCCGCCGTAGACGGTGTACGCCGGCACATCGCCGGTGACCACCGAGCGCGCCGGAATGATGGCGCCGTTGCCAATGCGCACGCCCGGCATGATCAGGGCGTCGTAGCCGATCCACACGTCGTGCCCGATGACCGTGTCGCCCTTGTACGGCAGCTCGCCGGGCTGCGGCGCCGCGCGCTCCCAGCCGTGGCCGAAGATGAAGAAGGGATAGGTCGAGATCCCCGAGGTCTTGTGGTTGGCGCCGTTCATGATGAACCTGACGCCACGGGCCAGGGCGCAGAACTTGCCGATCACCAGGCGGTCGCCGATGAAGGGGAAGTGGTAGAGCACCTGGCGTTCGAAGTTCTCGGCGCCTTCGGGGTCGTCGTAGTAGGTGTAGTCCCCGATCTCGATGTTCGGGTTCCGGACCTGGTTCTTGATGAAGCACACCTGGGGAAAGCCGGGCATGGGGTGGGGGTTCCTGGGATCTGGGCCGAGCATGAGCGTCGTGGGCAGTGGGGATGGAGGGCGCGGAGTGCGGTGAGGGTGCCGCAGCGGGACTGCAGGCGCTGCGCCATGCTAAGGGCCTTCGGCCCGCATGCCATTCGCAAGGGCGGCCGCACGGGGCCCCCAGCCCACCTGGACGAAGGGCGTCAGCGCGAGACCGCAGGCGGCGCACTCGCTATAGTGCCGCCCCAAGCGCCCCTACGAGGCTGCCCCCAGGGAGAATCCATGCCTGTCCTCGCCATCCTGCACGTCGCCATCGCGATCTTCTTCGCGGTGCACGCCGTGCGCACCGGCCGCAACACCGTGTGGCTGTTCGTGCTGCTGTCCTTCCCCTTCCTGGGCAGCCTGGTCTATCTCTTTGCCGAGTTCCTCCCCGAGCAGCGCCACAGCCGCCTGGGACGCCAGGCCGGCGCCGCGCTGCGGCAGATCATCGATCCCCAGCGGGAGCTGCGCGAAGCGCGCCTGGCCCTGGAGCAGACGCCCAGCATGGGCAACCGCCTGCGCCTGGCCCAGGCCCTGCTGGAGGCGGACCAGGCGGCGGAGGCCCTCCCCCATTTCCAGGCCTGCGCCCAGGGTGTGTTCGCCCATGACGCCGCCGCGCTGGGCGGACTGGCGCGCTGCCAGGCCGCCGCGGGCCAGGAGGCCGCGGCCGTGGCCAGCCTGCGCCGGCTGTTCGCCGACCAGCCCGAACGCTACAGCGGCGAGCTCGCGCTGCTGATGGCCCGGCTGCTGGCGGTCGTGCATCCCGAGGAAGCCGAGGCCGCCTTCGAGGTCGCCCTGCGCACGCACAGCGGCCTGGAGACCCACAGCGCCTGGGGCCAGTTCCTGCTGGCCCAGGATCGCAAGGCCGAGGCACGGCCCGTGCTGGAGCAGGTGCTGAAGGACGCGCGCCTCAGCAGCGCCCATGCGCGGGACTACAACCGCCACGCCATCGCGGCGGCCGAGGCGGCGCTGGACCGCCTGGGCCGCGCCGGCTGAAGGGCCTCGCCGAACGCGCTCAGCCCTGCGGCAGCGGCGCCACCGGCTTCAGGGCCTCGAAGCCCGCGTCCTCGCGCTTGGCCTGCCAGGCCATGATGGCGCGGCCCATTTCGCCGGTGTCGAAGAGGGCGCTCTGCAGCAGGCTCATCTGCTGCAGCGAAGCGGCCACGCCGTGGTCCCGCGCATGGTTCAGCGCCAGCTTGCTGCCGGCGATGGCCAGGGGCGACTTCAGCGCGATCTGCCGCGCCAGGGCCAGGGCCTGCTCAAGCAGCGCGGCCGCATCCGGCGCGATGGCGTTGACCAGGCCCAGCTGCAGCGCGCGCTCGGCGCCCAGGCGCTCGCCGGTGTAGGCCATCTGGCGGGCCATGCCGGCCGGGATCAGGCCCTGCAGGCGCTGCAGGATGCCCAGGTCGGCCGCCATGCCGATGGTGGTCTCCTGGATGCTGAAGAAGGCGTCGGCGCTGCACAGGCGGATGTCGCAGGCCGCCGCCAGGTCGAAGGCGCCGCCGATGCAGCCGCCCTGCACCGCGCAGATCACCGGGAAGCGCGCCTCGTCCAGCACCGTGAAACAGGCCATCAGGCGGCGCAGGGAATCCTGGAAGGAGAGCCGTGCGCGGGCATCGCCCGTATCCAGCAGGCCTCCCTGGCCCGCGAAGGTCTGCAAGGCCATGCCGGCGCTGAAGTGCTTGCCGGTGGATGCGATCACCAGCACGCGGGCCTGGCCTTCGTCATGCAGGCGCTGCACGGCGTCACGCAGGGCAGGGAAGAAGTCCGGCGCCATGGTGTTCATGCGCTCGGGCTGGTTGAGGGTCAGCAGGGCCACGCCGCCCTCCTGCAGGTCCAGGTCGAAGTAGTGGGCTGCGCTCATGGGGGATCCTTGCATGCTCGATGAAGCCGCCAAGCCTAGCGCCGCCGGGGCGTTCGGCCATCGCGCAGGTGACAAGATGGAGAGCTGCCCCTAGGTCAAAGCGCACGCTTCCCAGGGCTTGCCCCAGGGAGAGCCGCCGCCGGCCCTGCCTACACTGCGCCGCATGCGAACCCTGAAGACTGACGATGGCGTGCCCCTGCACTGGCGGCAATGGAACAAGACCGGCATGGGGCCGGCCCGAGGCACGGTACTGATTGTTCACGGCCTGGGCGAGCATGTGGGCCGCTACGAGCACGTGGCCGCCCATCTGAACCACTGGGGCTGGCATGTGGTCGGCCATGACCAGCGCGGGCATGGCGCCTCCGGCGGCGCCCGCGGCGACCTGCCCCACGACCGCCGCTTCGAGCAAGACCTGGCCCTGGTGATCGACGAAGTACGGGCCGATGCCACCCTGGGCGCCGGCCCGCTGATCATGCTGGGCCACAGCATGGGCGGCCTGATCGCCGCGCGCTTCGCGGCCGGGGGCCTGCCCGGCGCCGGCTCGCCCCCGCCCTGGTTCCGCCCCCTGGACGGCCTGGTCCTCAGCTCCCCGGCCCTGGCCGTGGACACGAGCGCCTTCCAGCGCGGCCTGCTAGCCGCCACCCTGCCCCTGGTGCCGCACCTGGCCGTGGGCAACGGCCTCAAGCCGGCGTGGATCTCGCGCAGCCAGGACGTGGTCAGCGCCTATCAGCAGGACCCGCTGGTGCACAACCGCATCACGCCCACCCTGGCCGCCATGATCTCCCGCGGCGGCGAGGCCGTGCTGGCCCGCGCTGCCGACTGGACCCTGCCCACCCTGCTGATGTGGGCCGGTGCCGACCGCTGCGTCTCCCCCTCCGGCTCCAGCCGCTTCGCCGCCAGCGCCCCCAAGGCCGTGGTGCAGAGCCAGTGCTTCGAGAAGCTCTTCCACGAGATCTTCAACGAGCCGGAGCAGCAGCAGGTCTTCGAGAGGTTGCGGGTCTGGCTGGAGCAGCGCTAGGCGCCGCACCTCTCACGAGGCATCCAGCGCAAGCCCTGCCTGCCGAGCCACCTCGGCATGCCAGTTCAGCGCGGCCACCAGCCGGTTCAGATGGGCCGCCGAGCGATGCGCGCTGAGGTAGCGCTCCATGGCCTCGTCGACAAACCTCAGGTTGCTGGCAACCGACATGGCGTCAGCCACGAGCAGGCAGTTCGGCGGATAGTCCAGCAGCGCCCAGTCCCAGCCCAGGCCGATGGCATCCGCGCTGTTGACGCAGGCCCAGAGGGTGTGGCCGTAGGCTGCGCAGCCCGAGCGCTGCTCCACGCTCGTCAGCCGCGTGGTCCTGACGTGCGCGAACTTCAGTACCGACTTGCTCCCGACCGACCACAGGACCGCCGGCCAGGACTTGGAGGTCCAGTTCATCAAGGTCGGCGATACGTGCAAGAGAGGCTGCATGGAGCTGCGTCAATCCCAGTCTGGCCGCGAGTCTCCCTGGCGTTGCTGCGCGTGACTACTGCCAAACGTGACAGATCTCCTGGGGCATTCGCCGACGCACAATCCCTGCGAATTGACCAGGGCTGCATTCATGTTGCACACCGACCATCTAGGCGTTTTGGCTGCACAAAGTGAAAGCGAATTCCGGGCGGAGATCGCACGTTTTGCGCAGAACTTGGGATTTAGGACCGTTGATGCCTTGACGGTTGTGGATCATGACGACGGGACCACTGAGTTCATCTGCGTGGACAACATCGGCAACCCGGACTGGAATGCCATCGACCCAAGCTACTGGAAGCGCGACCCCGTCATGCAGCACTGCAAGACAAGCAGCATACCCATCGCCTGGGGAGCACAGAACTACCGCTCGCAAGGCGTCATGGAGATTTACGATTTGGTTTCGGCATACGGTCTGCGATCCGGGCTCAGCGTCAGCTCGCATATGAGGGGTGGCCGTCACTTCGCGCTGTGCGTGCACACAGACCGTGATCTCGAATCAGACACCAGACATGTCGCGTATGCGCTTCCTCGGTTGCAGCTCTTCGCGGCCCACGCGCTCGATACGGCATTCCGCTTGTTCCTGCCACCCGACGACTTGGCTTTAGCTCCCCTTTCAGTCCAGGACGTTGGCGTCCTGAGTTGGACACTTGACGGCAAGTCAGCCGAAGAAATTGCCACATTGCTTTGCATCAGCGAGGACTCGCTGAAAATGCGGCTGAAGGAGCTTGCTCATGAACTTCAATGCGAAAACGAGTATCAAGCTGCGCTCAAAGCACTGAGGCTGGGCATCATTTGTTGACTTTCGCAGGAGCGGCCATTGCAAACTCAGCACGATCATCTCGGCCCTGATTCGAAGGCGGTGCCATCGGCGCCCCAGCCGATTGAGTTGACCGACGCGCAAATAGACGAGGTCTCTGGCGGCGATACCAGCGAGTGCCCGCCGCCGACGCCTGCCCAGCCCGGCCCGCAGCCTGGTTGGTAGGCCTCGGCATCATGATCCCCTCAGGCCTCGTCGACGCGGGATCACTAGCGAGGTGGGCTGTTCTGCGCCCATGCCCGAAGTCAGGTCTGCGGCCCTCCTCCTAAAATTCGACTTTCGCGGCCACCCGCCGCCAGGAGACCGCCATGAACGCACGTGACCCCCACCTGCCCCTGCAGGCCGACGAAGCCAGCAGCCTGGGGCAGTTTGCCGCCCAGGTCTGGGACGAGGAAATCGTTCCTGCCCTGACCGACTACATCGCCATTCCGGCCAAGAGCCCCATGTTCGATGCGGACTGGGCGGCCCACGGCCATATCGAGGCCGTGCTGCGCAATGCCGCGAGCTGGGTGGAGAGCAAGAAGGTGGCGGGGCTCAAGCTGGAGGTCATCCGCATTCCCGACCGCACGCCGGTGATCTTTTTCGAGGTGCCGGCCACCAAGGCGGGCTGCGAGGACACCGTGCTGCTGTACGGCCACCTGGACAAGCAGCCCGAGTTCAGCGGCTGGCGCTCCGACCTCGGCCCCTGGACGCCCAAGTATGAGGACGGCAAGCTCTACGGCCGCGGCGGCGCCGATGATGGCTATGCCATCTACGCCTCGCTGACCGCCATCATGGCCCTGGACCGACAGGGCATCCCGCGCCCGCGCTGCGTGGGCCTGATCGAGACCTGCGAGGAGTCCGGCTCCTACGACCTCCCCGCCTACATCGACCTGCTCAAGGAACGCCTGGGCAACGTCAGCCTGGTGGTCTGCCTGGACAGCGGCGCCGGCGACTACGACCGCCTCTGGCTCACCACCAGCCTGCGCGGCAACGTGACCGGCACGCTGAAGGTGGAGGTGCTCACCGAGGGCATCCACAGCGGTGACAACTCCGGCGTGGCGCCCAGCAGCTTCCGCATCATGCGCCAGCTGCTGGACCGCCTGGAAGACGCCAAGACCGGCCACCTGCTGCCGGCCGACTTCCATTGCGACATCCCCGCCGACCGCATCGCGCAGGCCCAGACCACGGCCGACATCCTCGGCGCCGAGGTCTACAAGCGCATGCCCTGGGCCTGCGGCGCGGACGGCGGCCCGGTGCTGCCCGTCACCACGGAGCCGCTGGAGGTACTGCTCAACCGCACCTGGCGCCCGACGCTGTCGGTGACCGGCGTGGACGGCATGCCGCCCATCAGCAATGCCGGCAATGTGCTGCGCCCCTTCACCGCCTTCAAGCTCTCGCTGCGCCTGCCGCCGCTGATCGACGGCAACGAGGCCGCACTGAAGCTCAAGGCCCTGCTGGAAGACAACGCGCCCTACAACGCCCGGGTCAGCTTCGTGCCGGACGGGCGCGCCGGCGCCTACGGTGCCACGGGCTGGAACACGCCGGACCTGCAGCCCTGGCTGTCCAAGGCCGTGGCGGAGGCCAGCCTGCGCCACTTCGACACCGAGGTCGGCTACATCGGCCAGGGCGGCACCATCCCGCTGATGGGCATGCTGCAGAAGGGCTTCCCCAAGGCCCAGATGATGGTCTGCGGCGTGCTCGGCCCCAAGAGCAATGCGCACGGCCCCAACGAGTTCCTGCACGTGCCCTATGGCAAGCGCCTGACGGCCGCCGTGGCCCAGGTGATGGCCGCCCACCCCTGAGCCGCTGCGCGGGCAGCACATCACGCCTCCACCGTTGACGAAGCGGCGGTGGAGGTGGAAATTGACCAACATCAAGCCTCGGCCACCTGGCGCTCGCTATGGTGGCGAGTCTTTGCGCCATGGTCATGCAGTCCCCCCCTTCCTCCGCTGCGATCTCGGCCGACCGGCTGGCGCCCGCGGACGCGGCCCTGTCGGCTGAAGGGTCGGGCAGCACACGCTTCAGGCCCTGGCATGCCTGGCTGTGGCTGTGCCTGGGCCTGCTGTGCACCTGGCTGCTGCAGGGCCTGTGGCTGCTCAATGAACGCCAGGTCGCCCGCGCCCATGAAGGCGAGAAGCTGCAGAGCCTGGTCCAGACCCTGGACGGCATCGTCTCTCAGCAGCTGATCGCCATCCAGGCCGCCCTGCAGACGGTGGACGCCGAGTACCCGCGCTGGCGCCCGGCACACAAGCAGGCCGACGGCGAATCGATGCTCCAGACCCTCACCCGCGCCATGCCCGGTGTGCGGCTGCTGCTGGTCGTCGATGCCGGCGGCCGTGTGCAGGTCTCGTCCATGCCCGAGCTGCTGGGCCGCGACGTCTCGGACCGCCCCTATGTCCGCCAGAGCCGGCGGCATCCGCAGGAGGGGCTGCTGCATGTCACCCCGCCGTTCCAGACCCTGCTGGACGACCGCAGCGTGGCGCTGGCCCGCACCCTGCATGACGCCGAGGGCCACTACCAGGGCGTCATCGTGGCCAGCCTGGACCCGGACTACTTCTCGCTGGTGCTGGCCACGGTCCAGCCCTCGGAGGACACCTGGGCCGCCATCGCCCATGAGAGTGGCGCCATGTTTGCGGTCCAGCCCCATGTGGAGGACTGGATCTCCCGCAATGTGCTGGACCAGCCCGGCTCTGTGCTGGAGCACCACCTGCGCGGCGGCCTGCCGGCCAGCCTGCACCTGCAGCAGTCGCGGCTGAGCCATGACCTGCGCCTGGTGGCCGCGCGCACCGTGTCCCCGGAGGGTCTCTGGCTGGATCAGCGCCTGTATGTGGCCGTCGGCCGCTCCATGCGCAGCGTGGAGGGCTTCTGGCGGCGCCAGCTGTACAGCGCCGTGCTGGCCGGCGCCGCCCTGGGCCTGCTGTCCACCCTGGGCCTGTTCTTCTACCAGCGGCGCCGGCGCCTGGTGGAGCTGCAACGGCGCCAGCAGCGGCGCAGCGAGCGCGACAGCGCCGCCCGTACCGCCCTGGCGCTGGAGGGCGCGGCTCTCGGCCTGTGGGACTGGAACCTCGTCAGCGGCGAGACCCGCTTCGACAGGCGCTGGTGCGCGATGCTGGGCTATTCCCCGCACGAGATCGAGGACCATGTGCGGGCCTGGGAGGATCGACTGCATCCGGACGACAGACCCGTCGTGCAGGAGCAGCTGCAGCGCTACCTGTCCGGCGCGCTGTCCCAGTACACCCAGGACTACCGCCTGCGCCACCGTGACGGCCACTGGGTCTGGATCCACGCCAACGGCCGCATCATGGCGCGCGATGCCGAGCGCCGCCCCACCCGCATGGTCGGCACGCACATGGACATCAGCGCGGCCAAGCGGGCAGAGGCGCAGCTGCAGGCCCATGCGCAGCACACCCAGGCGATCCTGGACAACATGGTCGACGGCATGATCACCATGGACGCCAAGGGCCGCATCGACGCCATCAACCCGGCCGCCTGCCGCATGTTCGGCTACAGCGCCGAGGAACTGGTGGGCCAGCGGGTGGAGCTGCTGATGCCGGAGGCCGAACGCCCGCACCATGCCGGGCATGTGCGCCGCTACCTGGACACGCAGGTGCCGCATGTGATCGGCATCGGCCGTGATGTCAACGGACGGCGCAAGGACGGCAGCATCTTCCCCATGAGCCTGGCGGTCTCGGAGATCCTGCAGGACGGCGAGCCGCTGTTCATCGGCCTCACCCGCGACATCACCGAACGCAAGAAGGCCGAGGCGGAGATCGAACAGCTGGCCTTCTACGATTCCCTGACCGGCCTGCCCAACCGGCGCCTGCTGCTGGACCGCCTCAACCAGGCCCTGGCCATCAACCGGCGCAATCACCGCCATGGCGCGGTGCTGTTCATCGACCTGGACAACTTCAAGGCCCTCAATGACACCCTGGGCCATGGCATGGGCGACCGCGTGCTGGTCGGCGTGGCGCGCCGCCTGCAGGCCGCCCTGCGCAGCGAGGACACCATCGCGCGCTGGGGCGGGGACGAGTTCGTGGTCGTGCTGCACGACCTCGGCCAGAACGCCGAGGTGGCGGGCCTGCATGCCGAAGCGGCGGCCGAGAAGCTGCTGCGCGTGCTGGGCCAGCCCCACCAGCTGGACGGCCACCAGCACCACAGCACGCCCAGCATCGGCATCGTGATCTGGGGCGGGGACACCGGCAGCAGCGAGGACCTCCTCAAGCATGCCGACCACGCCATGTACCAGGCCAAGGCCGCGGGCCGCAACCGCCTGTGCTTCTTCGACCCGGCCACGCAGGCCGCCATGGCCGAGCTGACAGCCCTGGAGGCCGACCTGCGCCAGGCCATCGACTGCCAGCAGCTGGAGCTCTTCTACCAGGCGCAGGTAGACGATCGGGGCCGCATCGTCGGGGCCGAGGCCCTGCTGCGATGGAACCATCCGGTGCTGGGCTGGGTCTCGCCGGCCCGCTTCATCCCCCTGGCCGAGCACACCGGCCTGATCGCCCAGTTGGGCGAATGGGTGCTGCAGCAGGCCTGCGCGCAGCTGGGGCTGTGGGCGCGCGAGCCGCATATGGCGGGGCTCACGCTGGCCGTCAACGTCAGTGCGCACCAGTTCCGCCAGAAGGGCTTCCTCGGCTTCATGCAGCAGCTGCTGGCCCGCAGCGGCGCGCCCACCGACAAGCTCAAGCTGGAGATCACCGAGAGCGCCCTGGTCGAGAACGTCGAGCAGGTCATCGCCCTGATGGTGGCCCTGCGAAGCCTGGGCCTGCATTTCTCGCTGGACGACTTCGGCACCGGCTACTCCTCGCTGGCCTATCTCAAGCGCCTGCCCCTGGACCAGCTCAAGATCGACCAGAGCTTTGTGCGCGACCTCGTCACCGAGCCCAATGCCATGGCCATCGCCCGGGCGGTGATCCAGTTGGGCGAGAGCCTGGGGCTGGACGTGATCGCCGAGGGCGTGGAGACCGATGCCCAGCGCCAGGCGCTGCAGCAGCAGGGCTGCCATGCCTTCCAGGGCTATCTGTACGCTCGCCCGCTGGCCCTGCAGGACTTCCAGGCCCTGGTGCAGGGCTGGCCGGCAGGCACGCCGCGCGCCGGCGGATGACGCGGGGGCCGGGGGACCTGGGACAATAGGCGCTTTGCACGCCGAAGTTCCGCCATGTCCCGCCCTGAAACGCTGTACCTCTTCGTCTCCTGCCCCGGTGGGGTGGAGCCTCTGCTGGAGGAGGAGCTGCAACGCATCCTGCCGCGCGGCCGCATCCACGCAATGCGCGGCGGCTGCTCGGTGCAGGGCACGGCGGAGGACGTCATGCAGATCAACCTCGAGAGCCGACTCGCCCAGCGCGTGCTGGTGGAGCTGATCGAGGGCGGCTACCGGCACGAGGACGACCTCTACGTGCTCGCCCGGCGCGTGGACTGGGACCGCTGGATCGGCCCGCAGCACACCATCCGTGTCGACACCACCGCCCAGCGCTCGCCCCTGCGCAGCCTGAACTTCGCCACCCTGCGCATCAAGGACGCCATCTGCGACGCCCTGCGCGACGCCACCGGCGAGCGCCCCAGCGTGGACACCCGCGCGCCCGACCTGCCCGTGGTCCTGCACCTCGGCGAGGAGCGCGCCGCGCTGTACGTCGACACCTCCGGCGAGCCCCTCTTCAAGCGCGGCTGGCGCGTGGACAAGGGCGACGCCCCGCTGAAGGAGACCCTCGCCGCCGCCATGCTGGCCGCGGCCGGCTGGCGCGGCACGCCGGAGACCGGCGGCGCCCTGCACGACCCCTGCTGCGGCTCGGGCACCATCCCCGTCGAGGCCGCGCAGATCGCCTGCGGCATCGCGCCGGGCATCCAGCGCCGCTTCGCCTTCGAGCGCCAGCTGCCCTTCCAGCCCCTGCGCGCCCGCTGGGCCGAGATGAAGCAGGCGGCGCAGGCCCGGGTGCACCCGCCGGCCGTGCCCATCTTCGCCAGCGACGTCGCCTTCCGCATGGTCGACTTCGCCCGCCGCAATGCCGAACGCGCCGGCGTGGCCCAATACATCCAGTTCAATGGCGGCGACGCCCTGGAGCGCGCCGCACCCAAGCTGCCCGAGGGCATGCCCGGCACCATCATGATGAACCCGCCCTACGGCGAGCGGATCGAGGTGCGGGGCAAGGCCGCCGCGGTCCGGGAAGCGAGCGGATCGGAGCAGCGTGATGCGGACGATGACTTCTTCCCCCGCCTGGCCGCCCACTGGAAGCGCAGCTACACCGAGAACCCCGCCGGCTGGACCGCCTGGCTGCTGTGCCCGGACATGAAGCTGCCCACCAAGATGCGGCTCAAGGAAAACCGTCGCGTGCCCATGTGGAACGGCCCCATCGAGTGCCGGCTGTTCCGCTTCGACCTGATCAAGGGTTCGGCACGGGAGAAGCCGCGCGCTGCTGAATGAGGCGGTGGGCGCCCACCGCCAGCGCCAGGCCGATGAGGGCCAGCGGCAGCAAGGAACCCAGGGCCATGCGCTGCCAGCCCCCGGCCGTCACCAGGGCGCCGGAGCTGAAGGCGGTGAGCGTCATGGTGCTGTTGATGCAGACCTCCATGGTGGCCTGCGCCCGGGTCTTCTCCTCGGGACGGTAGGCCCGGGTGAAGAGCGTGGTGCCGCCCACGAAGAGGAAGTTCCAGCCCACGCCCAGGGCCAGCAGGGCGCCCAGGAAATGGGTCAGGTCTTGCCCGCTCAGGGCAAAGCCCACGCAGACCAGGTTCAGCAGCAGCCCCGTCGCCATCACCGGCAGCACGCCCACGCGCTGGATCAGGTGGCCGGTGAAGAAGCTGGGCGCAAACATGCCCAGCACGTGCCACTGCAGCACGAAGGTGGCGTTGTCGAAGGGCAGGCTGCACTGCTTCATCGCGATGGGCGTGGCGGCCATCAGCAGGTTCATCACCCCATAGCCCAGAGAGCAGGCCGCGATGGCCACGAGGAAGAAGGGCTCCTCCCGCATCAGCTGCTGCCAGGAGCGGCCCGTGGCCGCGCCGGGCTGCGACTCGGCCAGGGGCGGGAAGGGAATCAGCGAGACCACCAGCAGGCTCAGCAGCGCCACGCCCACCAGGGCCAGGTAGGCACCGGCAAAGGGCTGCACGAGCAGGTCCCGGCTGAACTTGGCCAGCGCCGGCCCGGCCACCGCGCCCAGCAGGCCGCCGGCCAGCACCCACGAGATGGCGGTTTCGCGGCGCGCGGGCTTCACCAGCTCGGTCGACACGAAGCGGTAGAGGCCCGCACTGGCGTTGTAGTAGCCCGCCAGCAGCGTGGCCAGCACCACCAGCCAGAAGCTGCGCTCACTGACCGCAAAGGCCGCCAGCGAGCAGCTCATCACCGCCACCAGCGCCGCCACCTGGAAGCCGCGCCGCCGCCCCCAGGCGCGCTGGTGCCGCGCCACCAGAGGCGCGAACAGGGCCCCGCCCGCCACATAGCTGCACACCGGCAGTGTGGCCATCCAGGGCACCGGCGCCAGGGCCAGGCCCACCAGTCCGTTGATGGCGATGAAAGTGACGTTGTTCGTCAGGAACAGACCCTGGCACAGGGTCAGCAGCATCAGCGCGGGGTTCATGGCGGCTTTCGAGGGGCGAGGCCGCGAGGCTAACACCAGACCTGATCTGCTGCCTGCGCCGGCCTCGCTACTCTAGTCGCCGATGAAGCAGAGCGTCTGCCGCCCCAGTGCCGCCTCCAGCAGGAGCGCATACAGCGCCAGCAGCCCCGACTGCTCCTTGTTCAGCGGCGAGACCAGGAGGCCCGCCAGGTGTCGGGCCAGCGCGCCCGCGCGGTCGGCATCGATCTGGAAGTCGCGATAGAAGTCGAAGGGAACGCCTTGCTGCTGCAGGTACTCGACAAGGTCCCAGCGTCCGGCGAAATCCCGCTCGCACAACTGCAGGCGCAGCCCGCCGTGGCGCGAGCCGAGGTAGACATCCAGCATGGCGTTCTCGTGCCTTGACCCTTGATGCGGCAGGGCCTGGAACTCAGCCCTGCTGCAAAGCCACCCAGCCCAGCACGGCCAAGGGGGCGGTGTCCGCACGCAGGATGCGCGGGCCCAGCTGCAGGGCCTCGAAGCCGCGCTCGCGGGCGGCCTGCTCCTCGGCGGGGCTGAGGCCGCCCTCGGGACCGCTGAGGACGAGGGTGGGCTGAGGCTCGCCAGCAGCGCGCTCGTGCAGCGGGCGTGCAGCGGTAGGGCTCAGCAGCCAGCGCCGGGCAGGCGCCGCGGCGTCCAGGCCCGCCAGCCAGGCCGAGAGGGTCTGCACCGGATGGATCTGGGTGACGCGGGCCCGGCCGCACTGCTCGGCGGCGGCGATGGCCACGCCCTGCCAGTGCGCCTGCTTCTTTTGCGCGCGCTCGCCCTGCAGGCGCAGCACCGAGCGCTCGCTCATCAGGGGCTGGATGGCCACGGCGCCCAGCTCGGTGGCCTTCTCGACGATGCCGTCCATGCGGTCATTGGCAGGCATCACCACGCAAAGGGTCAGGGCGGTGGCCAGCTCGCGGTTGACCGGCTGGCGGGCCTGCAGCTGCACGCGCACCTCGCTGCGGCCCATGGCGGTGACTTCGGCCTGCCATTCGTCGCCCGAGCCGTCGAACAGGGTCAGGGGGCTGCCAGGCTGCAGGCGCAGCACCTGCACGTGGCGGGCGGCGGTGGCGGGCAGGCTCAGCTCGGCCGGGCCGGCCAGGGGGGTGTCGACGAAGAAGCGTGGAGGCATGGACAGGGTTCAGGGAAAGGTCGCCGGAACCCGCCAGTGTGCCAAAGAAGCCGGCGCCCTCAAGCCGGTGCTCAGTGCATGCCCATGGCGCGCTTGACCTGCTCGGCCAGATCATCGCCCTGGGCCTCGCGCACCATCTCGACGAAGCGGCGGGCGTAGTCCTGCAGCTCGGGCAGGCCGCTGCAGCGCTCGACCTCCAGCACCACCTTGTAGCCCTTCATCAGGCCCAGGTACTGCTTGGCATGGCGGGTCAGGTAGGCGTAGAGCTGCTCGTAGTCCAGCTGGGGCTCGCCCACGGCGGCCACGGCCGGCGCAGCGACCGGGGCCGCGGGTGACGGTACCGGTACCGGTGCAGGTGCAGGTGCCGAGGCAGATGGCGCGGCAGCAGGCGCCGCCCCCGCGGCCCGGATGAGGCCCAGGTCCAGCAGCTGCTGGACATCGGCCTCGGTGCTGCCCTGCACCAGGCCCAGCCACTGGCGGGCGGACTTGCTGGCGTCGATCACCAGCAGCAGGTTGCGGGTGGCGCGGGCGTTGACGAGCTGGCGCACCTTCATTTCAGCGCGGCCGGCGTCGGTTTTCTGATAGCTCTGGTCCAACACGGCAAAAGTCTCCTGGGCGGGAGCTTACGCGTTACCCAGAAGACCTACCGTCGGGAAAGTGCTACTTTTTGTCCCGCAGTTCGCGACGCAGGATTTTGCCGACCGGGGTCTTGGGCAGGTCGGTCCGGAACTCGACGATCTTGGGGCGCTTGTAGCCCGTCAGGTTGGCCTCGCAGAAGGCGCGGACATCGGCCTCGGTGACGTTCGGATCCTTGCGCACGACCACCACCTTGACCGCCTCGCCGGCCTTGTCGTCCGGCACGCCCACGGCGGCGCACTCGAGCACGCCCGGCATCTGGGTGATGACGTCCTCGACCTCGTTCGGGTAGACATTGAAGCCGCTGACCAGGATCATGTCCTTCTTGCGGTCCACGATCTTGAAGTAGCCGCGCTCGTCCATCTGGCCGACGTCACCGGTGCGGAAGAAGCCGTCGGCCGTCATGACCTTGGCCGTCTCGTCCGGGCGCTGCCAGTAGCCGGCCATCACCTGCGGGCCCTTGATGGCGATCTCGCCGGTGCCACCAGCCGGCACCTCGTGGCCGTCGTCGTCCAGCAGCTTCATCTCGGTACCGGGCACGGGCAGGCCGATGGTGCCGGTGTAGGACTTGGAATCCGTCGGGTTGCAGCTGGCCACGGGCGAGGTCTCGGAGAGGCCGTAGCCCTCGCAGATGGGGCAGCCGGTCTTCTCCAGCCACAGCTTGGCCGTGGCCTGCTGCACGGCCATGCCGCCGCCCACGGAGATCACCAGGTGGCTCCAGTCCACCGTGTTGAAGTCCTTGTGGTTGGCCATGGCCATGAACAGCGTGTTGACCGCAGGCATGCTGTGGAAGCGGTGCTGGGCCAGCTCCTTGAAGACGCCCGGCAGGTCGCGCGGATTGGGAATCAGCACATTGCAGCCGCCCGTGTGCATGGACAGCATCATGTTCGTGGTGAAGCCGAAGATGTGGTACAGCGGCAGCGCACAGACCGACACCACCTGCTCGCCCTGCGGCACCTTCGCCAGGGCCGGCAGGTACCAGGCCTCGCACTGCATCACATTGGCCACGAGGTTGCGGTGCAGCAGCACGGCCCCCTTGCTGACGCCGGTGGTGCCGCCGGTGTACTGCAGCACGGCGATGTCGCTGGACGCCACCTTGGGCGTCTTGTAGGACTGGCTCCGGCCGCGGGACAGGGCGTCGTTGAAGCGCACGGCCTGGGGCAGCTCGAAGGCCGGCACCAGCTTCTTCACGTTGCGCACCACGTAGTTGACGATCAGGCCCTTGGGGAAGCCCAGCATGTCGCCCATGGAGGCCAGCACTACGTGCTTGGTCGGCACGTTGTTGATGACCTGCTGCAGGGTGGCGGCGAAGTTCTCGATGATGATGATGGCGCGGGCGCCGGCATCCTTGAGCTGGTGCTCCAGCTCGCGCGGGGTGTACAGCGGGTTGACGTTGACCACCACGAAGCCGGCGCGCAGCACGGCGGCCACGGCCACCGGGTATTGCGGGATGTTGGGCATCATGAGGGCGACGCGGTCGCCCTTCTCGAGGCCCAGCCCCTGCAGATAGGCCGCCAGGGCGCGCGAGGCCTCGTCGATCTGGGCGAAGCTGAGGGTCCGCCCCATCAGCTTGTAGGCTGGCCGGTCCGGGTACTTCTTGAACGCAGCGTCCATCAGCTCGACCAGGGAAGCGTACTGCTCCGCATGGATCTCAGCCGGAACGCCTGCCGGATAGCTCTTCAGCCAGGGTTTCTCCATTGTTGTCTCCATATCGTCGCGCCGATTCTCCCCGAGGCGGCAGGGCGTGCGATCAGGGGATTCGATAGCGAAACTAGAGAGAAACCCCCAGATCGCACAGTCATGACCTGTCATTGATGCTGGTATCAGCTGCAAAAAATGTCACAACACTGGCGAGACAAGGTCCGCCGGCCACGCTACCCTGCGGTCTCGGATGGCCCGGACCCGGGCAGCGCAGGCCCTAGCAGCAGGCGCGCCAGAGGTCACAGGGAGAGACAGCGGCCAATCCGAGCAACTTGGTTCCATGGTGGCAGGCCGGCACCGACAGGGCGTCGATCTGCGCATCCGCTGATGCAGGACTGAGCGATGAAGCCTTGGCATGCCGGCCTGGCCGGCCCCTTGCTCGTGATGGCGCTGGGCATCGTGCTGGCGACCTGGGTGGACCGCCGCCTGGCCGACCAGCAGCGCGCGCAGCGGGAGCAGCGCCTGGCCAGCACCACCGAAACCGTGCTGGACTCGCTGCTGGAGCGCATGCGCACCTACGAATTCGGCCTGCGCGGGGCCCGTGGCGCCGTGATCGCGGCGGGGCCGGAGCTCATCAGCAGGGAACGTTTCCGGAGCTATATGGACTCGCGGGACCTTGACCGCGAGTTTCCGGGCGCACGGGGCTTCGGCATGATCCGCCGGGTGCCGCGGGAGGGTGAGGAAGCCTTCCTGAGCGCCGCCCGCAGCGATGGCTGGGCCGACTTCGCCATCCGCCAGATGGCGCCCCACGCGGGCGACCGGCTGGTCATCCAGTACCTGGAGCCCGTGGCCGGCAACGCCGAGGCCGTGGGCCTGGACATCGCCTCCGAGCCTCACCGCCGGGATGCCGCCCAGCTGGCCATCGACAGCGGCCAGGCCATCCTCTCCCGCCCCATCACCCTGGTGCAGGCCAAGGGCAAGTCCAGCCAGGGCATGCTCTTCATCCTGCCCATCTACGGCCCGGGACGCCCGCTGGAGACGGTCAGCGAGCGACGGGCGGCCGCCTACGCGCTGTCCTTCAGCCCGCTGGCCATGGACGAGGTGCTGCAGCAGCTGGGCGCCGTGCCCAGGGGCCTGCTGCTGCGCATCCGCGATGCCAGCCAGGAGCCGGGATCGCCGCCGCTGTTCGTCTCGCCCCGCTTCGAACAGGCCGTGCTTGACGGCCCGCAGCTGCAACGCAACCTAGCGGTCTACGGCCGCCCCTGGCAGATCGAGGCGGCGATCACGCCCGAGTTCATGCCCGAGACCGACGCCCTGACCCCGGGCCGGGCCGCCTTCCTGGTGCTGCTGGGCGCCGCCCTGATGGCCCTGCTGCTGCACGTGGCGCTGCTGGCCCTGATGCGCCGGCGCCTGGCGCAGGCCGGCATGGAGCGGCTGGCGGCCATCGTCGAGGGCTCCAGCGACGCCATCATCGGCAAGGACCTGCAGGGCCGCGTGACCAGCTGGAATCCGGCGGCCGAGCGCATCTTCGGCTACACCGCGCAGCAGGCCCTGGGCCAGCCCATGACGGCGCTGGTCATCCCCGAGGAGCAGGAGCCCGAAGAGCGGCGCATCCTGGAGACCATCGCGCGGGGCGAGGTCGTGCCGCGCTTCGATACCGTGCGCCGGCGCCGCGACGGGCGGCTGATCGACGTGGCGGTCACCGTGTCGCCCGTGCGGGACACCAATGGCCACGTCATCGGCGCAGCCAAGACCGCGCGTGACGTCACCGACGAGAAGCGGCACGACGCCCGCTTCAAGCTGGCCGTGGACGCCGCGGGCATCGGCATCTGGATCTGGCAGCTGGGCGACAACCAGCTCTTCTGGGACGAGCGCATGTGCGAGCTCTACGGCCTGCCGCCCGAGCAGCGCCAGCACGGCCTGTTCTACGACTACTGGCGCACCCATGTGCACCCGGACGACATCGCCGAAGCCGAGCGCCAGCTGCAGCGCCTGGTCCGCGGCGAGGGCAGCTATGCGCCGGTCTTCCGCGTGACGCTGGACCGGGGCGGCGTGCGCTGGATCAAGGCCGCAGCCATCCTGGAACGCAACCGCCTGGGTCAGCCCGTGCAGGTGGTGGGGACCAACCTGGACATCAGCGCCGAGATCGAGGCCAAGCTGCGCGTGCAGGAGCTCAACACCGACCTGGAAAGCCTCGTGCTCAAGCGCACGGCGCAGCTGCAGGACGCCGTGGTGGCGGCCGAGCAGGCCAACCTCGCCAAGTCGGCCTTCCTGTCCAACATGAGCCACGAGATCCGCACGCCGCTCAACGCCATCCTGGGCCTGGCCTACCTGCTGCAGCAGCAGCAGCTGACCGGCGAGGCCGGCGAGATGGCGGGCAAGATCCACGGCGCCGGCCAGGGCCTGCTCGCCATCGTCAACGACGTGCTGGACTTCAGCAAGATCGAGGCCGAGCGTCTGGAGCTGGAGCAGGCGCCCTTCCGCCTGGCCGACGTGCTGGACAACCTCGCCTCCATCATGGCCCCGGTACTGGGCACCAAGCCGGTGGAGCTGCTGATCGGCCATGCGCCGGCCGGCGCGGAGTACCTGGTGGGCGATGCGCTGCGCCTGGGCCAGGTCCTGACCAACCTGCTCAGCAACGCGCTCAAGTTCACGCCCAGCGGCGAGGTCATGCTCAGCGTGCAGCGGCTGGACGATGGCGAGGCCGAGGGCGTCCCGCGGCGCCTGCGCTTCAGCGTGCGCGACACCGGCATCGGCATCCCGCGGGACAAGCAGACCGTGATCTTCGAGGCCTTCAACCAGGCCGACAACTCCACCACGCGCAGCTACGGCGGCACCGGCCTGGGCCTGGCCATCAGCTCACGCCTGGTCGCCCTGATGGGCGGCGTGCTGACCGTGGACAGCGAGCCTGGCCGGGGCAGCGAGTTCAGCTTCGAGCTGAGCCTGCCGGCCGCCAGCACCGACCTCCCCGTACGCCGCAGCGGCGGCGGGCTGTCCGTGCTCATCGCCGACGACCACGACCTCGCACGCCAGGTGCTGCGCCAGACCGCCCAGGGCCTGGGCTGGCGCGCGCAGACCGTCGACTCCGGCGAGGCGGCCCTGGCCAGCCTGGCGCAGGCCGGCGACGGGCCCTACGACGTGCTGGTGCTGGACTGGCGCATGCCCGGCCTCGACGGGCTGGAGACCGCGCGCCGCATCCGGGAGCAGCACCGGGAGGCGGGGCAGTGGCCCATCATCGTGATGGTCACCGCCTACGACCGCAACGAGCTGCGCGGCCAGGACACCGAGTCCCTGGTCGACGCCGTGCTGACCAAGCCCGTCACTGCCTCCAGCCTCTACGACGCCGTGCTGGCCGCCCAGGGGCATCGCGGGCAGGTCGAGCACCACCCGGGCAGCGAGCCCGGCCAGCCTCGTCTGCAGGGCTGGCACGTGCTGGTGGTCGACGACAGCGACATCAACCGCGAGGTCGCCGCCCGCATGCTGCAGCGCGAGGGGGCCACCGTCATGGAGGCCGAGGATGGCCGCGCAGCGCTGCAGCGCCTGGAGGGCCGCGAAGAGGTGGACGTGGTGCTCATGGACATGCAGATGCCCGTGCTCGACGGCTATGCCGCCACGCGCGCCCTGCGCCGCAATCCGCGCCATGTGAGCCTGCCCGTGCTGGCGCTGAGCGCCGGCGCCTTCCGGGAGCAGCGCGAGCGGGCGCTGGCCGCCGGCGTCAACGGCTTCGTGGCCAAGCCCTACACGGCCGATGAGCTGGTCCTCGCCATCCTCGAGGTCCTGCAGGCCCCGGCCGCCCCGATCCCCGCGCCCGGCGCCGCGCCCCAGGGGGCGGCCCCGCTGCTGCTGAACCGGACGCGCGGCCTGCAGTCCTTCGGCGACGAGCCGGCCTGGCAGGCCGCCCTGCTGCGCTTCTCGGCCGCCTACAGCCACAGTGCCGACGAGCTGCCCGACGACAGCGAGGCCCGCGCCGCCTACGCCCACAAGCTGCGCGGCGCTGCCGCCCTGCTGGGACTGGAGCAGCTCGCCGCCACGGCGGCCCGCCTGGAGACCACCAGCACGGATCCGGACCTGCAGGATGAAGCTGCCGGGGCGCTGCAGGCCTTGCAGCAGGCCATCGGCCAGGCCTTCCAGCAGATCGACGAGCTGATGCCCGATGCCGCGCCCACCACCGTCGGGCCACGTGCAACGCCCGGGCCCCAGCCGGTGGCAAGTCCTGACCCCAGCCACCTGCGCGAGGCCCTGGACAGCGACGACTACGACAGCTTCGCCCAGGCCCTGTCGCAATGCCAGGGCAAGCTGGATCCCGAACTGCTGGCCGCGCTGGACCGCTGCCTTGCGAGCTACGACTTCCGTGGCGCCCGTCTCATCTTCGATGCCGCCAGCCGCGGCCCCGTTCTGGAAAGGGAGAGCTGAACATGCCCCAAGGACCCATCCTGGTCGTCGACGACGAACCCATCAATCTGGACGCCATGCGCCTCGCCCTGGGCGCAGTCCACAAGCTGATCTATGCGCGCGACGGTGGCAGCGCACTGGAGGCCATCGCCAAGCACAAGCCGGCCCTGGTGCTGCTGGACATCCGCATGCCCGGCATGGACGGCTACGAGGTCTGCCGCGCCATCAAGGCCAACCCGGCGACCGAGTACCTGCCGGTGATCTTCGTCACCAGCCTCTCGGATGTGGGCGACGAGGCCCGCGGCTTCGAAGCCGGCGGCGTGGACTTCATCGTCAAGCCCATCTCGCCCCTGGTCGTGCGGGCGCGTGTGCAGACGCACCTGTCCCTGGTGCGGCACAGCCGTCTGGAGCGCAGCCACCGCGACGCCATCTACATGCTCAGCGAGGCCGGCCACTTCAATGACAACGACACCGGCGCCCATGTCTGGCGCATGGCGGCCTACTCTGCCGAGCTGGCGCGCGCGGCGGGCTGGAGCGTGGAGAGCTGCCGCCTGATCGAGCTGGCCGCCCCGCTGCACGACACCGGCAAGATCGGCGTGCCCGACCACGTCCTGGGCAAGCCCGGCCCGCTGGACGAGGACGAATGGGTGCTGATGCGCCGCCATCCGCTGATCGGGCATGAGATCCTGTCCAAGAGCGCGGCGCCGGTCTTCCAGATGGCCGCGGAGATCGCCCTGCACCACCACGAGCGCTGGGACGGCAGCGGCTACCCGCACGGCATCGCGGGCACGGCCATCCCGGAGTCGGCCCGCATCGTGGCCATCGCCGATGTCTACGATGCCCTGACCATGAAGCGTGCCTACAAGGAAGCCTGGGCGCCGGAGCAGGCCCTGGACTGGATCGCCGAGCAGCAGGGCCGGCACTTCGACCCGCGCCTTGCCGGGCTCTTCCTGACGCTGGCGCCCAAGCTGGCCGACATCCAGCGCCGCTGGCAGCACCAGCTCACCCCGCCCTCGCCCCCGATGGTGGCCTGAGCAAGACCTGACCCCGTGGCTGCCCCGGGCCTGCTCACACATCGCAGGCCCGTGCGAACGGGCTGCCTTCAAGACAGACCCTAGCGTGGGACCACGGGGATGCGCAGCTGCAGCTCGCAGCCCGGTCGCTCGCTGCCCGGGTCCACTTCGCGCCAGCTGATCTGGGCCCCGATGCGTTCGGCGCGCTTGCGCATGCCCTTGAGCCCCTGACCCTCGCGGCGGCTGCCGCGCAGGCCCAGGCCGTCGTCGCTGATGCTCAGCAGCACCGCGGCCCCGTCGTCCACCACGCGCGTGGCAAAGCGCACCCGGCCGGCCTGCGCATGGTGCAGCACATTGCTCAGCGCCTCCTGCACGATGCGCACAAGGTCCCGCCCCTGAGCGCCCATCAGGCGCGGCAGGTGGGGCGTGTCCTGCAGCTGCCATTCCAGCTGCAGGCCGGCCGAGCGCAGCCGGTCCTGCAGGCGGTGGCGGACGTTGGCCAGCAGCAGGCCCAGGTCGCCGTCGTCCACCGTCATCGCGTCGATGGTCAGGCGCATCTCGGCAATGCAGTCGTCCAGCAGGGCCACGAGGGTGTCGGTGTCCATGCCCTGGCGCGCACCCAGCTTGGCCATCAGCAGCTGCGAGCCCAGGCCGTCGTGCATCTCCTGCAGCAGGCGCTCGCGCTCCTGGGCCGCCACGCGCAGCTGCTCGCTGCGCTGCAGGTCCTGGTAGCGGGCCTCGAGCTCGCGACTGCGTTCGGCCAGGGCCTCCTCCAGCGCTTGGCGCGAGCGCGCCTGGGCGCGCAGCGAAGCCACAAAGCGGCGCTGCAGCACATAGCCCGCCATGCCCACCACGGCTGCATAGCCGGCCACATTGATGTCGACCAGGGGGAAGCTGCCCTCGTCGATCAGCGCGAAATAGCCGACGTAGGCCCAGCAGAAGAAGGCCAGGCCCAGGCTGGCCGCAGCCAGGCTGTGCGCGATCTGTCCGCTGCGCAGCGCCGCACGCAGCACCACGCCCCAGGCGCCGACCATCACCACGCCCCGGCTGCCCAGGGCCCACCAGGGCCAGAGGTTCTCGAAGGCATCCCAGACGGAGCCGTGATAGGCCGCCCAGAGGTCGATGGGCAGGGCGATGACCATGAAGGCCAGGGCCAGGCGCCGCCCCCAGGAGTCGCCCGGCGCAAACCACTGCACCACCAGCAGCAGCATCAGGCCGCGAGCCAGGATGTCGGCGGCGTCCAGGATCATGCGCCACCAGGGCAGGGGCACGGGTGCCACGCTGAGATAGGGCAGCAGCAGCAGGGCCGCGCTGAGGGCGTAGACGCCGGTCAGGCCGTAGACCCATTCCTGGCGCAGCGCCAGCCAGACCAGCAGCAGGAAGAGCCCCAGCAGCGCCGCGCTCAGCGCCGTCAGCAGCCGCGCGCTCTGCCAGAAGTCGCGCGCCTTCTGCAGCTGGCGCATCTGCGTGGCCGGACCCATCTGCACGACGGACAGCGTGCCCATCTGCTCCCCGGTGGCGCCCAGGTGCAGGGCCAGGCGATGCTCGCCCGCCTCCAGCATGGCGGGGGGCACGTTGATCAGCACGCCGCTGCTGCCCAGGCGCAGCCCGCGGTACATGGGCTCCAGCTCCAGGCCCTGCTGCGAGCGCGCCAGCAGCTTGCCGTCCAGGTAGAGGTTGAGGTCGGGGTTGTGCGTGAAGGCCACCAGCCAGGGCTCGTGCACGCTCTCGGCCAGCTTGAAGTCCAGCAGGTACCAACCCGACTCGCTGCCCTCGGTGCGCACGTCGGGCAGCTGCATGGCCTCGGCCTTCTCGGGCACATGCTGGCCGGCCAGCAGGGGTGGCGGGCCGAGCTTGTCCTCCATCCACTGGCCGTCCACCAGGCGCATGACCTGGGGCATGTTCAGCGGCCCCAGCCGCAGTGACAGCCAATGCAGGCCCGCCAGGGCCAGCAGGGGCAGCAGCACGCCCAGCAGCAGCGCGCGCAGGCGGCTCATCCGCGTCATCACCCGCGGCGGGGCCGCGGGCTCAGCCATGACTCGATTCCATCGTCGCTATTCGATCGCCTTCACCATGTCCTCGACGACCTTCTTCGCATCGCCGAACACCATGAGCGTCTTGTCCATGTAGAAGAGCTCATTGTCCAGCCCCGCGTAGCCGGCGGCCATGGAGCGCTTGTTGACGATCACGGTCTTGGCCTTGTAGGCCTCCAGGATGGGCATGCCGTAGATGGGGCTGCCCTTCTGGTGGGCGGCGGGGTTCACCACGTCATTGGCGCCCAGGATGATGGCGACATCGGCCTGGCCGAACTCGGCGTTGATGTCCTCCATCTCGAAGACCTGGTCATAGGGCACCTCGGCCTCGGCCAGCAGCACGTTCATGTGGCCGGGCATGCGTCCGGCCACCGGGTGGATGGCGTACTTGACGCTGACGCCCTTCTCCGTGAGCTTGGCCGCCAGCTCCTTCACCGCATGCTGGGCGCGGGCGACGGCCAGGCCGTAGCCGGGCACGATGATCACGCTCTCGGCATTGCCCATGATGAAGGCGGCGTCGTCCGCGCTGCCGCTCTTGACCGCGCGCTGCACCGCGCCGCCGGCCGCCGCCGCCGAGGCATCGCCGCCGAAGCCGCCCAGGATCACGTTGAAGAAGGAGCGGTTCATGGCCTTGCACATGATGTAGCTCAGGATGGCCCCCGAGCTGCCCACCAGTGAGCCGGCGATGATCAGCATGCTGTTGTTGAGCGAGAAGCCGATGCCCGCCGCCGCCCAGCCCGAGTAGCTGTTGAGCATGGACACGACCACCGGCATGTCGGCCCCGCCGATGGGGATGATCAGCAGCACGCCCAGCACGAAGCCCAGGGCGAGCACCAGGCCGAAGTCCATCCAGCTCTGCGAATGCCAGAAGCCGAAGATGAAGAAGACCGAGGCCAGGCCCAGCGCCAGGTTGAGCCAGTGCTGGCCGGGGAAGGTCACCGGCGCCCCCTGGAAGAGCCGGAATTTGTACTTGCCGCTGAGCTTGCCGAAGGCGATCACCGAGCCGCTGAAGGTGATGGCGCCGATGAAGGCCCCCAGGCCCAGCTCGATGCGGTTGCCGCCCGGGATGCGCCCCGCGGCGTCGGCGATGCTGAAGGCCGCCGGCTCCAGCACGGCCGCTGCCGCGATGCACACCGCGGCCAGGCCGATCATGCTGTGCATGAAGGCCACGAGCTCGGGCATCTTGGTCATCTCGACCCGCTGCGCCATGAAGGCGCCCGTGCCGCCGCCGATCAGCAGGCCCACCAGCACATAGCTGAGCCCGAAGGCGTTGCCGTTGGCGAGCTTGACGATCAGCGCGGCGGTGGTGCCGGCCGCGATGGCCATGCCCACCATGCCGAAGACGTTGCCGCGGATGGAGGTGGTCGGGTGGGAGAGGCCCTTCAAGGCCTGGATGAAGCAGACGCTGGCCAGCAGGTACAGCAGCGTGACGAGGTTCATGCTCATGCCTGGCCCTCCTTCTTGGCGGGCGATTTTTTCTTGAACATCTCCAGCATCCGCCTCGTCACCAGGAAGCCGCCGAAGACATTGACCGCGGCCAGCGCCACGGCCAGGGTGCCCAGCACCTTGCCCATGTCGGTGGTGGTCAGCGCCGCGGCCAGCATGGCCCCGACGATGACGATGGCCGAGATGGCGTTGGTGACGGCCATCAGCGGCGTGTGCAGGGCCGGCGTGACGGTCCAGACCACGTGGTAGCCCACATAGATGGCCAGCACGAAGATGATGAGGTTGATGATGGTGTGGTCGATGGCTTCCATGGCCTCGGCTCCTTCCGGATCAGTTGCGTTTGACCTGGCCGTCCTGCGCGACGAGGCAGGCCGTGACGATGTCGTCATCCGCCGGGATCTGGAACCCGGCCTCCTTGGTGCAGACCAGCTTGAGGAAGTCCAGCACGTTGCGAGCGTAGAGGGCCGAGGCATCGGCCGCCACCAGCGAGGGCAGGTTGGTCTCGCCCACCAGCGTGACGCCGTGCTTGACGACGGTCTGGCCAGGCTCGGTCAGCGGGCAGTTGCCGCCGGCCGGCGCCGCGAGGTCCACGATCACCGAACCCGCCTTCATGGACTTGACCATGTCCTCGGTCACCAGCACGGGCGCGGCACGGCCGGGGATCAGGGCCGTGGTGATGACCACGTCCGCCTGCGCCACGCGCTTGGCCACCTCCAGCTTCTGGCGCTCCAGCCAGCTGGGCGGCATGGGGCGTGCATAGCCGCCCACGCCTTCGGCCGCCTCCTTCTCCTCGGCGGTCTCGTAGGGCACGTCGATGAACTTGGCGCCCAGGGACTCCACCTGCTCCTTGACCGAAGGCCGCACGTCCGAGGCCTCGATCACCGCGCCCAGGCGCTTGGCCGTGGCGATGGCCTGCAGCCCCGCCACGCCCACGCCCAGCACCACCACGCGCGCGGCCTTGACCGTGCCGGCCGCCGTCATGAGCATGGGGAAGAAGCGCTGGTAGCGCTCGGCCGCGATCATCACCGCCTTGTAGCCCGCCACATTGGCCTGGCTGGAGAGCACGTCCATGCTCTGGGCCCGCGTGGTGCGCGGCGCAGCCTCCAGCGCGAAGGCGGTGAGCTTCGCGTCCGCCAGGCGCTGCAGGCCTTCGCGGTCGAAGGGGTTCAGCATGCCCACCAGCACGGTGCCCGGCCGGGCCAGCGCCAGTTCCTCCGGCCCCGGGGCGCGCACCTTGAGCAGCATCTCGGCCGCATAGGCCTGTTCGCGCGAGACCAGCTCCGCGCCGGCCGCGGCATAGGCCTCGTCCGTCACGCTGGCCCGCAGGCCGGCGCCCTGCTCCACCTGCACACGATGGCCCTGGGCCACCAGCTTCTTCACGGTCTCCGGCGTGGCCGCGACACGGGACTCCCCCGCCGCGGTTTCCTGCGGCACTGCAATCAGCATCGGACTTCTCCTGTGGGAACGCGAGGCCGGCGGCCCAGGGCGGCACGGCCTGCGGATCGGGAACGGGAATTGCAAGACTTGCGGCGAGCTTACATGGGCTTCGTGACGCGCCAACCCGGCCGCGAACGCGGGTTTGCCCCAGGACGGCCCCGGCCGCACGGCTCTCACGCCACCCAGGCCCCGGGAAGCCGGGGCCGGCCGACTTCTGGAGAGGCCTCCCTTTCGCGAGACGCCAAGCCCGGCTTGCTGAGGCTTCCGCACCACAATGCGGGGATGAGCACATCCGCACCGCCCCAGCGTTTCAAGCCCAGCGTCACCGTCGCCGCCCTGATCGAGCGACAGGGGCGCTACCTGATGGTGGAGGAGCAGACGCCCGAGGGTCTGCGCATCAACCAGCCCGCGGGCCACCTGGAGCAGGGCGAGTCGCCGCTGGAGGCCGTCGTGCGCGAGGTGCGCGAGGAGACGGCCCACAGCTTCACGCCGCAGTCCCTGCTGGGCCTCTACATGGCCCGCTTCCAGCGCCCTGCCACCGGCGAGGACGTCACCTACCTGCGCATGGCCTTCAGCGGCGTGGTGGGCGAGCCGCTGCCCGGCCTGGCCCTGGACGAAGGCATCCTGCGCTGGCTGTGGCTGAGCCCCAGGGAGGTCGCGCAGGCCGAGCGCGAAGGGCGCACGCGATCGGCCCTGGTCTGGCAATGCGTGCAGGACCACCTGCGCGGCCAGCGCCATCCCCTGGACCTGATCCACTGTGCCGACAGCCTCTGGCGGCCCGATCGCTACGCGGCAGCCGGGTCCGCCACGCCCTGAACAGGCCCGTCGAATCAGGTCTTGACATGCGTCAAGGCGCGAATACGACACAAGGCGCGCCGCGCGCAGCAATGCACCAGCGCCGCGCAGGGCCGGTGCTAGCATGACCGCGACCCATCATCCCGGCCCTGCCACCTCGTTCGCCGGGCCTCGCCGCCTTGCAAGTCCTCGACCGACTCGACCGCAGCCACCGGGCCGATCTGCGCCAGCTCCTGCCGCGCATCGGGCTGCTGCTGGCCGTGCTGGTCGTCTGCTGGGTGCTGCCGGTGCCTCCCGCGCTGCGGGGTCTGGCCTCCCATGCACCGCTGCATGCGCTGCTGGAAACGCTCTCCATCGTCGTCGCCGGCCTGATCTTCAGCCTGGCCTGGGGCAGCCGCCTGGCGCAGGTGCCGGGCAATGTGTGCGTGCTGGCCTGTGCCTTCGCCGGCGTCGGCCTGCTGGATTTCTCGCACCTGCTGTCCTACGCAGGCATGCCGGACTACGTGACGCCCTCGGGTCCGGAGAAGGCCATCGACTTCTGGCTCGCCGCCCGCTTTCTGGCCAGCCTGGCCCTGCTGTGGATGGTCGCCGCGCCCTGGCAGTCCGCCCTGGAGCGCCGCAGTCGCCATGCCCTGCTGCTGGGTGTCGCGGCGCTGGTGGCACTGGTCCACTGGGCCGTGCTGCTGCATCCGACCATCCTGCCCCGCACCTTCGTGGCCGGGCAAGGCCTGACCCCGCTGAAGATCGCGTCCGAGTACCTGCTGGTGGGCCTGCTGGTGCTGACGGCCCTGCTGCTGCTGAGGCGCATGCGCGAGCCCACGCCCTTCAACGCCTCGGCTCTTCTGGGCGCCGTGCTGTGCATGGCCATGAGCGAGCTCTTCTTCACGCTCTACGCCAGCGTGACCGATGTGCTCAACCTCGCCGGCCATGTGTACAAGGTGATCGGCTACCTCTTCCTGCACCGGGCGGTGTTCATGGAGGCCGTGCAGCGCCCGTACACGGAGCTGGAGCAGGTCAAGGAGCAGCTGCAGGCCACGCTGACGACCGTGCCCGACCTGGTCTTCGAGGTCGATGCCGACGGCCGCTACCTCAGCTATCACTCGCCGCCCAGCGATCTGCTGGCTGCGGCCCCCGAGTACTTCATCGGCCGTCTCGTCACCGAGGTCCTGCCGCCGGAGGCCGCGGCCACCGTGATGCTGACGCTCGGCGAGGCGCTGGAGCACGGCAGCTCCAGTGGCCGGCGCATCGTGCTGGACCTGCCCGTGGGCCGGCACCACTTCGCGCTGCATGCCACGCGTTGCCAGCAGGAGGCCGGCGAAAATCCCCGCCTGATCGTGCTCTCGCGCAACATCACCCAGGAGGTGAGCGCCCGCGAGGCCCTGCTGGATGCCGCCCAGCAGACCCAGGCCATCCTGGACAACGTGATCGACGGCATCATCACCATCGACCGCCAGGGGAACGTGAAGACCTTCAACCGTTCCGCCAGCAAGATCTTCGGTTACGAGGCCAGCGAGGTGCTGGGGCGCAACGTCAAGATGCTGATGCCACCGCCCTATGCCGATGAACACGACGGCTACCTGGCCCATTACGCCCGCACCGGTGTGCGCCAGGTCATCGGCCGCGGCAGGGAGGTCGAGGGCCGGCGCAAGAGCGGCGAGGTCTTCCCCATGAGCCTGGCCGTCAACGAGATCGAGCGCGAGGGCGAGCGCATCTACATCGGCATGGTGCGCGACATCACCCAGCGCCGCGCCGCCGAGGCCGAGATCCAGCGCCTGGCCTTCTTCGACCAGCTGACCGACCTGCCCAACCGCCGCCTGCTGCTGGACCGCCTGGACCGCGCGGTGCTCAGCGCCGCACGGCGCAGCCAGCTCGGCGCCCTGCTCTTCATCGACCTGGACGAATTCAAGCTGCTCAACGACACCTGGGGCCATGACTTCGGCGACCGCGTGCTGGTGCAGGTGGCGCGCCGGCTCAGTGGGTCGGTACGCGAGGGCGATACCGTGGCCCGCCTGGGCGGCGACGAGTTCGTGATCATGCTCGAGAGCCTGGGCCAGACCCGCGAGGAGGCCGCGGCCCATGCGGAGATGGTGGCGCGCAAGATCCTGCTGAGCTTCGAGCAGCCCTTCCAGCTGCTGGAGCGTGAACAGCACAGCAGCCCGAGCATCGGCATCACCCTGTTCGGCGACAACCTGCTGAGCGCCGGCGAGCTGATGGCCCATGCCGACACGGCCATGTACCAGGCCAAGGCCCAGGGCAAGAACACCTTCCGCTTCTTCGACGCCGAGCTGCAGGCCGTGCTGGCCGGGCGCGCGGCGCTGGAGGCGGACCTGCGCCAGTCCATCAGCCGGCGCCAGCTGCTGCTGCACTTCCAGCCCCAGGTCGACGCGCAGGGCCGGGTGCTGGGCGCCGAGGCCCTGCTGCGCTGGCAGCATCCGCAGCGCGGCCTGGTGCCGCCGGGCGCCTTCATTCCCGAGGCCGAGCAGTGCGGCTTCGTGCTGGAGCTGGGCCAGTGGGTACTGGACACCGCCTGCCGGACGCTCGCCGCCTGGGCCCGGCATCCGCACTGCAGCGGCCTGGACCTGTCCGTCAACGTGAGCGCATTGCAGCTGCGCGACGCCCATTTCGTGGACGACGTGCTGGACACCCTGCGCCGCCACGGCGCCGACCCGCGCCGGCTGAAGCTGGAGCTGACGGAGTCGCTGCTGGCCGAGAACGTCGAGGACACCATCGCCAAGATGAGCCAGCTTCGCGCCGCCGGCGTGGGTTTCTCGCTGGACGACTTCGGCACCGGCTACTCCTCGCTGAACTACCTGCGCCGCCTGCCGCTGGAGGAGCTCAAGATCGACCGCAGCTTCGTCAATGACATGCTGGGCGATCCCAACGGCGCCGTGATCGCCCGCACCATCGTGGCCCTGGGTCAGACCTTCGGCCTGCAGGTGATCGCCGAGGGCGTGGAGACCCCCGAGCAGCGCGACGCCCTGCTGAAGATGGGCTGCCGCCGCTTCCAGGGCTTCCTCTTCGGCCGCCCGGTGGACCAGGCCAGCTTCGAGCGCCTGCCGCAGTCGCTGGCCGCCATCCCGAGCTGAGCGCAGCCGCTGCAATGCCCCGGCCCCGGCCAGCCGCGCCGGCATTTGGGACAATCGGGGCATGAGTTCGTCCCTGCCCCCGCTGTCCTCTTCGTCTGCCCGCCAGCGCATCGTCATCGGCCTGTCCGGTGGCGTCGATTCCGCCGTCTCCGCCTACCTGCTGAAGAAAGCCGGCCACGAGGTAATCGGCATCTTCATGAAGAACTGGGAAGACGACGACGACAGCGAGTACTGCTCCTCGCGCCAGGACTTCCTGGACGCCGCCTCGGTGGCCGACGTCATCGGCATCGAGATCGAGCACGTCAACTTCGCGGCGGACTACAAGGACCGCGTCTTCGCCGCCTTCCTGCGCGAGTACCAGGCCGGCCGCACGCCCAACCCCGACGTGCTGTGCAATGCCGAGATCAAGTTCAAGGCCTTCCTGGACCACGCCATGGCGCGCGGCGCCGAGAAGATCGCCACTGGGCATTACGCGCGGGTGCGTCAGCTCGGCCAGCATGTGCAATTGCTGAAGGGACTGGATCCGCTCAAGGACCAGAGCTACTTCCTGCACCGCCTGCAGCAGCACCAGCTGGCCAAGACTCTGTTCCCGGTGGGCGAGCTGCCCAAGACCGAGGTGCGCCGCATCGCCGAGGAGATCGGCCTGCCCAATGCCAAGAAGAAGGACTCCACCGGCATCTGCTTCATCGGCGAGCGGCCCTTCCGCGAGTTCCTCAACCGCTATCTCTCGCACCAGCCCGGCCCCATCAAGGACGAGCGCGGCCGCAAGCTGGGCGAGCACGTGGGCCTGTCCTTCTACACGCTGGGGCAGCGCCAGGGTCTGGGCATCGGCGGCGTCAAGGAGAAGGGCGCGCCGCGCGGCGGCGGCGAGCACGCGCCCTGGTTCGTGGCCCGCAAGGACCTGGACAGCAACACCCTCGTCGTGGTGCAGGGCCATGACCACCCGCTGCTGCAGTACCGCAGCCTCGTCGCGGACGACATCTCCTGGTGCGGCCCCGCGCCGGCCTTCGGCGGCTTCGGCGCCAAGACCCGCTACCGCCAGGCCGATGCGCCCTGCGCCTTCACGCCCGAGCACCCGGCCGCCGGCCGCTTCCGCCTGGACTTCCCGCAGCCGCAATGGGCGGTGACGCCGGGCCAGAGCGCGGTGCTCTACGATGGCGAGGTCTGCCTGGGCGGCGGCGTGATCGCCGAAGCCATCCCCTGATCCCAGATCGGTGATTGCCCGGGCCATGACGCCCGGCACGTGATCAAAGCCAGGCGCTGTGGCACGCTGGCGATGCCTCACGCCCTCACCTTGAACTTCGACCGCTTCCTCGCCCGCATCGCACGCCCCTCGGTGGTGCTGCGCATCGCCACCCTGGCCTACTTCCTGATGGAGTTCGGCAGCCTGGTGACGGCCCTGCGCGGCGGCAACTCCGAACCCTACGACGGCCTGCTGGCCCAGCTCTACCGCCGCGGCCTGGGCAATCCGCAGGACCCGGTGCTGGTGGTCGCCTGCTTCCTGCTGTTCTGCGCCTTCATCTACCTCTTCTGGCAGGCGGCGCAGGAGAGCAGCCTGGACCGGCCGCGCCCCCGCGCGCTGCAGCGCATCATCGCGCTGGACGTGCTGGCCTGGTGCATCACGCCGGCCCTGCCCTTCCTGGTGACGGTGCTGGCCTCGGTGCGGCTGCGCCTGCGCGCGGCCTTCGTCTTCGCGGTGAGCCAGGTCGTGATCCGCCTGCTGCTGTACGCCCTGCTGCCCTCAGAGACCGAATGGCAGGAGCAGCAACAGCCCAATGCCTCGATGTGGGCCCTGCTGATGGCCCAGCTGGGCGCCTTCGTGGGCCTTTATGCCATGGCCTTCGGCATCGGCCGCCTGCTGGCCAACGAGGTGGACAAGCGCCGCTGGCTGCAGGTCATGCTCGCCGAGAAGACCTCGGGCGAGGCCCTGCAGGCCGAGCAGCTGCGCTATGCCGAACGCATGATGATGGCCCGCGAGCTGCACGACGTCATGGGCCACCACCTGACCGCGCTGAACCTGCAGCTGCAGCTCTCCGAAGCTCTGCTCAAGCGCAACGACCCCGACGGCGCCTCGCAGGCCGTGGCCCGCGCCCGCGAAGGCGCTGCCCACCTGCTGGCCGACGTCCGCGCCGCCGTCTCGGCCGAGCGGGCCAGCAACCGCATCGACCTGCGCGAGGCCCTGCAGGCGCTCGCCCAGGGCATCGCCAGCACCGACATCAGCCTGGAGCTGGACGAGATCGCCCAGGACCTGAGCCCGCGCACCGCCCATGCCCTGCTGCGCTGCGTGCAGGAGGCCGTCACCAACAGCGTGCGCCACGGCCGGGCCCAGCACATCGGCATCCGCCTGAGCCGCGTGGGCGAGGGCGAGGGGACCGAGGTCTGCGTCACCGTGGAGGACGACGGCCCCGGCGCGCCGAAGCTGCGCGAGGGCAACGGCCTCAAGGGCATGCAGGAGCGCATGGCCGAGCTGGGCGGGCGTTTCAAGATCCTGAGAAACGGCCCCGGATTCATGATCGAATGGCGGGTGCCACGCAAGAGCTAGCCCGGGAATCACGACGGAAGAGGAGATGTCCATGAGCGAAAAGATCAAGGTCCTGCTGGTGGAAGACCAGCAGCTGGTGCGCGAGGGCCTCAAGGGCCTGCTGGCCCTGCATGAGGAGGTGCTGCTGATCGGCGAGGCCGCCGACGGCGCCGAGGCCCTGGAAAAGCTGGCCGATGACCAGCCCGACGTCATCCTTTCCGACATGCGCATGCCGCGTCTGGACGGCACGGGCCTGATCCGCGCCCTGGCCGCCCGCGCCTGGAAGATCCCCGTGGTCCTGCTGACCACCTTCGACGACGCCGAGGCCTTCGACGAGGCCGTGCGCGCCGGCGCCAAGGGCTTTCTGTTGAAGGCCATCAGCCCGGACACCCTGGTCCAGGCGCTCAAGGACGTGGCCGCCGGCGGCACGGCCCTGCGCCCCTCGCTCACCGAGCGCATGGAGCGTCCCAGTGTCGAGCGTGCCTTCAGCGCCACGCCGCAGCCGGACCCGCTCTCACCCAAGGAGCTGCAGGTGCTGCGCCTGGTGGCCAGCGGCCGCAGCAACACCGAGATCGCCGCCCTGCTGGGCAACAGCGAGGGCGTGATCAAGAACCACTGCTCGGCCGTGTTCTCCAAGATGGGCGTGCGCGACCGCACCCAGGCCGTGCTGCGGGCGATCGACCTCGGCTGGATCTGAGCCTCACCAGGACGGGGCCGCGTGCCCCTGCCGATCAGAAGCGCCGGGCCGGTGCTGCCAGGTGCAGCACCCAGAACCGTTCGTAGCGCCCCGAGGCCGCGACGCAGGCGAGGCCCAGCTCCTCGAAGTCCGCGCGCATGAGGTTGGCGCAGTGCTCCTCGCTGGAGGCCCAGAGACTGAAGGCTTCGTCCAGCCCCAGGGGACCCGCGGCCAGGTTCTCGCCGACGGCTCTCAGCGTATAGCCGGTGTCACGCACGCGCTCCCGCAGCGTGGGGCTGCTCAGGCCCTGATGACTCAGTTCACCGCGCGCCGCCAGCTCGGCCGCGAAACGCTGGGCGGACTGCTGCAGGGCCGCATTCCAGCGCAAGGGGCGGGCAGCCTCGAAGGCCCGGGCGCCGCAGCGGCGCGCCTCCTGGCGCAAGGCATTGGCCAGGGCCAGGGCCTGCTGCGCCTCGGGCTCACAGCCCGGCGCCGGCGCCTCCTGCGCCGCGGCAGCACCGGCCAGGCCCGCAGCCAGGCAGGCCCCGAGCAAGCGCAGGGAAATCGTCCGTCTCATGGCGCGACATCTTAGGGCCAGGGGCCGGCCTCAGGCCCGCAGGAGCCGGGCAAGCCCGCGCCGCAGGACCTGGCGCAGCTGCTCGCAGGGGCCGGTAAAGGCCGCCGAGAGGGCCAGGCTCAGGACCGTCACGCCCCCCAGGGCCAGCGGGGGCCAGACCGCCGCCAGCGCCGAGAAGAACTGCAGCAGCGGGTAGTGGAAGAGGTAGATCGGGAATGTCGCCCGTGACAGCAGGGGCACCCAATGCCCCTGCCAGGCCGGCAGGTGTCGCCCGCGCAGCCAGGCAGACATCCCGGCCACGTGGGCCGCCACGCCCAGCGCGATGAGGTTGTCGGAGATGAAGGCATCCGACGCGCCCAGCAGCTGCACCGCCGGCTGCGGCAGCAGTTCCAGGAGGCGCCAGGTGATGAAGCGGTTGCCCACCTTGCCCAGCACCAGCACCAGGGCCCAGGCCAGGCCTCCCGCCGCGACCAGGGCCCCACGGGACGCCTCCATCGCATGCACGCGAGGGCTGCGGTGAATCCACACCCCCATCCACCAGGCCGGCAGCAGGAGCAGCACACGGGGCCCGACGAGCAGCCCGCACAGCAGGGCCAGCGGCCAGCGCCAGCGCGGGCCCGCGAAGCTGAGCACGCCGAACAGCAGGTAGTAGCCCGCCTCGTAGGACAGAGACCACAGAGGCACGTTGCTCCCCGCTGCCCAGCCCTCGATCCAGAACTCGTTGACGAAGCACACCGAAGCCAGCACCCGGCCCCAGCCGCCCGGCACCGGCTCGTACAGTGCCGGCAGCAGCGAGCGCCCTCCCGCATCCAGCACCGTCGTCAGGACGATCGCCGGCAGGGCCACCGACCAGAGCCGGCTCAGGCGCTGCACGGCGTAGTGGCGCCAGTCGAGGTCCTTGTGGTCGCGGCTGTAGGCGATCACATAGCCTGACAGCACGAAGAACACCACCACTGCCTCATGCCCATAGCCAGCCAGGCCCTGCAGCGCAGTGCCGTGATAACGCGCATACGACGCGTGATGGACGAAGACCAGCAAGGCTGCGGCCAGGCGCAGCACGTCCAGGTAGATCGAGAAGGCCGGAGACATCAGGAAGGCTGGGGGCACGAGACCAGGGCGATGAGGCTGGCTGCACTGTAGCGACACTGGCGCGGCGCCTGGCCCGCATCATGTGAAGTGCGAACAACAGGCACGCGCCATCCTGTTTTTCCTTTACGGACTTTTACTACCCCGCAACTGGGTGTCACTAGGGCTTACAGCATCCCCACTTCGTAGGATGGCTCGTGAGAATTCGCACGGTCTGGACAGGCCCCGGCCGAGCAGTTCTCAGCGCCGCCCCCACCCAGCCCATCTCGATTCCGTATTTGGAGGGTTTCCCATGCGCAAGCAAGTTCTTTCGGTCCTGGCCCTGTCGGCCGCCATGGCCAGCGCCCAGGCAGGCACACTGCTGTCCGAGGGTTTTGACAATGTCGGCGGCCTGGCGGCCCAGGGTTGGGTGTTCACCAACAACAGCCTGAATCCGCAGAACAAGTGGCTGCAGGGCTCCGGCGGCATCTACACCGCCCAGGCCGGCGCCGACAACAGCTACGCCACGGCCAACTTCACCAGCAGCATCAACGGTTCCCTGGCCTTGCCGGGCAAGATCGAGAACTGGCTGATCACCAAGACCTTCAGCCTGTCCACCAACCTGCAGCTGAGCTTCTATGCCCGCACCGAAGAGGCTGTGTCCGGCTGGATCGACCAGCTGGACGTGCGCCTGAGCACGAACGGCAGCGACAGCAACCTGAGCAGCTTCGACAAGCTGCTGCTGCAGATCAACCCTGACGCCGAACCCAATGGCGCACCCGACGGCTGGACCCATTACGTCCTGAACGTCGGCGGCCTGGGCGCCGGCACCGGCCGCCTGGCCTTCGTCTACAAGGGCGACGGCGCCAGCGCCAATGACATCGCGCTGGACAGCCTGAGTGTCAGCAGCGTCCCCGAGCCCGCCAGCTACGCCCTGATCGCCCTGGGTCTGGTCGGTGCCGCCGTGGCCCAGCGCCGTCGCAAGGCCTGAGCCCCCACAAGAGGAGAACACATCATGAAGAGCCAATCCCTGATCGCTCTGGCCAGCGGCCTGCTGCTCAGCGGCACCGCCCTGGCCTGCACCACCTGTGAAGAGCATGCCAAGGCCGAGGCCAAGGCCGTCGCCAGCACCAGCGTCACTGAAGGCGCCGACGGCATGATCGCCGTGCGCGACGCCGTCACCGGCGAGCTGCGCGCCCCCACCGCCGACGAGGCGGCCGCGCTGCAGGCCAAGGCCCAGGCCGCCAAGTCCTCGCGCCTGCGTGCCCTGTCCGTGGCACCCGTGCAGGCCGAGCGCATGAACTCGCGCGGCGCCTTCGGCTTCCGCCCCGGCCCCGAGAACGTCAGCTACTCCGTCGTGACCCGCAATGCCGACGGCAGCCTGTCCAGCACCTGCGTGCAGGGCCAGGAGCAGGCCGAGGCCATCGTCAAGGGCCCCGTGGCCAAGTCCGCCAACAAGGAGTGAACCCCGTCATGAGCAAGCACTTCATCAAGCCGCTGGCGGCCTCCCTGCTGCTGGCCTTCGGTGCCGCACAGGCAGCCACCATCCAGATCCAGAACCGTGATGCCGTCGGCGTGGGCTTCAATGACCCCACCCCCGTCGCCCCCGTGGGCGGCAACCCCGGCACCACCCTGGGCGAACAGCGCTGGAACGTCTACCGCTACGTGGCCGACATCTGGGAAAAGCAGCTCACCAGCGACGTGGTCATCACCGTCAGCGCTGGCTGGGAACCCCTGACCTGCTCGGCCTCCTCGGCCGTGCTGGGCAGCGCCAGCGCCTGGAACATCTGGCGCGATTTCGCGGGCGCTCCCAAGGCCAACACCTGGTATCCCCAGGCCCTGGCCAACAAGATCTCGGGCGTCAACCAGTCCGAAGGCCAGCCCGATGACGGCAGCGGCTACGGCAATGTCGACATCAAGACCCAGTTCAACATCAACCTGGGCAAGCCCGACTGCCTGGCTGGCTCCGGCTTCTACCTGGGCCTGGACGGCAATACCGGCGGCCAGATCAACTTCGTCGCCACGCTGCTGCACGAGCTGGGCCACGGCCTGGGCTTCGCCACCTTCACCCGCGGCAACACCGGCGCCCTGCTGGCTGGCTATCCCTCCGCCTGGGATCACTTCCTGCTGGACAACGTGACCGGCAAGAAGTGGACGCAGATGACCGCCAGCGAGCGCGTCACCTCCGCCACCAACGGCCGCCGTCTGGTGTGGACCGGTGCTGAAGTCGGCGCCAAGGTGCCGGAAGTCCTGGCCCTGGGCACGCCCTCGGCCAAGATCACCGCCCCGTCCAGCCTGACGCGCGCCCTGGCCATCGGCACCGCCGCCTTCGGCCCGCAGATCACCGCCACCGGCCTGAGCGCCGAGGTGATGCCCGTGGTCGACCAGGCCGACGGCGTCACCGGCCTGGCCTGCGATCCGCTGAGCGCGGCCAACAAGCTGGCCGTGGCCGGCAAGATCGCCCTGGTGGACCGCGGCGTCTGCTCCTTCACCGTGAAGGTCAAGAACGCCCAGCTGGCCGGTGCCAAGGCCGTGCTGGTGGTGGACAACGCCAACGACAACCCGCCTCCGGGCCTGGGTGGTGCCGACAACACCATCACCATCCCCTCCGCCCGCATCAGCAAGGTCGACGGTCTGGCCCTGAAGGACGCGATGAAGGCCCGCACCCGTACGCGCTCCGGCCTGTACATCACGCTGGGTCTGGACATGAGCCAGTACGCTGGTGCCGACCTGATGGGTCGCCCCTACCTGTACACGCCCAATCCCTTCGCCTCGGGTTCCTCGGTGTCCCATTACGACACCAGCGCCTTCCCGAACCAGCTGATGGAGCCCTTCATCAACGCCGACCTGACGACCATCCTGCAGTCGCCGAAGGACCTGACCTTCCATCTGCTGCGCGATATCGGCTGGTAAGCCACGCGCTCCGGCACCTCCCGGTGCCGGCAGCCTTCAAGGCGCGAGATCCTGCGGGACTCGCGCCTTTTTCATGCCTGGCCTCGGGTCCCGGGTCGCCGCCAGCGCTGCGGGAGTGCGGCTCAGTCGCCCAGTGCCGCCATGAAGTCCGAGGGATCCCATCCGACCAGCTGGCGAGGCTGCGGACCCTGCCGCAGCACGAAGGTGGGCGTGGACTCCACGCCCAGCGCCTGCGCCTGCGTGGCGCAGAGCTCATCGTCCTCGACATTGCAGGCGCTGTAGTTCACCCGGTGGCGGTCCAGCCATGCCCGGGCGTCATCGCAGGCCGGGCAACTCTCGCTGCAGTACATGAGCACCTCGCCCTCCTGCACCGAGGCCAGCCGCGCCTTCTGGCGGTTGCTGAGGGGCCAGCTTGCATCGATGCCGAATCGCCCCGACCACAGCACCACGCCGGCCACCAAGGCCAGGCCCACGGCCAACGTTCCCTTCCCACTCATGTCCTTCTCCCTGTTCTTCTTGACGCGGCCGCGATCATAGGTGCGCAGCCGCCGCTCGCAGGCGAATCAGGGCGTCGGCAGGGGCCCCGGCAAGGGCTGCGCCATGAACTGCAGGCCGCTGGCCCGCTCCACCGGCTGCCCGTCCGGCCCCCGGTTCATCAGCAGCGGCCGCGACGAGCGGCTGCGCACGCCCAGGATGCCGGGCGCGGGGCCCGGTGCGGGAATCAGCTCCCAGTCCGCCTCGCCGGTGAAGGGATCGGCGTAGAGCTGGCGCAGGTGATGGCGGGGCCGCAGGCTGCGGCGGTCCTCGACGAGTTCCTCCAGGCGCTGCGGATAGGCCGGCCGCTGCGGTGTGGCGGCGGCATAGCTCTCGATGGCGCGCACGATGGCCTGGCCGCGGAACACCAGCTCGCGCTCGCGCTCGCGCTGGGCCGCGGTGCTCCAGCGCTGGCCCAGCGCCCCCAGCGCCGCGGCCGTGAGGGCGATGAAGAAGAGCAGGCCCAGGTAGCCGAAGCCCCGCTGCGACCGCCCACCCCCGCGCTCACCCAAGGGCTCACCAGTCCGCATAGGCCGTGCCGTCCATCGCCGCGCCCGGCGCGCCGCTGTGCAGGTCGTAAAGGGCGCCGCTGACGCCCGCATCGGCCGGCGGAGCCTGGAACTGCCAGCCCTCGCGCTGACCGCTGACCGGATCCTCCGGCCACTGGCGCAGGTAGCGGGCGCTCACCAGCTCGTCCAGCGAGTCGGGGTAGCGGCCCTTGTCCGCCGCGAACTGGTCGATGGCGTCGCGCACCGTGGCCAGGGTCTGGCGCAGGGCCACCTCGCGGCCGCGCTGCAGGCTGTTGAAGTAGCGCGGAGCGACGATGGAGGCCAGCAGGGCGACGATGCTCATCACCACCAGCAGCTCGATCAGGGTGAATCCGCGGCGGCGCATCACGGGCCCCATCACCAGTCCTTGTAGAGGCTGCCGTCCAGCGCGCGGCGCTCGGAGCGGGAGTGGACGTCGAACACGTCGCGGCCGGCGCGACGCTCCTGCGGGCCGCTGTCGGCGGCGCGCAGGGCCCAGCCGTCTTCCGCGGCGACATCGCCCGGCGCAAAGGGATCACGCGGCAGGCGGCGCAGGAAGTAGAGCTTGCGGCCATTGGGCGACTTGATGTCCGGCACGCCGCGCACCAGGGCCTGCAGATCGGGCGGATAGCCGCTGTCATCCACCTGGCGGGCGATGCGGCCTTCATCGGCCGCGCGCTTGTAGGCATCCAGGGCGGTGCGGATCTGGCGCAGGGCCTCGCGCAGGGCGAACTCCTGGCTACGCCGCACGCTGAACTCCAGCACCGGCCGCGCCGCCGCGGCCAGCAGGCCGACCAGGGCCAGCACCACCAGCATCTCGATCAACGTGAAGCCGCGCAGGCGCCGCCTGGCCGGACCGGATCGACGCAGGCCCATCGCTGCCATGGCCTCAGCGCGCCGCCTCGACACGCACCTGCGTGCCGCCCTCGACCTGCACAGGCAAGACCTGCCCCTGCGCATTGCTGGCCGCGAGGCCCTCCAGCTGCAGGGACACGATCTGCCCCTGCGCCGCCGGCAGCGCGCGCAGCAGCAGGGCCTGGGCCGATCCCGGCGCCAGCTCGAAGGGCAGCTGGCCCGGCGCTGCGCCGGCCTGGGCCGACACCGGCTGCAGCAGGGTCGGATCAAAGCGCAGGGTGCCCCGCACATTCATTGCGCTGGCCTGGCGCAGGACCACCGACACCGTGCCATCCGGCACCACCTCGGGCGTGACCTCCAGCTGCAGCAGCACGGGCTCGCCCGCGGGTGGCAGGGATCCGGGCGCGACGGTGGTGTCAGCGGGCGCCGCGGGCGCACCCGGCACGGAAAGGATGGGCGCGGGCACTGCAGCGGGCGCCGCCGGCCGCAGCAGGCTGCTGAAGGCGCCCGGCGAGGCGTCCGTGCCCGCGGGCAGCTGGGTGAGCCGCACATCGGGCAGGGGCACATTGCGCATGATGCGCGGCGTGATCAGCAGCACCACCTCGGTCTTGTTGCGCGTGTCCGTGGTGACGCCGAAGAGCCGGCCCAGCAGCGGCAGGCGCGAGAGCCCCGGCACGCCCTGCGCGGCGCTGCGGTCCTCGTCGTTGATCAGCCCGGCCAGCACCTGGGTCTCGCCGTCGTTGAGGCGCAGCGTGGTGGCGGCATTGCGGGTGCCCGTGGCGTAGGCCGTGGTGCCGCCCGGCCCCACCATCTCCTTGATCACATTGCTGACCTCCAGGCCCATGCGGATGATGACGTCCCCATCGAGCTGGATGGTGGGCTCCACGTCCAGCTTCAGGCCCACGTCGAGGTAGCTGACCGAGGCCGCCACCGAGGTCGTGCCGGTGAAGTTGGTCGTCGTGGTGAAGACCGGCAGCTTCTGGCCGATCTGGACCTTGGCCTTCTCGCGATTGCGCACCCGGATCTTGGGATTGGCCAGCAGCCGGACCTGCCCCGCCGTGCCCCGCAGCGTGGCCACCAGGGCCGGGTTGGCGATGGCCCCGCGGAACTCGCTGCGCTGGCCCAGCAGCACGGTGCCGCCCATCTTGCCGTCGGCGCCCACGAGACCGTACTGCAGCTGATCCGGCCACTGCAGGCCCAGGGCCTCGACCTGGTCGGAGCCGACCTCCATCACCTCCACGTCCAGCATGACCTCGGGCTCGGGCAGGTCCACCGAGGCGATCAGCTTCTCCACGAGGCGGACCACCTCCGGCGTATCGCGCACCACCAGGAGGTTGAGGCGCTCGTCGATGTGGAGATCGCGCACCTTGGCGATGGTGCGCACCAGGTTCTGCACCTGCTTCACATCGGCATTGCTGAGGTAGAGGGTGCGGGTGATCAGCTCCTGGTGCTCGCGCTGCTTGGCCTGGCTGTTGGGGTAGATCAGCACCGAGTGCTCGTTGAGCAGCTTGCGGTCCAGCTGCTGGGTGGACAGCAGCACGCGCATGGCTTCGTCCAGGGTGACATTGCGCAGGAAGAGGCTGGCGCGGGCGTCGGTGCGCACATCGCGGTCGAAGACGAAGTTGACCTGGCTGCTGCGGCTCAGGGCCTCGAAGATCTGGCGCAGTGGCGCGTCGCGGAACTCCAGCGTCACCGGCACCTGGAAGGCCGGGCCCAGCTCCTGGGCGCCGGACTCCAGCGGCCTGGCCTGTGCGATCTGGTTCTGCAGCTGGCGGGCGCCGGCATGCAGGGGGTTCTCGGCCAGGATCTCGCGCAGCAGTGCATCAGCCATGCCCGGGCGGCCCGCCTTGAACTGCAGGCGTGCTTCCTGCAGACGCTGCTCATGGCGGCGGCCACGCGGCAGCTCCACGGCCAGGGCCTGGGCCCGCGGGTTCTGCGGCTCCAGCTGCAGGAGCTGCTCGAGCAGGGCCTGGGCCTCGTCCCAGCGCTGGGCGGCGCGAAGGCCCTCGATCTGCACCAGCCAGCGTGACACCCGCTGCTCCCGCACCCGCAGCTGCGCGCTGCGCAGGGCCGGGTCTTGCGGGGCGGCCTTCAGCGCGCCGCTGAGCACGGCATCGGCCTGGCCCAGCTGGTTGGCGCGCAGCAGCTCGTCGGCCTCGCGCAGGGCAGGGTTGGCGCAGCCCTGCAGTCCGGCCAGGCTCAGCAGCAGGGAGAGGGACAGGACACCGGGAAGGGCGCGGACGGCCGCGCGGCACCGAGCAGGGGACATGGCACTCACAGAGGTTTGAGTCGGAGCGTCTGAGGCAGCGGGCCGGGCAGCCACAGCAGCTCCAGGGAATCATCGCCAATGGCCTGGACGCGCCATTGACCGTCGATGGTGTCGCCCGCCTGCACCGCCAGGCTGCGCTGCTCGGAACCCAGCAGGGCCTGCACCCGGCCGGCCTGCACGAGACGCCCGATCAGCTGGTAGGGGAAGGGCGGTGCCTGCGGGGGCGGTGGGGCGGGCTGGACCTGGTGCGGCTGCGGCGGCTGGACCGGCGGCGGCAAGGCCGGCTGCCAGGCGGCCAGCGCGGCGGGCTCGGCCTCAGGCCAGGGCTGGCGAGGCGCCGGGGTCCAGTGCACTGGCTGCGCGGTGGCAGGCGCCGCCGCGGGCAGCGGCCTGCGTGCAGGGCGGGCCTCCGCCAGCTCGGCAGAGTCGGCGTCCGGCAGCTGGGCGGCCCACATGCAAGCGGCCACCGTCGCGCCCAGGGCGAGGGCCAGGATCCAGTGGCGACGGGACAGCACGCTGCCGGCGCGGGATGCGGGGCTCATGGCCGGGCTCCTCTCTCGCGACGGCTGTGCAGGGTCCAGACCAGCTCGGCCTGCAGATCCTGCGATTCACGTTGCGCGCGGCGCAGATGCAGGCTGTCCAGGCTCAGGGCCGGGTCATGGGCCAGGGCCGCGCCCAGGTAGTGGCGCAGCTGGGCGTAGCTGCCCTGCACGGGCATGCTGATGCGCAGGCGCTCGAGGCCGGTGTCGGCATCCACGCCGAGCCGCTGTTCGCTGCGCTGCTGCACCAGACCCAGGCGCAGGCCGATCTCCAGCAGGTCCGCCAGACGCTGCTGGCGCTCAGCCGAGGGCGGCAAGGCGGCGAGAAGGGCGGCAGGCGTCTGCGCGCCCGCTGCGGGCAGGACCGCCGAGGCCCGCAGGCCGCGGCGCAGGGCGGCCTGCTGCACGGCCAGCTCCTCGGCCTCGGACTGCCAGCGCGGGGTCAGATGCAGGGCGAGCACGGCAGCGCCGAGCAGGCACAGCCCGGCCAGGGCGCCAGGCCAGCCGAGCGCACCCAGGGCCTGGCGCAGCGGGTGGGTCCGGCGGCGCAGGCCCGCGGGGGTCAGGTCTTGCCATGGCAGGATCCGGCGCGTCATGGCAGGCCTCCCGGCATGGAGGCGGCCGATGCCGCCGCGCCCACCGGCATTCCCGCCTCGGCCGCCAGCGCCGGCGCCAGCCGTGCCTGGAGGCTGAAGCGCAGGCCGGGCCGGCCGCCCTCCTCCGCCTGGATGGCGGCGGGCAGCACCTCGGTCCAGCCTGGCAGGCGGGCCAGGGCATCGGCCACCGCCAGGATCTGGCTGCGGTCCTCGGCCTGACCTTCGAGGCGGACTTCGGCGCGAGCCGCCTGCAGGTCCAGACCCAGCCAGGCCACGCGCGGGCGTTGCTGCTCGTCCAGCGCCGCGGCCTCGACCTGGGCGAGCAGGACGGGCCACGGCAGGTGCAGGGACTGGCGGGCCTCCAGCAGGGCCTTGGGCTCAGCCGTGCCCGCCTTGGCTCCCCGGTCGACCCGCGGTGCGGGGGAGGCCTGCCGCGCCTGCAGGCGGCTGACGCTGTCCTGGGCAAACTGCCGCTGCGCGTGGGCCTGCCAGGCCTCCTGCGCCGCCAGGCCCAGGCACAGCACGGCCACGCCCAGCAGGGGCCAGCGCCAGCGGGCGAGGGGCTGCACGGGAGGCCGGAAGTCACCTGAGGCCTCGCGGGGCGCGGGGGCAGGCCATGCCCACAGCAAGGGGTCAGGTCTTGCGGCCGCCAGGGCCTCCGGGCTGCCCAGGACACGCACGCCCGTCGGTGGCGGGCCCAGCGGCGCCGACAGCCCGCAGCCCGCCAGCAGGGTCTCGCTGCCCGCCGGCAGACGGGCCAGCAGCGGCTGCAGACGCCGGCACAGCGCCTCCGGCGTCGGTTCGGCCAGGCGCAGGTGACGCACCGACTGCAGCACGCCGGCCTGCAACTCCAGCCAGCACAGCAGACCCGATTCCACCCAGGCCAGCGCGGCATACGGCGCCCGCGCCCAGCCGGGCTCCTGGCGCCGGCAGGCCTCCAGGCAGGCCAGCGAGGCCGGCCGTGCGCTGCGCAGGTGCGCCTGCAAGGCCGTCCAGCGCTCGCCGGACCCGGCGCAGGACAGGGCCCAGGCGCCACAGCGCCGCAGCGCCCCGTGGCCCTGGCTCCAGGGTGCCAGCGGCCAGCCCTGCGCCTGAGGTCCGTGGTAATGCCCCAGCAAGTGCGCGGCATGCTGGCGGATGTCTTCGGCGCCCGGCAGGTCCAGCCCGGCCTCGGCCACCAGGGGCGTCAGCAGGTGCTCGGACAGCAGCAGGTCCAGACCGGATGCGGGCAGCTCGGCGTCGGCGATCCGGTGCCCGTCCGCATCGGCCAGGCCCTGGGCATCCAGCCACAGCGACCGGGGCTCGGCGCCACGCAAGGGCCAGCGGCCCAGCGCGTTCGCCACCGCCTCGCGGCGCGCCTCATTCATCGAGGGTGACACGATCCAGCTCCTCGAACGTGCTCTCGCCGCGGCACACGGCCGCCAGGGCCTGCTGGCGCAGGGGCTTCATGCCGCGACTGCGCGCGGCCTCCTTGATCTGCGACATCGGTGCGCGGCTGGCGATCAGGTCGCGCAGGCCATCGTCCAGCCGCAGCAGCTCGGCCACGGCGCGGCGGCCGCGATAGCCGGTGCCGCGGCAGTGGCCGCAGCCCTCGCCCTTCATGAAGCGGTGGGCGCCGGCCTGCAGGCCATGGCGCGCGAGCTGCGCAGGGTCCACCGTGACGGGCGCCGCACAGTGGCGGCAGTTCAGCCGCATGAGGCGCTGCGCCAGCACGGCGTTGAGGGCGGACACCACGTTGTAGAGGTCCAGGCCCATGTGCATGAAGCGGCCGATGACGTCAAAGGCGTTGTTGGCATGGACGGTGGAGAAGACCAGGTGGCCGGTGAGCGCGGCCTGCACGGCGATCTGGGCGGTCTCGGCGTCACGGATCTCGCCCACCATCACGCGGTCCGGGTCGTGACGCAGGATGGAGCGCAGGCCGCGCGAGAAGGTCAGACCCTTCTTCTCGTTCACGGGGATCTGCACCACGCCGGGCAGTTGGTACTCCACGGGGTCTTCGATGGTGATGATCTTGTCCTGGCCGGTGTGGATCTCGGTCAGCGTGGCGTAGAGCGTGGTGGTCTTGCCCGAGCCCGTGGGCCCGGTCACCAGCAGCATGCCGTGGGGCTGGCGGGCCTGCAGGCGCAAGGCGGCGCGCTCGGCCTCGTCGAAGCCCAGGGCATCGAGGCTCAGGGCGCCCTGGTCCTGCTCGATGCGGGCGCGGTCCAGCAGGCGCACCACCGCGTCCTCGCCGAAGACGCTGGGCATGATGGAGAGGCGGAAGTCGATCTCGCGGCCCGCGTGGCGCAGCTTGAAGCGGCCGTCCTGCGGCACGCGGCGCTCGCCGATGTCCAGCTCGGCCATCACCTTGAGGCGCGAGACCAGCTGCTCGGCCAGGGCCGCACCCTCGACCTGGCGCACCGGCGCCATCACGCCGTCGATGCGAAAGCGGATCTGCGCGCCGCGGGCCGTGCACTCGATGTGGACATCGCTGGCGCCGTCCTGCAGGGCATCGAAGAGCGTGGCATTGAGCAGGCGCACGGCCGGCGAGGCCGCCTCGGACAGCGACAGGGCCGAGAGCTCCTCCACCGCCGCAGCGCCGGCCTCGCCCGGCGCGAGGCCCTCGTCCACCTCGGCGAGTGCGCGGAAGTCGGCCTCGCCGCTGCCCAGCCAATGCGCCAGGGCCGCGGGCTCGCAGCGCTGCCAGTCCACCGCGGCCTGCAGGCGGGCCTCGACGCTCTGCAGCAGCAGCACATCGGGCTCGCGATCGGCCAGCAGCACCAGCTGCGCGGCTCCGCCCTGGGCCAGCACCGCACGCCAGCGCTGGGCCTGCGCCTGCGGCCAGCGTTCGAAGTCCAGCTGCCAGGGGCCTTGGTCGGCGGGCAGGCAGTCGTGAAGGTGGACGGCCGTCATTGCACCTGCTCCACCAGTTGGAAGATGGGGAGGTACATCAGGACGATGATGCCGCCGATGAGGACGCCCATCACCAGCATGAGGGCGGGGTTGAGGGCGCGGCTGAGGAAGTCGGTGAGGCGCACGGCTTCCTCGTCGTGGAAGGCAGCGGCGCGCTCCAGCATGGCGGCGAGTTCGCCGCTGCGCTCGCCCACGCGCACCATGCGGCGTGCCACGGGCGTGGCCAGGCCTTGCGCCTCCAGGGCTTCGGAGAAGCGCTGGCCCTCGCCCACGGCCGTTGCCAGGCGGGCGACGGCGTCCTGCCAGGGCAGGGCCATCAGGGGCTGCACGATCTTCAGGGCCTGCAGGGCCGGCACGCCCGCGGCCAGCAGCATGGCCAGGCTGCGATAGAAGCGGGCCAGGGCCAGCACGCGCAGCCGCGGGCCGATGGCGGGCAGGGTCCACAGACGGGCCTGCAGCGCCGCCCGCACCGGCGCCGAGCGCAGGGCCAGGACCGCCGACAGCAGCGCGCCGCCCAGGCTCAGGGCCACGGCCAGGGGGTGCTCGCCCGCGAAGCGCCCGAAGCGCAGCAGGGCCAGGGAGCCCCAGGGCAGGTCCGAGCCCAGGCCGTCCAGGATGCCGGCAAAACGAGGCAGCACGAAGAGCAGCAGGAAGAGGATCACCGCCGAGCCCACGCCCAGCAGCAGGGCCGGGTAGACGCAGGCGGCCACCAGGCGATCGCGCAGCTGCTGCACCCAGGCCAGGTAGCGCGCGTGCTGGGCCAGGGCCGGCGCCAGCTGGCCGCTGCGCTCGTTGGCAGCGACCAGGGCGCAGATCAGCTCGTCAAAGGCCTGGGGCTGGGCACGCAGGGCCGCGCTGAGCGGCTGGCCGGCCTTCAGCGCGTGCACCACGCTCTCCAGCGCGGCGCGCACCGCGGGCTGCGCCTCCTTCTCGCTGAGGGTCTCCAGGGCCTCGACCAGGGACACGCCCGCACCCAGCAGCACCGCCAGCTCCTGACTGAAGAGCTGCAGGGGGAAACGTTTGCCGCGAACCGACGAGGTCGGGGCCGGGGCCTCCTCCACCTCCTGCACCGACAGGATGCGCTGCGGGCTCACGCCCAGCAGCCCGGCGAGGGCCTGGCGGTCCGGTGCCTGCAGGCGGGCCTGCTGCAGGCCGGCCTGCTCAGGCTGGTAGCGGACGATGTAGTCGGGCATGGTACGCAATGGGCAGGAACGGGCCGGCGATCACCAGCTGGTGATGTCGGCGTCCTCGCCTTCGCCGCCGGGCCGGCCGTCATGGCCGAAGGAGAGCAGGTCGTACTCGCCGTGATCGCCGGGTGCCTTGTACTGGTAGGCCTGGCCCCACGGGTCCTTGGGGACGGCTTTGGCCAGGTAGGGGCCGGCCCAGCGAGCTTCGTCCATGGGCTTCTCACGCAGGGCCTGCAGGCCCTGCTCGGCGGAGGGGTAGTGGCCGGTGTCGATGCGGTACTGGTCCAGGGCCTTCTGCAGGGCGTCCAGCTGCGCGCGCGCCACCTTGACCTCGGACTTGCCGATCTGCCCGAAGAAGCGCGGCCCCACATAGCCCGCCAGCAGGCCGATGATGACCATCACCACCAGCAACTCCAGCAAGGTGAACCCACGCCCGGGGCGCGGGCGGCGGCAACGATTCATACAGTCCCTCATGTGATCTCGACCCCGCCCTGGCTCAGTTCCTGAGCGAGCCTCCCCGGCCCTGCGGCTGCACCGTGGCAGGCCGCTTTATGACAGATGCATTCGACAGGCGTTTGACACTCCAGCCTCGACGGCGCCAAACGTTTGACGGCAGCAATGTGCCGCATCATGCCGCAGCGCACAACGGCGTTTTCCAGCAGCGCGGGTGGAACCATCCCTCATGCGAGGGTCGCTCACGGCATGAGCCTGTGTGCGCCACGGGGCGGCCCAGGGCATCGGACGCCGCGTACGGCGTGCCGCTCACGCTGTTGAGCTCGGCAGTCGCCTGACCACCCAGGCAGACGTAGGCCGTGCTGCTGGCCGGAGGTGAGCCGCTGCTGCTGGTGCTGCACAGCAGCTGGCCGGACCGAAACCCAAGCGAAACCCGAGGGTCATGAAACCCGAGAGGCAGGCCTTGAATTTCAAACTCCTCATGCGATCACATGATGGATTCAACGGGGAACTCGACGCGTAGCGGGCGGGTAAGTGGGGCACGTCCCACAAGCAGCGGAGGGGTTTGAAATTTAAGGCCTGACCCTGATTCCCGCTGATTAATGCCCTGATTCCTCTGATTCCGGATTCCGCTTTCAAATCAACCTCAGGCGCCTCACAGTTGTCTGCAGCCGCTCCCGCAACTGCGACTCAGTCATATAGAAATTTGGCTTTTCAGACAATAACTCAAAATCCGTTGTAAAAGAATCAACGCATCCAAAAATTTCCTCGAGCAATTCATACAAGTTCACGCTCAGAATTCTTTTCTCCCCCTTAAATTTACTCATGTATTCAATTTGAAATTCATTCACCGGCAAATTTCCGCAAAGAAACTGATGGATCAGCGCTTCATATTCGGTTTTGGCGTCACTCATGGCACCCTCACAATGAACCTCTGGTTAGTACATTTTCAAGCTGCTGGGGGCTCAGCCTCCATCCAGACAAGATATTATCTGCCGAGTCTTGCATGACATTAAGCCCACTCTTGGGATCAACAAAATGCGTCACAGACGTACCTCGATATGTACCTTGAATGGTGCGCGTAGTCGAAGCGCTCACATGCGCTTGAATTGCGGCCAATAGCTCCGATAGCTCCGATAGCTCCGATAGCTCCGATAGCGTTTTATTGCTGCAATTTCCGACAACACCAAAATCTGCGGCATGTTTGAAAGTATGTTGAAGCGATGATCTGCTGACGACCATTCCTCCTGCCGGCCCAATTCTCGCTACTAGTCCAATTGCCAGAACCGCCGTCGAGCCCATTGAAGGCCTTGCCATATAGTCGCCAAGAAATCTGAAATTTCCTAGCGCCATCTTGCCAAGGATGAGCGGAGGGAACAACATCATGGCCTCGTCCGATATCAGGTCGTCGAACATTTTCTCTAGCGTGGAGCTGACATAATTGCCATCCTCTTTGGCTTTCGATCGCCAACTGTTCGACCCACTACCTAAGCCTCTCCCCGAATCCACCAGCACTTCACAATTTGCCATCTTGCGGCAATCGTCATTGCTGAGCAACGGTGCTCTGCCATCTGGATCAACTTTGATATAGGGATTGTTTTCAACATAGGTATACAGACCGAACCCTTTGCCCGTTTCGGCATCCGTGACTATTGGGTCAACGCTGAGAAACCTCCCCGCAATCGGATCGTAATACCGCTGCTGCATGTATACGAGCTCCGTCTCCGCATCCTGCACATGCCCCGTGAACCCCATCAGGCTGGTCGCGGGCCCGGGCTTGGTGCCGGCCGCCACATAGCCGTAGGGTTCGTAGCGGCTGCGGTTGAGGAGCGCCCCCGTGGGCCCGGTATGCGCCACCGGGCTTCCCAGCAGATCGGTGTGCACATACTGCGTGCCGCTCACGCTGTTCACCTCGGCAATCGCCTTGCCGGCCAGGTAGACGTAAGCCGTGGTGCTGGCCGGGCGTGAGCCGCCGCTGCTGGTGCTCCACAGCAACTGGCCCGCCTGGCTGTAGAGCGAGAGGCGCGTGCTGCCGTCGCTGCTCTGCACTTTGATGCGCCGGCCCAGGCCGTCGTAAACATAGCCGCCCCCGAGGCTGGAAGCGCTCAGGCGGTTGCCCAGATCGAAGGTGTAGGTCTGCGCCCCCTTGGAGCGGATGTTGCCGTAGGGGTCGTAGCTGTAGGCACTGGTGCTGCCGTTGACCGTGAGGCTGTTGAGCCGGTTGCTGCCGTCGGTGTAGTTCAGGGTGACGTTGCGGCTGCCCACATTGGCGGTCTTGAGGTTATCTGCAGCGTCGTAGGTGTAGCTGGCGCTGCCCCAGACGCCTGGGGCGCTGGCGCTGGTGAGCCGGTCCAGGTCGTCGTAACCCATGCTGCGGCTGAAGACGTTCTCCTGCTGGTCAGCTGCTGCTGATGACGTTGAAATTCAAGGTCTCGTATCTGACCCTGGCAAGCGCTGGTGTCCCACTTATTTAATATACCCAACATCTTTTAAGATGTCAGCATCTCGGAGGATCACAGGGAAAAGATTCTGATCCAGCTTGGGCGCGACCAACAAGCTTCTCGAAACCTGCTCCTTATACATTTGAGAAATTAGAACTTTTGTATAAGTAGATATCGGCAATCCATCCACCCCAACCACGCCACCCGAAACATCAATTACAAATTGACTCAATGGATCGAGTTTTATCTTGGAAATAGGAATGGCTTCAGATCTTATGCAAAAATCAGAAAAATCAGCCCGCGATATATCCAAGGCCCAATCAACATCGCCATAGAATATTTCCTTTTTTTCGATATATTTCTTCTTATCCTCCTCCGTCATCCCCGGCCCCGGAAATCCATTTATCATCAAAGCATCGAATCTTCCCAATACTTTGACACGATCAAATAGGGTTCCCCAGCAGATAAGCAAATCTCCGCGGATATTCGAAAATGTAGCCCTCCTGACTATTGCCGGCCCCACCATGCAGCCATGTATTTCAGCGTCTTGAATCAAAGCATCACTCAGGGAGTCTCGAACATTTCTCTTCCAACTTCCGTTATGGCCAAAATTTGCATCTACAAATGAACATCCAACACACTCAACGTCCTTGAACGTGTAGTGCCCAAAAAATCGCTTACCACCACGGATAGTCTTCGAAATAACGGAATTCATTCAAACCTCATCACGGCCGAACATATTGAATCAACGTCAACATACCGTCATAACCCCGTCGAAGATGGTCCTCCGCCCACCTGGTACCCTTGGTAGTTATATCATATATTCTATCCCCATATTTTGATGCAAAGTCAGGCGATTTAGTGAATGGCCGACTCGTATAATTTAAGAGCCGACTCAGAACCGGACTCCTCGCCACATAATTTGCCGCGAACCGTTCCACCGCTTTCCCATAATTCGCAGCAGCGAGACGAGTACCAGCAGCCATTTCCTTCACTGACAAGAACTCGGACATCGCCAACTCATTTTTCGTAAACTCTTTCACTGCCTGTCTAGTCGCGTACTTTAGGCCTTCGCGCTCAACAAAGCCCAATGCGCCTTGAGCAAGCATGGGAGCCCCAGCTACAGCTCCCATGGCCAGCGCGCCGCCGCCAACCATTAATGCAGCATCACCTGCCATTGGATTATCGCCCTCTGGATCTCCCATGGGATTTACCATGGTTAGCCCCTGATAGCCGATAGACTTCTCTGCTTTGCTGGCACCCGGCGATCCTGAAGAAGTGCCCGAATCTGCCACGACTTCACAATTGGCCATCCTCCTGCATTCAGAATTATCTAAAGTAGGATTTCGACCGTCGGGGTCGATGTAGGCAAGCGGATTATTGGCAGCATAGTGATAGCGACCAAAAGACTTGCCTGTATTGGCATCCGTGACGACAGGATCAACCGAAAGAAACCTCCCCGCGACAGGATCGTAATACCGCTGCTGCATGTACACGAACTCCGTCTCCGCATCCTGCACATGCCCCGTGAACCCCATCAGGCTGGTCGCGGGCCCGGGCTTGGTGCCGGCCGCCACATAGCCGTAGGGTTCGTAGCGGCTGCGGTTGAGGAGCGCCCCCGTGGGCCCGGTATGCGCCACCGGGCTTCCCAGCAGATCGGTGTGCACATACTGCGTGCCGCTCACGCTGTTCACCTCGGCAATCGCCTTGCCGGCCAGGTAGACGTAAGCCGTGGTGCTGGCCGGGCGTGAGCCGCCGCTGCTGGTGCTCCACAGCAACTGGCCCGCCTGGCTGTAGAGCGAGAGGCGCGTGCTGCCGTCGCTGCTCTGCACTTTGATGCGCCGGCCCAGGCCGTCGTAAACATAGCCGCCCCCGAGGCTGGAAGCGCTCAGGCGGTTGCCCAGATCGAAGGTGTAGGTCTGCGCCCCCTTGGAGCGGATGTTGCCGTAGGGGTCGTAGCTGTAGGCACTGGTGCTGCCGTTGACCGTGAGGCTGTTGAGCCGGTTGCTGCCGTCGGTGTAGTTCAGGGTGACGTTGCGGCTGCCCACATTGGCGGTCTTGAGGTTATCTGCAGCGTCGTAGGTGTAGCTGGCGCTGCCCCAGACGCCTGGGGCGCTGGCGCTGGTGAGCCGGTCCAGGTCGTCGTAACCCATGCTGCGGCTGAAGACGTTCTCCTGCTGGTCGCTGATGCTGATGACGTTGCCGTTGGCGTCATAGGCATAGGCGTCCTTGAGCACGCCCGCGTCCTCGTTGCTGGACGGCAGGCCGCGCAGGTTCTGGCCCAGCGAGTGCAAGATGCCGTTGCCGAAGCGGAAGCTGTTGACGGCGCCATTGGGGTGCAAGCTCAGCCCCGTGGCGAAGCTGCCCACCTGGCTGGGCTCGCCCAGGGCATTGGGCACGTAGCTGACCGCGGGTCCGCCGGTGGGGTAGCTCAGGCTGGCCAGGTGGCCGTTGGGGCTGTAGCCCCAGCTGAAGGTCCAGTTCTGGCCGGCGTAGTTCAGCGTCTCGGTGCTGATCAGGCGCAGGCTGTTGTAGACATAGCTCCAGACGCTGCCGTTGCTCGTCACCGTCTTGAGCTTGCCGTCGGGCCAGTACTCGCGGCTGATGCCCGGGCTGCCGTCCCCGTAGCCGGTGCTGGTGAGCCGGTTCATGGGGTCGTAGCCGTAGCTGATCTTGGCCGCAGCCGGCACGCTGAAGGTGTCGCAGGAGCTCGCAAGGGTCAGGTTTTGCCCCGGGGCCTTCCAGCTGAGGTTGCCGGCCAGGTCGTAGTCCTGGATCGTGGCGTTGACCTCGGGCTCGATCGTCTTGCACAGGCGCTGGCCGGCATCGTACACATAGCGCCGCGTCACGCCGCCACGGCTGACGGACGTGGGCTTGCCGAAGGCGTCGCGGCTGATGCTCACCGTCACGCCTGCGGGCAGGCTGGCGGTGGCCAACCTGGCGTCCTCGGGCTTGTCCAGGGCCCAGAAGCTCTGGGTGCTGGTCTTGTTGCGCGGGTTGGTGGACTGGGTCTGGAAGCCGCTGAGGTAGGCCTGGGTGCTGGTGAGCACGCCCAGCTCGCTGTCGGCCTCGGTGCGCAGCAGGCGGCCCAGGGCGTCGTACGTCATGCGCCGCCCGGGGCTGGTGATGCCGACCGTCGATGCGTCACGCTGCGGGTAGCTCTCGAAGGCCAGCTGGCCGGCCGCGTCATAGCCCTTGACCACGACCTTGCGGCTGCCGGCCTCCTGGGTGGTGTCGAAGGCGCGGGTCATCAGCGGGCGCCAGAAGCCGTCGTAGTAGGCAACGGTGCGGGCATTGCCCTGGCTGATGGTCTGGCGCCAGTGGTTGGCCGGGAGGCCGTACTCCGGGCTGCTGACGCGCTCGAAGGTGAGCGTGGTGGGCGTCCAGCCGCTGGGCGGGGTGATGCTGGCCAGGCGGCCCGCGGCGTCGTAGCCATAGCCGGTGGTGTAGCTGGCCGCGTCGGTCAGGCTGGTGATCAGGCCCAGGTTGTTGACGACGGCCGATTCGCTGGCGCCGTCCGGGTAGCTGATGCCCTGGGGCAGGCCGCGCCTGTAGCTGCTGAAGCTGGTGCGGCGGCCGGCGCCGTCGGCGCGCCAGGCCAGGGTGCCGTCGGTGTTGTAGCCGGAAGTGCCCTGGGAGACGCCGTACTTGAGGACCTCGATCAATCGCGCCTGGCTGTCATAGCGGTTCTCCAGCGGCGTCAGGCCGGCGGCCTGCAGGGTCTTGAGCTGGCCCAGCACCCACTGGCCGAGGTTGTCCTCGTAGCTGAGGGTCTCGCTGAGGCTGCCGCCCGGGCCGCTGCGCTGCTGGCTCGTGACCCGCTCGAAGCTGTCGAAGGCGCTCGCGCTCCAGCTGAAATTGGTGCCCTGCTGGGTGAGGGTGCGTTGCTGCAGCGGGTCGGTGCGCACGGCGCTGGCGCTGTCGCCCATCTGCAGGATGCTGACGCCCATCTCCCGACCGATGCGGTGGCTGCTGGCCGTGCTGCGCAGCACGCCGCCGCTGCTGGGCCCTTCGTCCAGGCGCAAGAGCTGACCCTCGGTGCGGTCCACCCGGGTGCCGAACACATGCACCAGGCGGCGGCCATCGCTGCCGTCCACGGTGACGGTCTTGGTCTCGGGGCAGCTGCCGCTGCAGTCGCTCCAGCTGCCCTGGTTGGCCGGGCTGCTGTAGCTGTAGGTCCAGCTCAGCGCGGGCAGGCCCGGGCCGCTGATCTGCTTGGCGGTGAGGGCGGTGGTGGCGAAGTAGCGGGGGAAGCGCGCGAAGGTGCCGTAGTCGCCGAAGCAGTTCTGCGGCACGTAGGAGCGCGCATGGCTCACCGGATTGACCGTGAAGCTGCCCGTGGCGCCGCTGGGATGGGTGAAGCTGATCACCCCGGTGAAGGGACTCACGGCCTCGTCGCCCAGGCCCGCGCAGCCCGGGTCCTTGCTGTAGTGCGGCGTGACGCTGATGGTGTCCGCCCCGCTGATGCCGAGCTGACTGCCGTCCGGCTGGGTGACGCTGAGCAGCTCGCCCGCGCTGCTGTAGCTGTAAGTCCAGCTGCGGGTGCCATCACTGATGCTGGTGACGCGGTCGCTGCCACTGCCGTAGCTGAGGGTGATGACGCGGCCGTCCGAACCGGTGATGGTCTTCAGGCGCCAGGGCGCGGCCGTGTCATAGCTGTAGCTCACCGTGTTGCCGAAGCGGTCCCGCGCCTCGGTGGGCAGCAGCCAGACCTCGTCGCGCAGCAGGGAGGGCGTCACCACGGCCGTCGCCACCTTGCCAGGCGGCGTCGCAAGCTGAGGAATCGGGGAGGCGCGGTACATGACGTCCGCCTTGCGCCGCACCAGCCAGTCGAAGCGCCAGGTGACGCCGTCCGGGCTGCGGGCGATGAAGCCCTCGCCCTGGTTGTTGTTGCTGGCGCTCGTGAAGGCATTGCTGGCCAGCGTCGTGCAGCGCAGGGCCCATTGGTGCCGGGTGACGAGCTTGTAGCTCTGGCCGTCGGCCGGCACGGCGGGCGTGGTGGGGCCCACCTTGAGGATCTCGTCGGCGCCGGCGCCGGGCACATAGAGCTGGTGGCCCTTCCAGTACTCCTCCTGATCCCAGAAGGAGTCGCCATTGGTGCCGGTGACGGTGCCGGGGCCGGTGAAGTTGCTGCAGCGGTCCGTGCCCTGGCCCAGGCCGAAGGACCAGCCGTACTTGCTGGAGAACGTGCCCTGGATGCGCGGCAGCTCCAGGTCCCAGTTGCCGAAGGCGCCCAGGCGCTGGCGCGCGGCATAGCCGGGCACCAGGCGGCGCCCCACGCCCACGCTCAGCGCATCATTGCCCGGCAGGCTGGCATCCTGCTGCACGAACTCCAGCGCGCCGGTGTAGTGGTTGACCTTGTCCCCGAAGAGATTGGGGCCCAGGGCGCTGACGGAGCGCGAGGCCCGGACCAGCTCGTGCTGCTGGTCATGGTACGTGTCCGCCTGGACGGCGCAGGCCCAGAGAACGGCCAACAGCAAGCAGGGCCTGGCAGCCCTGCGCAGCATCAGTGTCATGAGTCCCTCCCGAGGCCGCGGGGCCTGGCTCCGCAACCGGTGTCAATAACGGCTGTTTTCAACAGCTCGATGGATCGGCGGGAATGTACGGACTGAGCCGGGGCCTGTGACCCTGTCAGGTGTTTCACCCACTTTTGGGGGGCGGGGCTGCGCAGACCTCGGCGGGCCCGCGGGACCGCCAGGCTGGCTGCCAGGCAGATGCGGCGAGAATCTGCCTCGATCCCTCCGCCTGCCGCCCGCTTGAAAGCCCACCGCCTCCGCTTCGCGACGCCCGCCCCCTTCCGCACGCAACTGCCTGCGGAACTGGCGGCCATGGCGGCGACGGCCCATGCAGGCGCTGGGCCTCGGGACCGCGGAGCGGTGCGGCGGCCGGGGCTCTCGCTGGCGCTGTCCCTCGCCCTGCATGCCTTCGTGCTGAGCCTGACCTTCGGTGGCCAGGGCCTGGGTCTGCCCGGACTGGGCCTGCCCTGGAGCGAGCAGCGCTTGGAGCCGCCGCCGCTGCAGGTGCGGCTGAGCCTGCCGGCGGAGGCGGCGTCGGCCTCGTCTACCGCCACGGCGGCGAGCTCCCCGGCAGCGCTCACCGCCCTGCCGGCGCAGCCCACCCGGGAAGCGCCCGAGCCGGCCTCGCCTCCGCCGCCCACCGCAGAGACACCGCCCGCGGCCCGGGCGCCGACTCTCGAACCGGCCCCGGCTCACCCTGCGGAAGCTGCTGCAGCCGCCGTGCCCGTCCGCCATCCGCCGCGCCCGTCTTCCGAGACGCCGACCGAGGCCCCGGCGCCCTCGGAAGCCCGCCGAGCCGAGGCCGCCCCGGCCGAGCGCCGACTGGTGTCCCTGGACCCCTCGCAGCAGGACAGCTGGGTCGTCCCCGAGGCCACCGCCGCCTCGGCGCCGGAGCCTCAGCGCACGCCGCAGGAAGCGCCGCTCCAGGCCCCGGCGGAGTCGCGGCGCGAGACCCAGGTCCTGCTGGCCCGCCAGGCCTTGGCGCAGCAGGCGCCGGAGCGCCCCACCACGCCCCTGGCGAGCACACCCGCAGCCATGCCGCCGGCCCCACCAGCCCCGCCAGCCCCGCTCGCGGCCGCTGATGCCGACGCCCAGGAGCTGCAGCGACTGCTCCAGCGCTCGCTGGCCCGGCATGCGCTCGCGCAGCGCGAGGCCGAGCGCCAGGCGGTGAGCGCCCCCACCAAGGACACGACCAAGGACACGGCCGACAGCACCGCCGCGGACGCCATCCGCCAGGAATCCAGCCGCCTGGCCGCACGCGCCGAGGCGCAGCGCCTGGACGCCGCCCGGGCGGACGCCCTGCGCGCCAAGGCCGCCGAAGCGGCTGAGGCGGGCCGGCAGGAGCTCGCACGCCGCGAAGCCGCCAGGCTGGACGCCGAACGCCAGGCCGCCGCACGCGCTGCGGCCGCTCAGGCCGAGGCGGCGCGGGCCGACGCCGCGCGGGTGGAAGCCGCCCGGGTGGAGGCCCTGCGGCAGGCGGCGAAGCGGGCCGAGGCCGCGCGGGTGGAAGCGGCACGGCTGGAGGCCGCGCGTGCCGAGGCGGCTCGCGAGGAGGCGGCACGCGCGGAAGCCCAGCGCGCGGAGGCCGCCCGGCTGGAAGCGGTACGGGCCGAAGCGGCACGGCTGGAGGCCGCGCGCCAGGAGGCGGCCAGGGCTGAAGCCGCGCGCCAGGACGCTCAGCGGGCCGCGGCGCGCGAGGCGGCCGAACGGCTCGAAGGCGAGCGCCAGGCCGCCGCCCGGCAGGAAGCGGCCCGGCAGGCATCAGCACAGGCGGCGGCGCAAGCAGCAGCACAGGCATCAGCCCAGGCCGCCGCCACCCGCGCCGCCCAGCAGGAAGCCGCCGAACGCCGCGAGGCCCGCCTGCGCGAGATCGGCCGGCAGCTGGATGAGGAGCGTGCCCAACGCGACGCCGCGGCCGCCTCCGCCCGGCAGTCCAAAGACCTGCCCTATGCCAGCAGCCAGCGCCGCGGCCGCCTGATGGGCCGCAGCGATCCCAACCCGGACCTGGTGGCCTACGGCGAGACCTGGGCCCGCAAGATCCAGCTGGATGCGATGGGCTTCGAGCGCCTGCGCGAGCTGCTGCGCCAGCCCCATTTCGATGCGCTGGTGACCGTGGCCGTGCGGGCGGACGGCTCGGTGGAGTCGGTCAGCTTCGTGCGCTCCAGCGGCTCGCCGGCGCTGGACGCCGCCATCGAGCGCACCGTCCGTGATCTGGCCGTCTACCCGCCCTTCCCCCCGGCCCTGGCCAAGGACTACGACGTGATCGAGATCCGGCGCAGCTGGCACTTCGACACTGCCATCCGCCTGTACTGAGCAGGCCCCGCAAGGCACACAGCCCCGGCACCACGCAGGGCACCGGGGCTGTCAGGGTCCGCGGACCGCGGTCAGTGCCAGATCAACGCAGCTTGAAGTTCAGGCTGACGAAGAAGTTGCGACCGCGGGGGTCGGTGTAGGTCGGGTCGAAGGTGGAGAGGAAGTAGTAGGACTGGTTGGAGAAGGGCGGCGCCGTGTTCAGCAGGTTCTGGATGCCAGCGCGCACGCTGAGGCGCTCATTGAATCGGTAGCTACCGCTGAGGTCCCACAGCGAGTAGGCCTTGACCTGGCGGGGCTCGGTGCCGGGCAGGTAGCTGTCGTCGGTGTAGGCGGAGAAGTAGCTGTTGGCCAGGGTCAGGGAGAGCGGGCCGAAGTCCCAGTCCGCCGAGAGGCGGTGGCGCCAGCGCTGGATGACCTGGTCCTGCAGGAAGCGGCCGGCGTTCTCCAGGTAGGGCTCGGCGCTGCCGAACTGGCGCTGGTAGTGCATCACGTAGGTGCCGCTGAAGTTCAGGCCGAAGCGGCCCATGTCGGTCGCGGCGGAGCGCCAGCGGGCTTCGAGGTCGATACCGGAGGTCTTGAGGCCGCCCTGGTTCTCCTTCCTGAGGATCAGGGTGGGGTAGTCATCGGCCGGGTCGCGCTTGATGTAGGAGGCGTAGCGCTCGGCGTTCTCCAGGATGATCTTGCCGGAGAGGTCGCTGATCACGTCGGTCTTGCGGATCTGCCAGTAGTCCACGCTGACCAGGCTGGTGCTGCTGGGCTCGAAGGCGATGCCAAGGGAGAACTGCTTGCTCTTCTCGGGCTTCAGGTCGGGGTTGGCCACCTTCTCGGTGGGGTACTGGTCGAAGGCGTCATAGACGGCGTCATACAGGAAGGCCGGGCTGGTGCCGTAGGTGGCCGGGCGGTAGAGCTCGCTGAAGGTCGGGGCGCGGAAGCCGGTGCCGGCCGAGCCGCGGATCACCACGGCCTTGCTGGGCTGGTAGCGCAGGCCCAGCTTGGGGTTCACCGAGCTGCCGACCTTCTCGTAGTGGTCGGCGCGCAGCGCGGCCTGCAGCTCCAGCTGCTTGCTCAGCGGGGCGCTCAGCTCGGCGTAGGCGGAGGTGATGTTGCGGCCGTAGTTCGTGGCCTCGGGCGCGGGGCTGGTGCCGGTGCTGTCGCGGTCGCCGCCGATGTTGTTGCTGATCAGCAGGGCCGAGGGCGTGAAGCGCTGGGTCTCGCGGCGCAGCTCGGCGCCCACGGCCAGGCCCAGGTCGCCGCCTTCCAGCTGCGCGAGGCTGCCGGTGAGCTTGAGGTCCAGGCCCGAGGTCGTGCCCTCGCTGCGGCGGGCCACATCGTCCACGCGCAGGGACTCGATCAGGCCGCGGCTGGATTCCGGCGAGGGCCCGAAGGGGTTGATCTTGCCGGCGCGCACGGCGTCCAGCAGCTCGTTGAACTTGAAGTAGCCGTCGACGTAGCGGTCCGCCACCTTGTTCTGCGCGTGGCTCAGCGCGGCGGTGTAGTCCCAGTCGCCGAAGACGGTGCCGGTGGTGCCCACGACCACGCGGTTGGCGTCGCTGCGCACCTCGTTGGTCCGGTTGCCCAGCTCCTTGGCGCGGAAGCGGATCTCGAAGGTCCGGCCATTGCTGACCGGCTTGGGCAGGAAGGCGTTGACGGCCGACCACGTCATGCCGCTGAGCGTGGTGGGATTGGGAGAGAGCACGTACTCGGTGTCCGCCCGCGCCATCAGCACTTCGCCGAAGAGCTGGCGGCCCTCGCCGAGCTTCATCACGCCGCGGGTGAGGAAGGAGAGCTTGTCGGACTTGGGATAGATCTCGGTGTCGGCCATGTAGTCATAGCCGCAGGCCTCGGCGCCGATCTGGGTCGGGGCGTACACGGAGGCCGGCGGATTGCAGGCCGGCGCGAAGAGGTTCAGGGTGCGCTGCGTGTAGGGCTTGCCGTTGAAGGTGTAGCCGGCGGCGTTGATGGCGGCCAGTTGCTCGGCGCGCGCGCCCGCATTGCTGGCCAGGCGGATGTTGCCGGGGTAGGGGCGGCTGGAGAGGTAGTAGGGCACCGTCTCCGTCAGTGGTCGCTCCTGGATGAACTCGCGCTGGGTGGAGCGCAGGGCGTCCAGGGCCTGCACATCCAGCGTGGCGAAGACGTTGTAGCCGTCGCGCTGCAGGTCACCGCTGCCGCCGCTGATCGTGAAGGTGCGCTTGCCGGCGCCGCCTTCCTGCGTACCGGAGGCGTAGGCGGCCAGGTCGATGCCGCTGTAGTCCTGGCGGGTGATGAAGTTGATCACGCCGCCGATGGCGTCGGTGCCGTAGATGGCGGAGGCGCCGTCCTTCAGCACCTCCACGCGCTGAATGGCGCCGGCAGGGATGCTGTTGAGGTCCACCCCGGCCGCGTCGCCCGGTGAGGCGAAGTTGGCGAGGCGCCGGCCGTTGAGCAGCACCAGGGTCGAGGACACGCCCACGCCGCGCAGGTTGGCGCCGTTGAAGCCGCGCTGGCCGCCGGTGTTGTCGGAGATGGAAGCGCCGTCGCCCAGGTTGGCGGCGGCGGCGCTGATGTTCTTGAGCAGCTCGGCCGCGGTGGTCACGCCGGCCTTGGCGATCTCCTCGCGCTTGATGGTCTGCACCGGCAGGGCCTGCTCGCCCTCCAGTCGCTTGATGCTGGAGCCGGTGATCTCCACGCGCTCCAGCTTGGGCGCGGCTTCCTGGGCCTGCGCCAGCAGCACAGGGGCGGTCAGCGCGAGGCAGGCGGCGCGGGCCATCAGGGTCAGGGACGGTTTGCTTGCACGGGTCATGAGAACCTCAAGAGAGAGAAGGAGGATGAGCCAGGGAGGAGGGCTGGGAATCACTCTAGGGACGGCACTCATGACTTGCCTATGGGGTTTTGGCGCGCCGGTCGCTTGCAGGCAAATGCCTGTCGCTTCCGGACAAGCCGGCGTCAGGCCCGCCCCACGCGGGCCGCGGCCTCTTGCGATGAAGCGACATGCACTTGCGTGGAAGGCGCAAGCAGGCCCTGAACGGGGCGCAACCCGCTGGCCCGGCGGCGGTCGTCCTGACAAGATGAAGCCATGCAACGCCTTCGACTCCTCCTGTGCACCGGCAGCCTGCTGTGCACGACCCTGGCCCAGGCCGGCACCGCCATCGTGATCGGCGGCGCACTGCGGCAGGACAACCCCACGGTCTGGCAGCGCGTGGTCCGCGAGGCCGGTGGCCCGGGCGCGCGCATCGCCGTCTTCGCCACCGCCGCGGCCAACCCCGAGCGCAGCGCGCAGCAGATCATCACGGCCCTGCAGCGCGAGGGCGCGGATGCCCGCTTCATCCCCGTCGCCCCGCGCCTGCCGGGCGAGGACCTGCAGGCGCGGCTCAACGACCCCGCGCTGATCGAGCAGGTGCGCAGCAGCCAGGGCGTCTTCTTCTCGGGCGGCGCGCAGGAGCTGATCGTGGACACCCTGCAGCCCGCCGGCCAGCCAAGCCCCATGCTGCGCGCCATCCACGAGGTCGTCGACCGCGGCGGCGTGGTGGCCGGCACCAGCGCAGGTGCGGCCATCATGAGCCGCATGATGTTCCGGGATGCGCAGGACAACCTGGGCATCCTGCGCGGCCAGTGGCGCGAGGGCCGTGAGTACGACCGCGGCCTGGGCTTCGTCGGCCCCGATCTCTTCATCGACCAGCACTTCCTCAAGCGCGGTCGCATCGGGCGCCTTCTGCCGGCCATGCAACGTCTCGGTTATCGGCTGGGACTGGGCGTGGAGGAGAACTCTGCCGCGGTGATCAAGGACCGCCAGGTCGAGGTCATCGGCGCCCGCGGCGCGCTGCTGGTGGACCTGCGCGAGGCGCGCAGCGACGCACGGCTGCCCGCCTTCAATGTGCGCGGCGCGCGCCTGAGCTACCTGGACAGCGGCGACCGCTACGACCTCGCCACCCATCAGGCAACACCTGCCCCCCACAAGCTGCGCGAGCCCCGCATCGACCCCGCCGCCAGCGACTACAAGCCCTACCTGCCCCGCGGCCACTTCTTCGGCGACATCCTCGGTGACGGCGCCATCGTCAGCGCCATGGCCCAGCTGCTGGACAGCCCGGCGGATGAGGTGCGCGGGCTGGCCTACGAACCCGTGCCCGGCGCGCGAGGCCGCGCTTCACGCCTGGGCTTCGAGTTCCGGCTCTACAAGGCACCGGGCCTCCAGGGCTGGTTCAGCGGCGCGCTGGGCGGCGAGGACTACACCGTGCTCGATGCCCGGCTCGATGTGATCCCGGTGCAGGTCGCCCATCCGCTCTACACGCCGCTGCGGCCCACGGCCATGCCAGCGTCCGCGCCCCACCCCTGACCCCCTGCCATCTCCAGCGCTGGCATCCCGCGCCGCGGGCTGCCGCCTGACCACGCCATGCTGACTCAACACCACCTCCTGCCCGCCGCCCACGCCGGCACCCAGCGCCAGCTGCGCAGCCTGCACTTCGGCGCAGGCCGCTCCGGGCGCAAGGCCTATCTGCAGGCCTCGCTCCACGCGGACGAGGTGCCGCCGCTGCTGGTGGCTCAGGCACTGATCCAGCGCCTGCAGGCCCTGGAGGCCGGCGGCGCCATCGAGGGCCGCATCGTGCTGGTGCCCCTCGCCAACCCGATCGGCCTGTCGCAAGACCTGCAGGGCAGTGCCCTGGGCCGCTTCGATCTGGCCACCGGGCTGAACTTCAACCGCCAGTTCCGGCACCTCGCGGACGACGTCGCCCGTGCCGTCGCGCCCCTGCTGGGGGCGGACCTGCAGGCGAACACCCGCCATATCCGCGAAGCGATGCGCCAGCAGCTGGGCCACTGGCAGCCGCAGACGGAAACGGAGGCCCTCAAGCGCCAGCTGCAGTACCTGGCCCATGACGCCGACCTGGTGCTGGACCTGCACTGCGACAACCAGGCGGTGGTGCACCTCTACGTCGGCAGCGCGCAGGTCGAGGCCGCGCGGCCGCTGGCCGCCTACCTGGGCGCGCAGGCGCTGCTGCACACGCCGCTGGCGGGCGAGGAGCCCTTCGACGAGACGATGGCCCGCCTGTGGTGGGAGCTGGCCGCCCGCTTCGAGGGGCGCCACCCCATCGACCCGCTGGGCTGTGTGGGCGTGACCGTGGAGCTGCGCGGCGAGACCGACGTGAGCCAGGCCCTGGCCGAGCAGGACGCGCAAGGCCTCATCGCCTATCTGCAGCAGCAGGGCCACATCGCCGGCGAGCCGCCGCCCTCGCCCGCCGCCTGCGAGCCCACGCCGCTGGAGGCCGTCGAGCCGGTGACGGCGCCCTGCCCGGGCATCGTGGTCTTCGCCAAGGCGCCCGGGGACTGGGTACTCAAGGGCGAGCTGGTGGCCGAGATCGTGGACCCCCTCACCGACCAGCGCACGCCCCTGCACGCCCGCGCCAGCGGCCGCTGCTTCGCCCGCACCGCCCGCCGCTACGCCAGCCGCGGCATGCGCCTGGCCAAGATCGCCGGCCAAGAGGCCTACCGCAGCGGCCAGCTGCTGTCCCTGTGAATCGCGCCATGAAGCTCCGACTCCCCAACACCTATGTGCTGCTCGTCAGCCTGCTGGCCCTCATCGCGCTGGCGACGTGGATCGTGCCCGGCGGCCGCTTCGAGACGGCCCTGGTCAACGGCAAGACGCTGATCATCCCCGGCACCTTCCACCTGGTCGAGGCGCGGCCGCAGGGCTTCGCGGCCTTCCTCACCGCGCCGATCAAGGGCTTCGTGGAAGCGGCGCTGATCATCGGCTTCGTGCTGGTCGTGGGCGGTGCCTTCGCGGTGCTGCAGAAGACCGAGGCCATCGATGCGCTGATCAAGTCCGTCGCCCGGGCCCACCAGCGCTCGGCCCTGGTGCGGGCCCTGGTGATCCCGGTCTTCGTCACCCTGTTCTCGCTGGGCGGCGCGAGCTTCGGCATGGCCGAGGAGGCGATCCCCTTCGTGCTGATCTTCATCCCCCTGGCCCTGGCCCTGAAGCTGGACACGCTCACCGGCGTGGCCATCCCCTTCGTGGGCTCGCAGATCGGCTTTGCCACGGCCTTCCTCAATCCCTTCAACGTGGGCGTGGCCCAGGGCATCGCGGGCGTGCCCATGTTCTCGGGCCTGGGCTACCGCGCGCTGTGCTGGGCGCTGGCGACGGGCCTCACCATCGCCTTCCTGCAGTGGTGGGCGGCGCGCATCCGGCGCGACCCCACGCTGAGCCCGACCTACGAAGCCGACCAGGCCCGCCGCGCCGAGATGGACCTGGCCGCCTTCGAGCAGTTCGCCGGCATGACGCAGCGCCACAAGACCGTGCTGGCCCTGTTCGCCGGCTCGCTGCTGGTGATGATTGGCGGCGTGGTGCGCCTGGGCTGGTACATCGAGGAGATCGCCGCGCTGTTCCTGGTGATGGCCGTGAGCGTGGGCCTGGTGGCGCGGCTCTCGGCCGACGAGTTCATGGCCGCCTTCCTGCACGGCGCGCGGGACCTCGTCGGCACGGCGCTGGTGATCGCGCTGGCCAAGGGCACGGTGATCCTGTTGCGCGAGGGCCAGATCATCGACACCCTGCTCAACGCCCTGGCCCCGCTGGTGGCCTCGGAGCAGCCGGTGTTCGCGGCGCACAAGATGTTCCTGATCCAGTCGGTGGTCAACTTCTTCATCCACTCCGGCACGGGACAGGCGGCGCTGACCATGCCCATCATGGCCCCGCTGGCCGACCTGGTGGGCCTGACCCGCCAGACCGCCGTGCTGGCCTTCCAGCTGGGCGAACTGACCACGCCCATCATCCCGACCTCCGGCATCACCGTGGGCGTGCTGGCCCTGGCGCGCCTGCCCCTGGGCACCTGGATGCGCTGGATGCTGCCCCTGCAGGCCCTGTACCTGCTGATGGCCCTGCTGCTGCTGAGCTGGCCGGCGCTGCAGCGCTGGACTTGATTACAGTCAGGCCATGCCCCCCACCACCCGCGCCATCGGATGCCTGCTGCTGCCGGGCTTCCCCCTGCGCGCCCTGGGCGCCTGGGCGGACGGGCTGGCGGCGCTGAACACCCAGCAGGGTCAGGTCTTGTATGCGCTGAGCGTCCTGGCCCTGGACGAAGGGCCGGTCGTGGCCAGCAGCGGCGTGCCCGTGCACGGTCGCGTGCCCGCTTCGGCCGATCGCTGGCACACGGTGGTGGTCCTGGCCGGAGAACCCGGCGCGCCTGATGTCCGCCTGCAGGCCCTGCTGCAGGCCTGGGACCGGGACGGCGTGCTGCTGGGCGGCCTGGGCAGCGGCGCCGCCGCCCTCGCCGCGGCCGGCCTGCTGGACGGCCACCGGGCCTGCGCCGACTGGGCCTGGCTGGACCGCCTCGCGGCCCGGCATCCCCAGGTGGCCTGGTCGCAGGGCCTGTGGGACCTGACGCTGGCGCGGCGCCGCTTCAGTGCCACCTCCAGTGCGGCCACGGACCTGATCGGCGCCTGGGCCCACCAGCTGCATGGCGAGCCCGTGCAGCAGGAATGGCTGCTGGCCATGGACCTGCGCCACAGCCGTCCCGCCGAGGACCGGCAGCGGCGCGAGCATCTGGAAGCGCGCGACGTCGCCAACCCCAAGCTGGCCGAGGCCCTGGCGCTGATGGAGGCCAACCTCGCCGAGCCCCTGCCCACCGAGGAGGTGGCGCGGCTGGTGGGCGTTTCCCGCCGGCAGCTGGAGCGCCTGTTCAAGCAGCACCTGGACTCCCTGCCCTCGCGCCACTACCTGGCGCTGCGCCTGGACCGGGCCCAGCGCCTGCTCCAGCAGGGCACCCAATCGATCCTGCAGGTCGGGCTCAGCTGCGGCTTTGCCTCCGGCCCGCATTTCTCCAATGCCTACAAGGCCCATCACGGCCACACACCGCGCGAGGAGCGCAGCCGCCGTCCCGGCTGGCTGGCGCCCGCGCCCCAGGGAGACCTTTCATGAATGGCCTGGACCTTCAGGGCCTGCTGCTGCGCCCCGTCGCCCTCACTGACCTGCCCGACATGCTGCGCATGGCCGCCGCCAGTGCCGACGGCATCAGCTCCTTGCCCAACGACGAGGCGAAGCTGCGCGCCCGCATCGAGGCCTCGGTGCAGGCCTTCAGCAGCCCCGACGACGCCAGCGGCGAGGAGACCTACCTCTTCGTGCTGGAGGACCGCGCAGTGAACCACCCGTCGGGCCGCCTGGTGGGCTGCGCGGGCATCGCGGCGAGCGCGGGCTTCTTCGACCGCTTCTACAGCTACCGCAACGAGTTCGTCGTGCATGCCAGCGCCACGCTGGGCGTCTCGCAGCGCATGCACACCCTGCACCTGTGCCATGACCTCACCGGCGCAACGCTGCTGACCTCCTTCTTCCTGGAGCCCGGCTACGAGCCCACGGCGGCTGCGCAGCTGCTGTCGCGGGCGCGGCTGCTCTTCATCCAGGCCCATGCGCAGCGCTTCTCGGACCGCATCGCGGCGGAGAACCCCGGTGTCACCGATGCCCTGGGCCAGAGCCCCTTCTGGGATGCCGTCGGCCGCCAGTTCTTCGGCATGGACTATCCGCAGGCCGAGGCCGTGATCGGCGGGCGCAGCAAGGCGCTGATCGCGGACCTGATGCCGCCCTCACCGATCCCCGTGGTGCTGCTGCCCGCCGCGGCGCAGCTGGCGCTGGGGCAGCTGCATCCGGTGGGCGAGGTGCCCTTCTCGGTGCTGATGGACGAGGGCTTCGACGCCGACACCTATGTCGACATCTTCGACGGCGGCCCCACCGTGGAGGCGCCGCTGGCCTCGCTGCGCAGCGTCCGCCACCACCGCCTGCATACCGTGCGGCCGGGCGCCGGGAGCGGGCCGCGGCGCTGGCATCTGGTGGTCCGGCCGGGCCGTGAGCACTTCGCGGCGGTGCTGGCCGAGATCGGCGAGAGCCTGCATGCCGACGAGGTGCCGGCCCTGCAGCCGCGCGCCGGCGAGACCCTGCTGAGCACGCCCCTGTGGCCTGAGGAATCGTGATGACCGAGCTGATCGTTCAAACCCTGGACGAAGGCGTGGCCCTGAGCCTGCCCGAGGGCCGCGGCGGCCTGACCCTGGTGCCACGCCGGGGTCAGGTCTTGCCCCTGTACCACTTTCGCCTGGGCCGCGTCGTGCATGCGGCGCAGGAGCTGGGCCTGTTCCGCGTCCAGCAAACCCTGCTGCTGAGCAACGACCACACGGGCGACACCGAGCTCACCGGCCTGTGGTTCGACGAGTGCCTCGATGACGCGGCGCGCAGCCTCGCGCTGGAGGCCCTGGTGCAGGGCGCCCGCCAGTGGATCGCCCGGCACCGCGAGGCCTGCGGCGACTGGCTGGTCCTGGAGCTGCCCGGCTGGCGCAGGCCCGATGGCAGCTCGCCCTTCTGGGAGGCCCTGGGCGCACGCTTCTACCCGCATGACGCGGCCGCCGCGCAGGCCCGCTGGGGCAGCGCCTGGTGCAGCCACCTGGCCGCGCTGCTGCCCCGGCAGACGCTGTACCTCTCCTTCCTGGGCGAGGCCGCACAGCAGGCCTGCGCGCAGACCGATGCCGCCCATGCCGCGCTCCTGCCCACGCTGCAGCGCCTGGGCTTCCTGCCGCCGCTGCAGGTGCGCATCGACGACGGCGGCCCGGTGCTGAGCTGCCCGCTGCCGCGCGGTTGAGCCACTGCGCCGCTGCGGGTTGCCCCGCTCAGGACATTCCCGCAGGCGTCACAACGACGCAAGTCCGCGTCGCAAGAAGGCAAGGCGACGGCTTCACGGCGGGCCCCTGCATCCCTAAGGTCAGGGCCTGGGTTAGAGGCCCCGACCGGGGCCACCCTGGACCGTTGGGAATGCCATGAAGAAAAGCCAAAGACGCCTGGGCGCGGCGCTGTGCGCCGCCTTGCTGGGCCTGAGCGGGCCGGCGCTGGCCGGCAAGCTGTTCCTGTCCGGCGGCGCCTATGAGGACGCCAACACCGACCTCTTCGTCAACGGCCTGCGCAAGGCCACCGGCCGCGACGCGGGCTTCACGCCCAACATCAACAGCACGGCCAACTGCGGCACGAACTGGGCCACGACCGTGTGCCCGCGCATCGCCGTCATCACCGCCGCGAAGGACAGCTACGCCACCGGGCTGGACGCCTTCCAGAACGACATCCCGGCCAGCTCCACCAGCGCCCTCAAGCGCGGCTACTACAACCTCTTCCAGACCCACGGCTTCTCCCCGAAGCACATCACCGCGCATGTGGACAACTACGCCGTCCATGCCAGCAGCAGCACGCCCGAGGGCCAGGCGAACATTGCGCTGATCCAGCAGGCGGACGCCGTATGGTTTGTCGGCGGCGACCAGGCCAAGATCATCCGCAGCTTCCTCACCGACAGCGGCGCCGACAACGCCCTGGCCGCCGCGCTGCGCGCACGCTGGAACAACGGCAGCGGCAACATCGTCATCGCCGGGGACTCCGCCGGCAACCATGCGCTGAACGTGCGCATGCATGCGGCCGGGGTCAGCTATGGCTACCTCTACTTCGGCGCGGACCTGCAGGACAAGGCCGTCACCGACTGGCAGACCCTGGGCGACACGCGCGACGGCACCGCCGCCCTGCGCTACCTGGAGAACGGCTCCACCATGAAGGGCCTGGGCTTCCTGCCCGCCGGCCTGCTCAGCGACACCCATTTCGACAGCCGCTCCGGCCGCCTGGGCCGCCTGGCCGCGGCCCTGCGCCACATGGGCGTGCAGCAGGGCCTGGGCGTGGACGAGAACACCGGCGTGCTGGTCGACACCTCGGCGCAGACGGCCACCGTCTACGGCGCCAACCGCCTGCTGATCGTGGACACGGCCAATGCCAGCGTGCAGGCCGGCACCTACTACAAGGTCAACGGCCTGCGGGTGAGCCTGCTGACGCCGGGCGACCGCTACACCTATTCCAGCAAGACGGTGAACAGCAGCAAGAGCGCCATCGGCTCGCCCTACTACAGCAGCTACTACGACTCGGCAGACATCTTCGCCGCGCTGGAGACCTCCAAGTCCCTCACCCGGCTGGTCGACCAGTCGCCCAGCACCAACATCGGCAGCGCGCCGGTGCCCGTCTACAGCAGCGGCCCGCAATACCCCGGCGCCAGCCCGGTGATCAAGCTGCGCTTCACCCGCGATGCCAGCACCCGCGGCTACTACGGCGGCGGGCGCTACACCGTGGACAAGGCCAAGGTGGACATCTACTGAGGCCGGTGGGGCACGGCCTAGAGGACCACCGCCAGGGCCGTGCCCAGTCCCAGCGCGCCGCTGCAGACCCCGAGCAGCGCCACATCGCGCCGCTCGTTGCCCATGCGCCAGGCCTGCAGCGTGACGCCCAGCAGGGCCAGGGTCAGCACACCGAGGATCAGGGTGGGGGTGTCGAAGGAGAGGGTGTCCATGGCTTGAAGTCGTCAGGGTTCAGGAGAAGGGGGCGTCCGCGCGCTGCCTTTCGCTGCCTTTCGTAGCTTTTCGCAGGCTCCACGGTGCGTCACGGGGCAGGCACGGCCGGCAGGGGCGGACGCGGTGCCGGCAGGGACCGCCGGCACAGGGCGATCAGCCCGTGCAGCACGGCCCCCAGCACCACCAGCAGCACGCTCCCCGCGCCCCAGACCAGCCAGGCCACGGCGGTGACGCCGCCGGTCATCAAGGGCAGGGCCTCCAGCAACTGCTGGGCGGCCGGCGCGAGCAGGGCGAGGCCGGACTGCAAGGCCTCCACCCATTGCGCAGGCATCCAGGGCTCGAGCCAGTCCGGCAAGGCCGGTAGCGCAGGGCCACCGGCCCCGCCGGCCTCGGGTGCTTCCGGCCCTTTCGGCCCGCCCAGCTGCGCCAGCACCCAGACCGCCAGCCCATGCAGGGCCCAGAGGGCCAGGGACCATGCGGCCAGGAGGCAGGCCACGAGAAACCAGCTCAGCGCGTACGCCATGGCGGCCATGAGAAGTGCTCCAGGTCAATGCAGGTGCTGCGAGTGTGGCCATGACGAGGCTCCGAATAAACCAGCTTCAATCGCAACTAGCATTCGGTTTTTCCGCAGCGGAGGACGCATGCTGAACTACCGCCATCTGCACTACTTCTGGGTCGTCGCCAAGGAAGGGGGCTTTGCGCGCGCGGCCGCCCGCCTGGACATGGCCGTGCAGACCGTCAGCGCCCAGGTGCGCGAACTGGAACGCGCCCTCGGGCACCAGCTGCTCAAGCCCGCCGGGCGCGGCGTCGCGCTGACCGAGGCCGGTCAGGCCGCCTTTGCCCGGGCCGAAGAGATCTTCCATCTCGGCCACGGCCTGGCGGATGAAGTCCGCGAAGCCGCCAGCGGCAAAGTGCAGCGCCTGGGCGTGGGGCTGTCCGACGGCATCTCCAAGCTGTCCGCGCATGCCCTGCTGGCGCCGGTGCTCGAGGCGCCGCACCTGCGCCTCGTCTGCCATGACGGCGAGTTCGAGCAGCTCATGAGCGAGCTGGCCCTGCATCACCTGGACCTCGTGCTGGCCGGCCAGGCGCCGCCGCGCAATCCCAATCTGCGCCTGGCCTGCGTGCGCCTGGTCGAGACGCCGATCGAGTGGTACGGGCCGACCCACCTCGTCGGCAGGGCCGAGCAGGCCCGCTTCCCCGCCTGCCTCAACGAACTGCCCGTGCTGCTGCCCACCTCGCATTCGGCGCTGCGGGGCAAGCTGGACCACTGGCTGGAGAGCGAGGGACTGCGCCCGCGCATCGTCGGCGAATTCGAGGACAGCGCGCTGCTGGCCGTCTTTGCCGCCCGCGGCCTGGGCGTGTTTCCCGTGAGCCAGCTCGGCAGCGGCGACCTCGGCATGCCGCGGGGCCTTCGGCGCCTGGGGTCCTGTGACCAGGTGAAAGAGGAGATCTACGCGCTGCATTCGAGGCGCGGCCAGCATCACCCGCTGGTCAGGCAGGTGATCCAGGCAGCCTCCCTGCTCCCGGCCGTCTGAAGGCGGGCCTGCCGATCACGGCGCGGGCAGGGTCACCGGGGCCGGCGGCAGGCCCTGCATGAGCGGCCCGGTGCACAGGGACTGCACATGCGTTTGGTGCCAGCGGCGGTGGGCCGCCTCCAGCACCACACTTTCTGCGTCCGCCATGTGGCGATCGGCCACGGCGACCGCGGCAGCCAGCAGCAGGGTGCATTGCTGCAGCGCGGGGTCGGTGACCTCGTCGAGCAGCAGGTCCAGCGTCTGCTCGTCCACCTGGCACACCAGCGAAGCCTGGCCGGAAGCGCCCAGCATCAGGTCCTCGCAGGTGTGTCGCACCACTTCGGCAAAACCCCCGGGCGCGAGACCCAGGGTCTGCTCGACCTGCATCGCCTCGAGCGCATCGAGCTCGACGCGGGAGACATGGCCATCGGCGATGAGCACCAGCGCCACGAGGCGCGCGGCGGCTTCAGGGCTGTTGCAAGGATAGTTGCGCATGGAAACCTCCACAGTCAGGGGTCAGGGGTCAGGACACCGGCCCGCCTTCACCGGTACGGCCGCTCCCGGTCCCGGGGCCGCTGCCGGATGCGCACGGGCACCAGCTGCGGCGCCGGCCTCGCCGGCCAGACGGCTGTCAACGAGGCCCGCATGGGGGCCAGCCAGGCAGCCAGCGAGCCTTTCAAGGCGGACAGCGCCGTGCGGGGGCCAGGGGCGGGATGGGATCGGGACATTCGCAGGATCTCCGGGGACAGGAGCCTTGACTGTGCAGGCACCGACTTTTCTGTAAAAGCAGACAAAATCAGGCACTCGCGTAGAAAAAAGCGAAGTAGCCTCCGGCCGTGAACGGGCCGGCACGCCGACCTTGCGGGTGGCTCACCCGCTGCGCCTGGCCGTGGAGCCGGGCCCGCCCAGCGCAGCGACAATCGCGCCATGAGCACCTCCCCGCCCGAGCCCCGGCAACAGCCCCGCAACCCCCTGCACGGCCTGACGCTGGAAGCCATCGTCATTGCGCTGCAGGAGGAGTACGGCTGGGCCGGCCTGGATGAGCGCATCCCGCTGCGCTGCTTCGCCTTCGAGCCCAGCGTCAAGTCCAGCCTGAAGTTCCTGCGCCGCACGCCCTGGGCGCGCGCCAAGGTCGAGAGCCTTTATCTGTTCATGCTGAGGAAACGGGCGAGGCAGGAGCGGGGCTGAGCCCGGCCGCCGCCTGAGCACCCCGGCAGGCAGCCCGCCTGCGTTCTTCGGCTCGCCCCCTTCGCGCGGCCGCCAGTAAAAAGCCCCGAGGGCCTGGGCGCTCGGGGCTGTCGGATCAGGGGCGGGAAGCGGCCCGGTCAGAAGGGGATGTCGTCATCCATGTCATCAAAGCCGGTGGCCGGACGCGGCGCGGGGGCCGGGCGCGGGGCCGGGGCGCGGGGGGCTGCGGCGCGCGGGGCGCGGGCCTCGCCGCCGCCGAAGTCATCACCGCCGCCCTGGGGCGCGCTGCGCTCACGGCTATAGCCACCGCCGCCACCGCCGAAGTCGTCACCGCCGCCGCCGCTGTCACGGCCGCCCAGCAGCTGCATCTGCTCTGCGATGATTTCGGTGGTGTACTGGTCGCGGCCTTCCTTGTCCTGCCACTTGCGGGTCTTCAGGCGGCCTTCCACATAGACGGGGCGGCCCTTCTTCAGGTACTCGCCAGCGATTTCGGCCAGGCGGTCATAGAAGACCACGCGGTGCCATTCGGTTTCTTCCTGGCGCTCGCCGCCTTCGCGGCTCTTCCAGTTGCGGGTGGTCGCCAGGCTGATGTTGCAGACCGCGGCGCCGCTGGGGGTGTAGCGAACCTCGGGATCACGGCCCAGGTTGCCAATGAGGATGACTTTGTTGACGGATGCCATGAAGCGCTCGCGGACAGGAATTCAAACCCCCGATTATGCCGTGCGGCCCGGCCGGGCCCCCGGCCAGGGCTTCCCCGAACCGTCCCCCGAAGACGGGAACGAGCGGCGTGCACGCCGGCCGGGGGCCGCTCGCGGGGCGGCGGCCGGGTCCAGTATCGCGCCCTGGCGGGGCCCGAGCCGCAGCAGGCGGGCAGGACGGCCAGGCCCGAGCGGCCGGCCCAACGCTCCGGGAATCGCACGCCATGCCCGGCTTCCGGCACTTGGTCCCAGCCGGGGCCGGCGGCCGGCGCGGCTTGGCTAGGATGGCGCCATGTCTGCTCCCCGTCTCAGCCCCACGACCGCCCGGCCCTCCTCGCGCCGGCTGTGGCTGGGCTATGCCGGGGTGTGCACGCTCACCTGGGGCCTGTTCGTGCTGGCCGGCACCGAGTTCCAGAGCGGCCCCTGGAAGATCTGGGAAGCCCTGCTGCAGTCGACGATGACGCTGTGGGCACCCATGCTGCTGGGCACGGCGGTCCACCCCTGGATGGGCTGGATCAGCCGGCGCAGCCGCCCCTTCTGGCAGCTGGCCCTGCTGCATGCCGGCGCGGCCCTGCTCTTCAGCGGGGTCTGGCTGGTGCTGGACTACCAGCTCACGCAGGCCCTCTTCGGCACCGAGCATGCCGACGCCATGCTGGCCCAGTACATCCTCTGGCGCGCCATCTGGGGCCTGATCGCCTACGCGGCCCTGGCCACCGGCTTCGGCGCGGTCTTCAGCGCGCAGCGGGCCCGCTCGCTGGCCATTGCGGCGGCACAGGCGGAGTCCGCGCTGGCGCGCGCCGAGCTGTCCGTCATCAGCGGCAAGCTGAACCCGCACTTCCTCTTCAACACCCTCAACTCCCTCATTGCCCTGACCCGCAAGGACGCCCGCGCGGCCGAGCAGGCCCTGCTGCGCTTCTCGGGCATGCTGCGCTACGTGCTGGACAGCAAGCGCAGTGCCACCGACCGGGTCGGCCTGCAGCAGGAGCTGGACTTCGTGCGCGACTACCTCGCCCTGGAGGCCCTGCGCCTGGGCGCCCGGCTGCGGGTGACATGGACCCTGGACGACGCCGTGCTGCAGGACGAAGTGCCGCCCCTGACCCTGCAGCCCCTGGTGGAGAACTGCATCGTGCACGGCATCGCGCCGCGGGTGCAGGGCGGCACCATCCAGATCAGCGCCCAGCGCGATGCCCTCAACGGCGGCCTCAACCTGTGTGTGCAGGACGATGGGGAAGGCTGCGACCCCGCCCAGCTGGAGGCCGAGCGGCCCGGCCGCAGCGGCATCGGCCTGGGCGCCCTGCGGCGGCGCTTTGCCCTGGACTACGACGGCCGCGCGCGCCTGCGCGTCCACACCCAGCCCGGCGCGGGCTTTCGCGTCGACCTCTGGATTCCGCAAGAAGCATGAACTCCCCCCGCATACGCACCCTGATCGCCGAGGACGAGCCCCTGGCCGCCGAGGCCCTGGCAGAGTGGGTCCAGGCCCTGCCCCAGCTGGAGCTGGTGGCCCAGTGCAGCGACGGACCTGCGGCGCTGGAGGCCATCCAGCGCCTGCAGCCGGGCCTCGTCTTCATGGACATCCAGATGCCCGGCATGACCGGCCTGCAGGTCCTGCGCGCCCTGGGCGAGGCGGGCATGAGCCAGAGCCCCGCGGTGATCTTCACCACCGCCTACGACGAGCACGCCCTGGCCGCCTTCGAGCTGCATGCGGTGGACTACCTGCTCAAGCCCTTCTCGCAGGAGCGCTTCGACGAGGCCGTGCAGCACGCGCTGCAGACCGTAGGCCACCTGCAGCAGTGGCAGGGCGCGCTGGAGACCGCGGCCCTGCCTGGCGCCGAACTGGAGCCGCTGACCCGCATCCTGGTGCGTGACCAGGGCAAGATCTTCCCGCTGCAGGTCGAGGCCATCGAGTACCTGCGCTCCGACACCAAGTACACCGCCGTGGCCAGCCGCGGGCGCCAGTTCCTGGTGCGCCTGCCCATCACCGCCTTCGAGCAGCGCCTGGACCCGCTGCGCTTCCTGAAGCTGCAGCGCAGCTGCATCGTCAACCTCGACTTCGTCGAGTCCATGAGTCCGGACGAGAACTCCCAGCTGGTGGTCCAGATGCGCGATGGCACGCGCTTCACGGCCAGCCGCGAGGTCTCCAAGCGTTTGCGTGAGCAGTCGATATGAACGCCTCCACTCCCTCCCCCTCCCTGCCCTCGCGGCTGGCCCGCGGCCTGGCCGTGGCCCTGACCTCGGCCCTGGCCTTGCTGCCCTTCGCGGCCCGGGCCCAGGAGCCCGAAGGCCGGGTCTATGCCCCCGGTCCCTTCGACCGCCTGGAAATCGCCGGATCCGCCCAGCTGCGCCTGGTTCAGGGGCCGCGGGACCAGGTCTTCATCGCGGGCGATGCCGAGCTGCAGAAGGACATCAGCGTCGAGCTCCAGCACGACAAGCTGCTGATCCGCCCCTCGGGCAGCTGGAAGTTCTGGAACAGCCAGCGCCTGCAGGTGGACGTGAGCATGCGCCAGCTGCGCCAGCTGGTCATCTCGGGTGCCGCGGACCTGCGCGCCGCCGATGCGGTGCGCGTGCAGCGCCTGGCCATCCACATCTCCGGGGCCGGCCAGGTGCGCTTCGATGACCTGGTGGCCGAGCAGCTGAGCTTCGGCATCTCCGGCTCGGGCGAGGGCCTGCTCAAGGGGCAGGTGCAGGACCTGAACCTGCAGATCACCGGCAAGGGCAAGCTGCTGGCCGAGCAGCTGCGCGCGGACCAGGCCACCGTGGCCATCAGCGGCATCGGTCAGGCCAATCTGTGGGTGACGGACGAGCTCCGCGTGAGCGTGTCCGGCATCGGCACGGTCGAGTACTGGGGCGCGCCCGAGGTGAAGCGCCGCACCAGCGGCCTGGCGCGCGTCAATGCGCTGGGGGAGAAGCCGCCGCGCTGAACGCGGGGCTGTCCTGGAGGGCGAGGATCAGGGCTCGCCGTCCCAGTAGTCCAGGCCCGCGTCGCGGCGCTGGAGGAAGGCGGGGCCCTTGTTGGAGAAGACGCCGATCTTGTCGGAGTCCGGGTACTCGCAGACCTCCGGCCGCTCCTGCGTGCTGATGGAGAGGTAGCTCAGGTCCGCCTGCGAGGTGTTGATCAGGTGATGGGGGTAGTCCGGCCCGCAGGGGATGAAGATCACGTCGCCCGCCTTCACCGGCAGCTGCTCGCCCGCCACGCGCAGGGTGCCCTCGCCGGCGAGGATGATGAACATCTCCTCCTGCGTGTGGTGGAAGTGATAGGGGCAGCTCTGCTTGCCGGGCGGGACGGTGTCGATGCCGCAGCCCAGCTTGCGCGCCAGGGTGCCGTCGGACACGCCGGCCACGCGGCTTTCATAGAGCGGTGAGCGCTGGAACAGCTCGCGCGGCACCTCCTGGTGGTTGCGGATCAGCTTGCGGCGCAGCTCGGCGGCGCGGTCGTTGGAAGCATCAGGGACAGTCTCGCTCATGGCAGGCTCCAGGCTGGCATCCGGCCCATCTTACGCAGACCGGCAGTCCGTCCAGGCCCAGGACAAGGCCATGGAAGGCCCATATTTCCTGCGCATCTCGGCGGCTCCTCCGGCTTGCGGAAATGCCCCCAGGACGAAGCGCGTACCATTGCGCGCTTGCCATGCCTGCTCCCGACCCGTCCTCCCTTCCCTTGACCCTCCTGCAGGAGGTCTTCGGCTACAGCGCCTTCCGTGGCGAGCAGGCCGCCATCGTCGAGCATGTCTGCGCGGGCGGTGACGCCCTGGTGCTCATGCCCACGGGCGGCGGCAAGAGCCTGTGCTACCAGGTCCCGGCCATCGCCCGGCACCGGCGGGGGCAGGGCGTGGCCATCGTGGTGAGCCCGCTGATCGCGCTGATGCACGACCAGGTCGGCGCCCTCGAAGAAGCCGGCGTGCACGCCGCCTTCCTCAACTCCAGCCTCAGCAGCGAAGAGGCCCAGCAGGTCGAGCGCGAGCTGATGAGCGGCCGCCTGACCCTGCTCTACGCCGCGCCCGAGCGCATCACCACGCCGCGCTTCCTGGCCCAGCTCACCCATCTGCACGAGAAGGGCCTGCTGAGCCTCTTCGCCATCGACGAGGCGCATTGCGTGAGCCAGTGGGGCCACGACTTCCGCAGCGAGTACCTGGCGCTGTCGACCCTGCACGAGCGCTTCCCCGAGGTGCCGCGCATCGCGCTGACCGCCACCGCGGACGACGTCACCCGGGCCGACATCATCGAGCGCCTGGCCCTGCAGGACGCGCGGATCTTCGTCTCCAGCTTCGACCGGCCCAACATCCGCTACGCCATCGTCGAGAAGGAGAAGCCGCGCGAGCAGCTGCTGCGTTTCATCCAGGACGAGCACGAGGACGAAGCCGGCATCGTCTACTGCCAGAGCCGCAAGAAGGTCGAGGAGACCGCCACCTGGCTGGAGAGCGAGGGCATCCGCGCCCTGCCCTACCACGCCGGGCTGGACGCCGAGCTGCGCATGCGCCACCAGGACCGCTTCCTGCGCGAGGAAGGCCTGGTGATGGTGGCCACCATCGCCTTCGGCATGGGCATCGACAAGCCCGACGTCCGCTTCGTGGCCCACCTGGACCTGCCCAAGAACATCGAGGCCTACTACCAGGAGACCGGCCGCGCCGGCCGCGACGGTCTGCCCGCCGAGGCCTGGATGGCCTATGGCCTGGCCGATGTGGTGAACCAGCGCCGCATGATCGACGAAAGCCCGGCCGGCGAGGAATTCAAGAAGATCCAGCGCGGCAAACTCGACGCCCTGCTGGCTCTGGCCGAGGCCACCGACTGCCGCCGCGTGCGCCTGCTGGCCTATTTCGACGAGACCTACCGCGGCGCCGACGGCCGCCCCCTGCAGCACTGCGGCCACTGCGACAACTGCCTCAACCCGCCCGCCACCTGGGACGGCACCGAGGCGGCGCGCAAGCTGCTGTCCTGCATCTACCGCTTCCACCAGAACGGCGGCCAGCGCTTCGGCGCCGGCCACCTGATCGACGTCCTGCGCGGCAAGATGAGCGACAAGGTCGCCCAGTACGGCCACCAGCACCTGAGCACCTGGGGCATCGGCGCTGACCTGAGCGAGGCCCAGTGGCGCGGCGTGCTGCGCCAGCTCGTCGCCCTGGGCCATGTGTTCGCCGAGGGCGAGTACAGCACCCTGGCCCTGGCTGAGAGCGCGCGCAGCGTGCTGCGCGGCGAGGTGAGCATCCGCCTGCGGGTGGCCACCCAGGCCCCGAAGCGGGGCAAGGTCAGCCGCAGCGGCGCGAGGGCCGGCCAGGTCGGCAAGGGCGCCCCGGTGGACCTGGACGCCGCCGCCCTGGCCCGCTTCGAGCAGCTCAAGGCCTGGCGCGCCGAGGTGGCTCGCGAGCATGGCCTGCCCGCCTACGTGATCTTCCAGAACGTGACCCTGGCCGAGATGGCCCGCCAGCTGCCGCAGACCCTGACCGAGCTCGGCCAGATCAGCGGCGTGGGCGCCAAGAAGCTCGAGGCTTACGGGCGCGAGATCCTCAGGGTGCTGGACGTTTCCTGATCCTGCACCCAGGCCTTGATCGCCCGGCCGCAGTCGGCCCCGAACAGGTAGCCCTGGTAAGCCATGACGGCGCACAGGACGATGCGGACGACGGTGTTGCTGGACATGAAGGGCTCCTTTCTTCGGTCGGTAGACGGATGCCGTGCATCCATGGACTGAAGAATGCCGGGCTGGGCCGGCGCCGTCGCAGGGGCTGCGGCGAATGGCGGGATGGGGGGATGAATGGCGTCCGGACGGAGGCAGAGCAGGCCGGCGGAGTCCGGCAGACCGGGTCAGACCTGACAAGACCTGACACCTCGCGGCAAGTCCCGGCCAGAAAAGCAAAAGCCCGGCCGAAGCCGGGCTGTCGAGGGATGGCAATCAGCGCAGGGCTGAGCCGTTCATGACACGCTGGAGTCAGCGCGGCGGCCGTTGATCACGACCTGGGGCAGTTGCTGGATCTGGGCGACCTGCTCGGCGCGCTTGCCCTGGATGACCACGGGCTCGAGCTTGACGATCTGGCTGCGGAACTCGGCGGCACGGTCGACCTGCACGCGAACCCCGGTGAACAGGGCGGCGGTGGCGGCGATGCCGATGGCGAAAGCGATGTAGCTGGTAGAGCGGGTGGTCATGGTGGAACTCCTTGCGTTGATTGATCCGGTGACTGAAGTTTCGTCAATAGGGGGCCACCCCGAAACCTCCGCGCGATGAAGACGCAGCCGGCACGCTTGAACTGCATCCAGCCGCGATGAACGAACGGCAGGGGGCCTGGGCGGCTGGCAAGATGCGGCCTGCATCCGGACCTCCCCATGACCTCTGACACCACCTCCAGCCCCGCCCACGCCTTGCAAGCCCTGCTCGACGCCACCTGGGCCCGCGACATGGCCGCCGACCCGCTGCTGGCCACCTATGTGGGCGAGACGGCCCACAACGCCGCCTGGCCCGACCTCAGCCCCGCCGCCCGCGCCGCCCGCCAGGCGGCCGACCGCGACGCCCTGGCCGCCCTGCAGGCCATCCCGCGCGAGGGCCTGCCCGAGCAGGAGGCACTGACCCATGCGCTCTTCGAGCGAGAGCTGCAGGGCCGCATCCAGCTGCAGGACTTCTTCCACGAGGCCTATGCCATCACGGCGCGCGAGGGTCCGCAAAGCCTCAACGAGCTGGCCGAGCTGATGCCCCTGGACAGCCCCGCCGACCTGCGGGTGTGGCTGCAGCGCCTGCGGGGCCTGCCGGCCTACCTGGCGCAGTTTCAGGCGCTGCTGACCGAGGCCGTGAGCCGCGGCCACACGCAGCCCCGCTTCCTGATGGAACGCGTGCTGACCCCGCTGGACGCCCAGCTGGTGGACGAGCCCGCCGCCAGCCCCTTCTTCAGCGCCTTTCGCGCACTGCCGGACGCCTGGCCCGACACCCCGGCCCTGCGCGAGGAGGCCCTGGCCCTGATCCGCGAGCAGATCGTGCCGGCTTACCGGCGCTTCCGTGCCTTCTTCGTCGATCTCTACCTGAGCGCCTGCCGCGAGAGCCACGGCATCTGGGACACCCCCCAGGGCGAGGCCTACTACGCCAACCGCATCGCCCACCACACCAGCACCGCGCTGAGCGCCGAGGACATCCACCAGATCGGCCTGGCCGAGGTGGCACGCATCCAGGGCGAGATGCAGGCGGTGATGGCGTCGCTGGACTTCGGGGGCAGCCTGCAGGACTTCTTCGAGTGGCTGCGCACGGACCCGCGCTTCTACGCGCCGGACGCCGACTCCCTCTTCGCCGCCTACGTGCTGGCCTGCAAGCGCATCGACCCCGAGCTGCCCAAGCTCTTCGGCACGCTGCCGCGCACCCCCTATGGCGTGCGGCCCATCCCGGACACCAGCGCGCCCAACACCACGGCGGCCTATTACTCCGGGCCCTCGGAGGACGGACGCCGCGCCGGCTACTACTACGTCAACCTCTACCGCCCGGAGATGCGCCCGCTGTACGAGGTGGAGGTGCTGACCACGCACGAGGCGGTGCCCGGCCACCACCTGCAGATCGCGCTGGCCCAGGAGCAGGGCACGCTCCCGAAGTTCCGGCGATTCGCGGCCTACAACGGCTACCTGGAGGGCTGGGCGCTCTATGCCGAGCGCCTGGGCTACGAGCTGGGCCTCTACCGCGACCCCTTCTCGCACTTTGGCCAGCTGACCTACGACATGTGGCGGGCCGTGCGCCTGGTGGTGGACACCGGCATCCATGCGATGCGCTGGACGCGCGAGGAGGCGATCGCCTACTTCCGCGCCCATGCGGCCAAGACCGAGGTCGACATCGTCAACGAGATCGACCGCTACATCGGCTGGCCCGCCCAGGCCCTGTCCTACAAGATCGGCCAGCTCCACATGCTGGCCCTGCGCAGCCGCGCCGAGCAGACCCTGGGCGATCGCTTCGACCTGCGGGCCTTCCACGACGCCGTGCTGGCAGGCGGGGCGGTGCCGCTGGACATGCTGGAGCGGCGGATCGACGCGTGGATCGGCTCTGTCGCCGTGGCCCGCCCGGGCTGAGGCCTGACGGCCTGGAGGCGGCGCAAGGGCGCGCAAGCCCTGGCAGGCGCCGGTGACAAAGGCGGTTATCCTTCGCAGCCCAAAAAACTGTAGAGGAGGATCTCATGATCACCATCCAACGGCGCGTCGGCGCCCTGGCCGCAGCTGCGGGCCTGGCCCTGCTGACGGCCTGCACCACGCCGGCCCCTGTGTACACCGCATCGGTCGAGAATGCGGAGAGCCTGAAGAAGCTGGCCGCCACGTCCGTGGGCGAATTCCAGCTGGCCATGACCGGCAGCGGCGCCACCTCCATCAGCCTGCGCGCCGACAGCATGGTGTCGCCCGTCGGCGGCAACTACGCAGCCTACCTGGCAGAAGCGCTGCGTGCCGAGCTGTCCCTGGCCGGCAAGCTGGACCCCAAGTCGCCCTTCGAGATTACCGGCGCCCTGCTGAAGAACGACATCGCCGCGGGCGGCTTCTCGACCAACTCCGGCGAGATCGAAGCCCGCTTCGTGCTCAAGCGTGACGGCCAGGAGCGCTACAGCGCCGTGAAGCGCGCACAGGCTCAATGGGAATCGTCCTTTGCCGGTGCCATTGCCATCCCCAAGGCCCGCAACCAGTACCCGCTGCTGGTCCAGCAACTGCTGAAGGACCTGCTGGCCGACCCGGAATTCGTCAAGGCCCTGCGCTGATCTGCCACTCCAGACCCTGCATCTATCCATGAAACGTCTTGCTCTGTATCTCGTCTCGCTGTTCCTGGTGGTGATGGCCACCGGCTGCGCCCATCCCATCAGCCTCACGCCCAATGTGTCGGCCGCCCTGGAACAGGTCAAGGTCGAGAAGATCCCGAAGAAGGTCGGCTACTACATCAGCCCGGAAGACCGCGCCCGTGAAGTCACCACCCCCGGCGGTGGCGGCGACAAGGTGAGCTACCTGCCCTACCGCGACCTGGAGACCGGCCTGTACGTGGTGCTGGGCCAGTCCTTCTCGGATGTCAGCCGCATCGAGACGCTGGGCAGCCCCAAGGCAGCCGAGCAGCAGTTCATCATCAAGCCCACGATCACCACGACCTCGTACTCCGACAGCCTGGTCACCTGGCCGCCCACGGTCTTCACCGTCCAGCTCACGCTGGCCGTCGAGGACAGCACGGGCAAGCCGGTCACCCAGATCTCGGCACAGGGCGAAGGCCGTGCGGAGTTCAGCGAGTTCAAGGGCGACTTCTCCCTGGCGGCGCGGCGCGCCACCGAGAACATGCTGGTGAAGCTCAAGGCGGCCATCGCCGCAGCAGCCGACAAACTGCGCTGAGCACCGCTTCAGCGGCCCCGCATGACAAGGCCCGCCATCTGGCGGGCCTTTTTCATGGTGGACGCCGGGCGGCGCCTTACTGCCCCCGCAGCTCCTTCGCCACCTGCGGCGCGCCGTAGACCTTCTCCAGGGCCTGCAGGATGGCGCGCACGTCCACCGAGGTGGCGCGGTTCTGGCGCTCGTCGTAGAGGAAGCGGCCGCCCAGGCTGTCGAGGTTGCCGTCGAAGATCAGGCCCACCAGCTCGCCGTCCTTGTTGACGATGGGCGAGCCGGAGTTGCCGCCGATGATGTCGTTGGTGGAGACGAAGTTCATGGGCACGCTCATGTCGAGCTTGTCGCGGGCGGCGGCCACCTTGGGCGCCACCTTGAAGGGCGGCACGTTGTCGAAGGCGTCGGCGCGGGCGAAGAGACCGCCGAAGACCGTCTTGTAGGGCAGGCGGTAGCCGTCGCTCTCATAGCCGGCCAGGCGGCCGTAGCTGAGGCGCAGGGTGCCGGTGGCGTCCGGCGGCACGCTCTTGCCCATCAGCTCGAAGCGGGCGCGGCCCAGCTGCTCGGCGGCGCGCTTGAGGGGCTCGTCCACCTCGCGCTCCATGCGGCGGGAGAGCTCGCGCTGCAGCGGGTACAGGCTGCGGGCCAGCACGATGGCCGGGTCGGTCGAGGCTTCGATGGCCGCAGCGCCGCCTTCCAGCAGGCGCACGCGCTCGGCGCGCTCGTCCAGGCGGCTGCCCTGGATCAGAGCCTGAGCCGCCGCGGCCGGCGCCTGCGAGCCCAGGGTCGCCTTCACGAAAGCATGGTCCTTGCCCAGGGCCTGCAGGGCACGCTCCAGCTGCAGCGTGTAGCGGGCCTGCTCCAGGTCCTTGTAGGTGGGTACGTCGGCGCGCACGCGGCGCTCGGCGGCGGCCAGGCCATTGGCCGAGTAGCCGCGCATGCGCTCGCCCTCGGGCAGGGCGCGCTCCTTGGTGATCTCGACCAGGGTCAAGGCCGTGCCCAGCAGGCTGTTGAAGCCCGCATTGGCATAGGCGGCCTCGCGGGCCAGCGCGACCTGGCGGCGCGTGGCGGACTCGACCTGCGCCCAGGGATCGTCCTTGCGACCCAGCTTGGCGTAGCCGGCGCGGAACTGCGCTTCCTCCTGGCGCTTGCGCTCGAAGTTGGCGGCGTCCTGCAGCGACTTGAGCTGGCCGGTATTGGCCTTCAGCGTGTTCTCGATGCCGGCCACCAGGGCGTGGGCGCGCCGGGCACTCTCGGGCGACTGGGCCCCGTAGGCCGCCAGCATCTTCAGCTGGGCCTTGGCGCCGTCCAGGGCCAGGGGCAGCAGCACGTCGCGCTTGGCCTGCAGCTGGGCCACGGTGTTGAGGCGGTCGGTGTTGCCCGGGTGGCCGATCACGAAGACGGGATCGCCCTCCTTGGGCGCCTGGCTCGCCAGCTTGAGGTAGTGCTCGGGCTGCACCGGCTTGCCGTTCTCGTAGACGCGCAGCAGGCTGAAGTCCAGGGCGAAGCGGGGGAAGTTGAAGTTGTCCGGGTCGCCGCCGAAGTCGGACGCATGGCCTTCGGGCGCCACGACCAGGCGCACGTCCTGCCATTCCTTGTAGCGGTAGAGGTGGTAGATCGCGCCGCTGTAGAGCGTGACCACATCGCACTTCATGCCGGTGCTGGCCTTGCAGTCCCCCTCCAGGGTGGCGATGGCGGCCTTGCGGGCGGCGGCGGCCTCGGCATCGCTCATGCCCGGCTTGGCGGCGCCGGTGACGACGGCGGTGACGTCCTCCCAGGACATCAGCACGCGGGCGTCCGCGCCCGGGCACTGCAGCTCCTGCTCGCGGCTGGCGGCCACGAAGCCGTTGGCGATCAGGTCACGCTCGGCCGTGGACAGGCGGGCGATGCAGCCCCGCGCCACGTGGTGGTTGGTCAGCAGCAGACCGTCCTTGGAGACGAAGGAGGCCGAGGCCCCGAAGCGCACGGCGGACTTGCGCACATGCTCCAGCCAGGCGGGGCTCAGGGTGATCCCATAGCGCTGCTGGATCAGCGTCAGCGGGGCGTTGTCGAAGGTCCACATGCCTTCGTCGGCCCGGGCCGGACCGGCCAGGCTGAACAGGCCGGCCAGCCCGAGGGCGGCGGCAAGCGAGGCGCTGAGGAAGGAGGGGCAGGTCTTGCGCATGGTCAGTCTCGGTCAGCAGCAAAGCTGCCGAGTGTGCGCCGCCAGCCCCCTGGCACGCCAGGCTCAGGCGACGAGCGACGGTTTGAGCGCCTTCAAGCCCGGACGGCCCGAGCGGCCCCGCAGGCGCCGCGCCTCACTGGCTGGTGGGCGGTTGCTCGGGCTGGACGTTGTTGCGGTTGGCACCATTCCAGGTGCCGTACAGCGGATGGGGCATGTGCACCGGCGTGATGTCCAGGTACAGGCCCAGCACCGTGTAGTCCTCGGGACCCAGCTCGTCGGTGCTCCAGCCCAGGCTGCCCTTGCCCTTGTAGAGGCGGAAGAGGAAGCCCAGCTCGGCCAGCGGATCGCCGGCCTTGGGGATCACGTCGAAGGCCAGGCCGCGCACTTCGGACTTGTTGCTGTCGATCAGGTAGGCCATGGCATTGGCGATGGTCTGGTCGCCCAGCATGTCGAGGTGGAAGAGGTCTTCGGTGTAGTAGGGCTTGTAGTCGGGGGCGTAGGGGTCCAGCTTCTGGCCGCGCAGCTTGACGGCGGTGGGCGTGGTGATGCGGGTGCGGGTGTTGAAGCGGTCGCCGTGGTCCAGGTAGGTGAGGCGGGCATTGGTGACGTTGAAGGCGCCCAGGGTGGGATCGGTCTTGACCTCGCTGAGGTCCACGATCATGGCACCGCGGCCACCGATGATCTCGATCTCGTCACCGCGGATCACGGCCGCGCTGTTCTCCTCCACGCCCAGGCCCAGCTTGTAGCCCTTGGCCATCATCAGCGGGATCATGCGGCCGAAGCGGCCACGCTTGAGGAAGTGCTGGTCCACGAAGAGCTCGGGGCCCACGAAGCCCAGGCCGCGGTCGACCTGCTTGCCCTCGGTCCACTTGCCTTTCATGATGTTGATGACGCTGGGCGCGTCGCGGAACATCACCGAGCTCATGATGGCCGCGCCCGCCGAGGTGCCGGCCACGACGCCGCCCTTGCGGTAGACCTCCCAGATGGCCTCCAGCATGGGCGTCACGTTGCCGCCGGGCATCAGCACGTCGACGATGCGCTCCTGAGAGCCGCCGGTGAAGAACACGCCCTTGGAGGCCTTGACCTTGGCGATCAGCGCGGGGTCCCGCACCACCTTGTTCAGGTCCACCCAGCTGAACTTGGGCGCCACCGGCAGGGCCTCGGCCACGGCGCCGCGGCGCTGCAGCAGCTCCACGGCCTGCTTGGCGCTGGCCTCGGGGTCTTCCGAGGCCGTGCCGAAGACGACGAAGCGCGCGCCCTTGCCGCCGGCCAGCTGCACGATGCGGCCCCAGACCTCCTCGTTGTCCGACTTCAGCGCACCGCCGATGGGAATGGCATAGCCCTTGATCGGCAGGTCCGGCCCGGCCGGGGCGGCACTGGCCGCGGGCGCCGGCGCGGGCGGCTTGGGCGGGTTCGCGCGGCCCAGGCCCGGGATGATGGTCCAGATGCCGCTGGCGGGTGGCGGCGTGCTGCTGGTGGGCGTGGCGCTGGATTTCTTGTCGTTGCCGGCGGCCTGCGCAGACGGCGCACAGGCCAGCATCATCAAGGCCAGGAGCGCCGGCAGGGCAGGCAGAAAGGTCTTCTTCAGGACGGTCATGGCAGAGGCGTGTCGAGACGTCGGAACAGCAGGGTGTCAGTATGCGGGCCGGCCGCGGGCGATCCGTTCGCAAGTCGCACAGCCTTTACCTCAGACGGGGGACAGGCGTTGTGCGCGATGCACAAATGTCGCCGGACAGGATTCACGGGCCTGTCATCGGGGTGCCATCATGCCTCAGCCCGTCAGCAGCCGTACAGGCAAGACCTGACCCTCGCGCCCCGCGAAGGCGCCCTTCGTCACCAGGGAGTTCCATGAGCATGATCCGCACGCCCCGATTTGCGTCCCGCGCCACCGCGCAGGCCGTGCTGCTGTGCCTGGCCAGCGCGCCGGCCTGGGCCCAGCAGCCGCCCGTCGACGCCCAGCTGCAGAAGGTGGAGGTCACCGGCTCGGCCATCAAGCGCCAGGAGTCCGAGACCGCCCTGCCCGTGCAGGTGCTGACCCGCCAGGACATCGTCAAGCAGGGTCTCACCACCGCCGCCGAGATCGTGGCGCGCCTGAGCGCCAGCACCAACAACCTGACCGATGGCGGCAGCGTGGCCTACGGCGGCTTCCGTGACCAGATGGGCATGAACGGCGCCAACCTGCGCGGCATCGGCGTGTCCTCGACCCTGGTGCTGCTCAACGGCCGGCGCATGGCCAACTTCGCCTCGCCGGGTGACGCCGCCGGTGTGGACCTCAACAACATCCCGGCCGCCGCCATCCAGCGCGTGGAGATCCTGCTGGACGGCGCCTCGGCGCTCTACGGCAGCGACGCCATCGGCGGCGTGATCAACTTCATCACCCGCAAGGACTACCAGGGCATCGAGCTCAACGCCAGCGCCGGCAACAGCAGCGAGGGCGGCGGCGGCAAGCGCACGGCCTCCATCGCGGGCGGCTTCGGAGACCTGACGCGCGACGGCTTCAACGTCTTCGCGGTGCTGGACCTGCAGAAGACCTCTCCGCTCAACGCCAGCCAGCGCAAGTTCATCGATGAACTCGAGATCCCCAAGAACCTGCCGGACCTGCTCTCCAGCGCGAGCTTCCCGGGAAACTGGTCCTGAGCCGCAGCCAGCGCGACATCCTCATCGACGACGGCTTCTCCACCAACGGCAAGACCGTCATCAGCACGCGGACCATCAACCCGGCGGCGGCCACGGGCTGCAATGCGCCGGCCTCGCTGTATCTGCCGGCCGGCATCGGCGGCGTGGATGGCTGCACCTACGACTACATGCGGGACATCGAGCTCTATCCGAAGTCCAGCAAGACCAACCTCTTCACGCGCGGGGTGGCAGACCTGGGCCAGGGCCACCAGTTCTTCGCCGAGGCCTCCCTGAGCCGCTCACGCACGCTGTACTCGGGCACGCCCAATCGCGTCAACGCCGACATGGACGTCTCCAAGGTCGCCGCCCTGTCCAAGACCAGCCTGACCACGCTGGACGCTGCCGACGAAGACCGCATCATCACCGTGCGCACCCGCCTGATCGAGGCCGGCCTGCGCACCAGCGAGCTGGTCTCCACCGGCCAGCGCCTCGTGGCCGGCATGAACGGCACGCTGAAGGGCTGGGACTACGAGTTCGCGCTCAACCACAGCCGCAACAAGGTATCCGACCGCGACTACCAGGGCTACCTGAACGAGCAGATGATCCTGGACGGATTTGCTGCCGGCACGCTGAATCCCTTCGGGCCGTCCGGTGCCGAAGGCCTGGCGCTCTACGAGAAGGCCCAGATTCGCGGTGAAGTCCGCAACGCCACCGGCACGATGAGCAGCCTCGACTTCAAGGCCTCCAGCGCCCTCGCCAAGCTGGAAGGCGGCGACCTGGCCCTGGCCGTCGGCGGCGAGCTGCGCCGCGAACGGCAGAACTACCATCAGTCGGAGGCCCTGGCGCAGGACCTGATCCTGGGTGAGACCTCACAGGGCCCGGATGCCGACTTCGGCCAGTCGCGCCGCGTGGCGGGCCTCTACGCCGAACTGAGCGCGCCGGTCACGAAGGCGTTGGAGCTGCAGGCCGCCGTGCGCTACGAGCACTACCAGCGCACCGGCAGCGCCGTGAGCCCCAAGCTGGGCCTGAAGTACACGGCGGACAAGTCCCTGCTGCTGCGTGCCTCGGTGGGCTCGGGCTTCCGTGCCCCCAGCCTGACCGACCTGTACCGCCCCGTGACCGAAGGCAGCTCCGCCACGGTGGTGGATCCGGTGTGCCTGGCCGCCGACCCCGACGCCACCGCCACGGACTGCGCAGACCTCTGGGTCACGCGCAACTTCAGCAACCCGAAGCTGAAGCCCGAGAAGTCCAGCCAATTCAGCTTCGGCGCCGTCTTCGAGCCCCGCCAGGGCGTGAACCTGAGCGTCGACTACTGGAACATCAAGAAGCGCGACCTGATCAGCACCCTGGGCGTGGACGTGATCCTTGCCGACCTCGCCAAGTACGGCAGCCTGGTCCATCGTGACGAGGACAACGTCATCGACCACATCGACCTGGTCAAGGAGAACCGCGGCGGCCAGAAGATTCCCGGCCTGGACTTCAGCGCCTCGCTGAGCGGGCTCAAGAGCGCCGTGGGCACCTTCGGCCTGCGCCTCAACGGCACGCTAACGCTGAACTCCAAGCAGCAGACCGGCAACGGCGACCCCTACGTCAGCAACCTCGGCCACTTCATCAACGACGGCGTGGTGCAGCGCTGGCGGCACACGGTCAGCGCCGACTGGGAGCTGGGCGACTGGAGCGCCACGCTGTCCAACAGCTACCTCTCCAGCTACACCGACCACTCGATCCTGAGCAAGCCCGACCGCACGGTGAAGGCCTACTCGCTGTGGGATCTGACCGGTGCATGGAACGCCACCCCGAACCTGACGCTGCGCGCCGGCATCAAGAACCTGCTCAACACCGCGCCGCCCTTCTCGCAGCAGGCCTGGTTCTTCCTCTCCGGCTACGACCCCAGCTACACCGACCCGCGCGGCCGGTTCGTGTATGCCAGCCTGCAGTACCGTTTCAAGTGAGCCGTTTCAAGTGAGCCAGCCGTTTCAATCAAGTGAGGCGGGCGTTCAGCGGTAGCGCTGGAGCATGCGCTCCAGGCTGCCGTCGCTGACGATCTCGCCCAGGGCCTGGTTGAGGGCCGCCAGCCGGACGCTGCTGCGCGGTGACAGCGCGCACTGGGTCTGGTAGCTGCTCACGGGCAGCGGTGCATGCAGCGGCACGGTGAAGCTGCCGATGCGCTGCTGGTACTGCAGGAAGCGCTGGGACACGGCGGCATGGTCCACGCGCCCCAGGGCCAGCATGCGCAGGCTGGCATCGGCATTGGGTGCATCCTCGCGCCAGTTCGCGGCGCCCATCCGGGCCTGCAGCTCCGGGTAGGCATAGCCCCGCACCGTCCCCACGCGCTGGCCGGCCAGCGCCGCCAGCGAAGCCGGCGCCTCGCGTTCGCGACGCGTGACCACCCAGTAGGCGCCGGGCAGGAAAGGCCGGCTCCAGGCGAAGGGGCCCGGCAGCCAGGCCGGCAGGTAGTCGCACAGCAGGTCGGCCTCTCCCGAGGCCAGGGCCTGTGCCACGCGACGGCGCGGCAACACCAGGAAGCGCGGCTCGCGGCCCAGGCGCTCGCCCAGCAATTGGGCGAGGTCATGGCTGATGCCCTCCTGCACCTGTCCCCGTTCGATGCGGGCGCTGGGCATCTCCTCGCTGTGATCCACCAGCATCACCAGCGGCGCGGCAGCCCGCGCCGCCGGGCTCAGGGCGAGCGCGGCGCAGCAGAGGCTCAGGTGAAAAAGGCTCGCTCGGGGCATGGCGGGATCATGCCCGACTCATGCCCCGAGGGCCGGCCGGGCGCCGGCCCTCAGGCCCGCATCACTGGGCAGATTGCCGGAAATCGCGCTGCAGGTTCGCGGCGCGGCGACGCTCCTGGCGGCGGCCGCCCATGTCCTGCAGGGCCTCGTCGGCCTGGCGGCGCTGGGCCTCGGACGGGTGCGCCGCGGCGGCGGGGTCCAGCGTGGCCAGCCAGCTCCTGCCGGCCGGCAGGGCCTGGGGCGCGGCCAGCTTGTCCAGCTCGCTGGCGGCGACCCAGGGCATGACCTGGGACATCACCAGGGCCACGCGCGGCTTGATCTTCGCCTCGCCCACCCGGCCTCGCTGGCCCCAGCTGACGATGATGTTCGAGCTGGTGCTGGTCGCCGTCAGGGGCGGGGTGATGGCCACGTCGCGCAGGATGCCGAAGCGCAGCTGCATCATGGCCTCCTCGGCCAGCATGGCGGCGTCCTCGCGGCCCACGGTGGTGCTGTCGGGCAGGGAGTAGTTGTACTCGTCCGTCGCGCGATCGGGTGCGAAGAAGCCGGTGATGTCCTGCGGCGTGTAGGCGCGCTGCACGGCCGTCGAGGCCTTGCCGAAGAACTGCACCTTGCCCAGGGCCACCATCTCGGCGGACTGCAGCGGCAGCTTGGCGGCCAGGTCATCCGAGGCGGTCACGCCCGCTTGGATGTCATAGACACGCAGGGCCGGGTTCAGCACGCTGTGCAGGCGCGGCGGAGTGAAGTCACCCGCATGGGTCAGCTCGTGATACAGCAGGCTGCCCAGGCGGGCATGCAGGTCCGGCAGCTCGCGGCTCTTGCGCTCGGCAATGGGGTAGCTGCCGCCGGCGTAGTCCTTGTCCTTCACGTAGCGCCACAGCATGGTGTAGCCCAGGTCGCCGCCGAAGTCGGCGCGCGGGTCGGGGGTCTCGCTGACCGTGTCGCGCTGCTGCGGCGTCAGCCACAGGTAGCTGGCGTCCAGGTAGATGGCGCCGGTGGCCTTCCAGTAGAAGGCCGGACGCACGCGGGCACCGATCACCACGGCGGTGGTCGCCTTCAGCAGGTTGCGGAAGTCGCCATGGACGTCCTGCTCGCGCAGGTAGCGCTCGAAGACCTGGGCCATCCAGTCATGGCTGACCAGCACGCGGGCCATGACCTGCTCCACAGTGGGCGTGGCGCCGCCGGTCTCGGTGCCCAGCATGGGCAGGCGGCTCATGGGGCAGAGGTTGCCGCCGTCGAGCTGGGGGCCGTAGATGCAGGCGGCCAGGGCCTCGGCATGGGCACCGTTGCGCAGCCAGGGGTAGACGCGCGAGCTGGGGTTGCTGGCATCGAACAGCGGCTGCAAGGCGCGGCCCGGCTGGGGCTGCAGCAGGACCTGGAAGGCCTGGCTCAGCGTCTGACCCGCGGCGAGCTTGACGTCGACGCGGAACCTCATCGCCACGTCCTTGCTCACCTCCGGCCCCTTGAACAGGAGGCGGGCCGTGTCCTGGCCCTGCAGGCTCAGGGCGGCCGGGCCATCGGTCTGGGTCCAGGTGTAGGTGGCACCTGCGGCCTCGGCGGCGCTCAGGGTGGGCAGCCAGGCGCGCAGCGACGCGCCATTGCCGCTCCACAGCGAGGGATCGCCGCGCACGACCAGCGCGGGCTCCGTGGACGCCGGCACCGACAGCTGCACGGTCTGAGACTTGCGCTGGCCCTGGGGATCCAGGTAGCTCAGGTTGAAGCCGTAATCGCCCGCCGCGGGCTCCACGCTGATCGCCGCCGAACGGGCGGACATCAGCGGCAGGGTCGTACCCTGGGTCTGCGTCCACTGCGGGTCGCCCAGCGTGAAGTTGCAGGCCTGCGCCTGCAGCTCAACATTGCGGCCCGCCTGCGGCCCGCTGGACGCTTGCAGGGTCACCGTGCCCGTGGCACAAGCCGTGGGGGCCGGGGCGGCGTCCGATCCGCCGCCGCCGCCGCCGCCGCAGGCCGTCAGCATGAGCGCAGCAGCACCTGCAACAAGGCCTGGCCGCAGCGATGCGGCCAGGCGCTTCATTCCTTCATTCATTTGATTCCCTCGCTCCAAAAGAGGGGCGGCTCGCTCAGGGCGACCGCCGTTCGTGGCTGGCCTCCTGCCCGCTGTCACCGCCCTGCGGCAGGGCCGGAGGGTGGCGCAGTCCTCGCCCGGGTCACTGGAGGCCGCCGCGATTGTGAAGCAAATTCAGGGGACAAGCACCGGGAGTTCAGCCATTGACGATGCGGGCGTGGAAACCGGCCAGGTCGTCCTCGCGCAGGCCCAGATAGATGGGCTCGCCATGGCGGCGGTGGATGTTGATCTTGGCGTTGTAGACCCGGTGCAGCAGGCCGTGCTTGTCCTGGATCTCGTACTCGTTGATGCCGTAGCTGCCCCCGAAGGCCGTGTCGCGCTGGCCGGTGAGGTAGCAGGCGATCTCGTCGATCTCCGAGCCGCCCAGGGCCAGGCCGTTGAGGGCCTGCAGGGGCGCGCGGGTGCAGTCGACGAAGTCCTTGCTGTCCACCATCAGCATCTCGTCGTCGGCGTCGCGCATCGCGGTGTAGAACTTGCCGACCAGGATCTGCCCCGGCAGGGCGCGCTCGATCATGCGGGCCAGCTCGATGGTCACCTGGCCCACCAGGTAGCTGAACGAGGTCGGGTTCAGGCCCTCGCTCTGATAGAACTCGTAGTGCGAACCCACGTGGAAGCAGGCGCGCAGCCGCGGCACCGTGCCCTTGCGCGTGGCGCGCTCGCGGGCCAGGGCGTTGTCGGCCAGGATGAACTGCAGCAGCTGGTAGAGCTCCACATTGGCCGCCATGCCGCGCATGCGGTTCCAGATGTAGAAGCCGTCGCCCGTGGTGGTGCGAGCGAAGTTGATGTTGATCTCGCGGTCCAGCAGCTTGGCGTAGGCCGCGTTCACCGAGCAGGACAGGCTGCTCAGCTGCACCACCTGCTCCAGCGGCGTCAGCAGCGAGAAGCCCACGGCATCCAGCAGGATCACGGCGCGGTCCTCGACCAGGCGGATGCCGTAGCGCTCGACGATGGCGGCCACCAGGCGCAGGCCCAGGCCGTCGCTGGGCGAGAAGGGCAGGGCCACGTGCAGGGGCTTGAGCTCCAGCTCGCGGGCCGTGGCCTGGAAGGCCTCGGCGCTCAGGTGCTCCTGCTGGGCCAGCAGGGTCTCCAGCATGGTGGCACGGCGCATGCGCTCGGCACCGCCGGGCGCGCGCTCGGTGAACTCGGTGAGCAGGGCATGTGGTGCCAGCAGCACCTCCAGGCCGTGCTCGCTGGGGGTCCAGGCGTAGATCAGGTTCTCACCGAGGCTCCAGAGCTGGTAGAGCTTCTGGTCCAGCAGCACGATGTTGCGGCGTGCCACCTCCTCGTCCAATCCCGCCGGCAGCGGATAAGCCATGAAGCCATCCAGCCACGATTTGCGCTGACGGGTTTCTTCACTCAAGCTTGTCTCCAGGCGAACTGCGCAATGCAACGAATTGTCAGCGATGCTGCAACAGTTGGAGAGCCACGAATCGGGGGATTAACACGGATGTCTGAAGCTGCTGACAAGACCTGGCAGCTGCTGCAGCGCCAGGACGGCGCACTCGGCCTATCATGGCGGGTTTCCCCTTGCCGCGACGCGCATGTCCACTGAGCCCACCCCCCGTGCCCTGACCTCGCTGGAGAGCCCCATGATCCGGGTCCGCGGCGCGCGCACCCACAACCTCAAGAACATCGACGTCGACCTGCCGCGCAACCAGCTGGTGGTGATCACCGGCCTGTCCGGCTCGGGCAAGTCCAGCCTCGCCTTCGACACGCTCTACGCCGAAGGCCAGCGCCGCTACGTGGAAAGCCTCTCGGCCTACGCCCGCCAGTTCCTGCAGCTGATGGACAAGCCCGAGGTCGACGTGATCGAGGGCCTCTCGCCGGCCATCTCCATCGAGCAGAAGGCCACCAGCCACAACCCGCGCTCCACCGTGGGCACGGTCACCGAGATCCACGACTACCTGCGCCTGCTCTATGCCCGCGCCGGCACGCCCTTCTGCCCCGACCACGGCCTGCCCCTGGAGGCGCAGAGCGTGGGCCAGATGGTCGACGCCGTGCTGGCCCTGCCCGAGGGCAGCAAGCTGATGCTGCTGGCTCCCGTCGTGCGGGACCGCAAGGGCGAGTTCCTGGAGCTCTTCCAGGACCTGCAGGCCCAGGGCTATGTGCGCTTCCGCGTCGACGGCGTGACGGTGGAGGTGCCGGACCTGCCGGCCCTCAAGAAGGCCGAGAAGCACGACATCGACGTGGTCATCGACCGCGTGCGCCTCAAGGCCGACAGCGCCGAGGCCCTGCGCCAGCGCCTGGCCGAGAGCTTCGAGGCCGCGCTGCGCCTGGCCGAGGGCCGCGCGCTGGTGCTGGACATGGACCAGGGCACCGAGCAAATCTTCTCCAGCAAGTTCGCCTGCCCCATCTGCAGCTACTCCCTGCCCGAGCTGGAGCCGCGGCTCTTCTCCTTCAACTCGCCCGTGGGCGCCTGCCCCAGCTGCGAGGGCCTGGGCCAGGTGACGGTGATGGACCCCGAGCGCGTGGTGGCCTTCCCCACCCTGAGCCTGGCCAGCGGCGCGGTCAAGGGCTGGGACCGCCGCAATGGCTACACCTACTCGCTGCTGGAGTCGGTGGCCCGCCACTACCACTTCGACCTGGAGCTGCCCTTCGAGGAGCTGCCGGAGCAGGCCCGCCAGGTGCTGCTGCACGGCTCGGGCACCGAGGACATCGCCTTCACCTACGAGGCCGAAGGGGCCAACGGCAAGAAGCGTTCCGTCAAGCGCTCGCATCCCTTCGAGGGCATCCTGCCCAATCTGCAGCGCCGCTATCGCGAGACCGACTCCAGCGCCGTGCGCGAGGACCTCGCCCGCTACATGGCCCCCAAGGCCTGCCCCGACTGCGAAGGCTCGCGCCTGCGCCGCGAGGCGCGCCATGTGCTGCTGCAGCCGGCCGACGCCGCGGTGAAGGGCAGGCCCATCTACGAGGTCGAGCACGCCACGCTGCGCGAATGCCTGGACTATTTCGAGGGGCTCAAGCTCAAGGGCGCCAAGGCCGAGATCGGCGACAAGGTCGTGCGCGAGATCGCCGCGCGCCTGCGCTTCCTCAACGACGTGGGCCTCAACTACCTGAGCCTGGACCGCAGCGCCGACACCCTCTCCGGCGGGGAGGCGCAGCGCATCCGCCTGGCCTCGCAGATCGGCTCCGGCCTCACCGGCGTCATGTACGTGCTGGACGAGCCCTCCATCGGCCTGCACCAGCGCGACAACGACCGCCTCATCGCCACCCTGCGCCGCCTGCGCGACCTGGGCAACTCGGTGCTGGTGGTCGAGCATGACGAGGACGCCATCCGTGCCGCCGACCACGTGCTGGACCTCGGCCCCGGCGCCGGGGTGCACGGCGGCCGCATCATCGCGCAGGGCACGCCCGAGGAGGTGGCCGCGAACCCCGACTCGCTGACCGGCCGCTACCTGAGCGGCGCCGAACGCATCGAGGTCCCGAAGAAGCGCCACAGCCTGGCCGAAAGCACCGACCCGCGCACGCTGAAGATCGTCAATGCACGCGGCAACAACCTCAAGGGCGTGACGGTGGAGTTCCCCGTGGGCCTGCTGACCTGCGTGACCGGCGTGTCCGGCTCGGGCAAGAGCACGCTGGTGAACGACACCCTCTACGCCGCCGTGGCCCGCAAGCTCTACCAGAGCCACCAGGAGCCGGCCCCGCACGATGAGATCGAGGGCCTGGAGGCCTTCGACAAGGTCATCAATGTCGACCAGTCCCCCATCGGCCGCACGCCGCGCTCCAACCCGGCCACCTACACGGGGCTGTTCACGCCCATCCGTGAGCTCTTCGCCGAGATGCCCACGGCCCGCGAGCGCGGCTACGGCCCGGGCCGCTTCAGCTTCAACGTGGCCGGCGGGCGCTGTGAGTCCTGCCAGGGCGACGGCGTGCTGAAGGTGGAGATGCACTTCCTGCCCGATGTCTACGTGCCCTGCGACGTCTGCCACGGCAAGCGCTACAACCGCGAGACCCTGGAGGTGCTCTACAAGGGCAAGAACATCACCCAGGTCCTGGACATGACGGTCGAGGACGCCTGCGAGTACTTCGGCGCCGTGCCCAGCATCGCGCGCAAGCTGCATACGCTGATGGACGTGGGTCTGGGCTACGTGAAGCTGGGGCAGAGCGCGACCACACTGTCCGGCGGCGAGGCGCAGCGGGTGAAGCTGGCGCTGGAGCTCTCCAAGCGCGACACCGGCCGCACGCTCTACATCCTGGACGAGCCCACCACCGGCCTGCACTTCGGTGACATCCAGCTGCTGCTGAAGGTGCTGCATGCGCTGCGCGATGCGGGCAACACCATCGTGGTGATCGAGCACAACCTCGATGTCATCAAGACCGCCGACTGGCTGATCGACATGGGCCCCGAAGGCGGCTCCGGCGGCGGCCGCCTGCTGCTGGCCGGCACGCCTGAGGCGCTGGCCGCCTGCGAAGACAGCCACACCGGGCGCTACCTGGCGCCGCTGCTGGCGCGCGGCTGAGGCCCACGCACTCGGCAGAAGGGCCGCTGCGAAGCGGCCCTTTGTCAGGGGACGGCGCCGTCTCAGTGGCGGCGGCGGCGCGCCTTGAAGCCCATGGCCACCAGGCCGGCGACGAACATCAGCCAGACCTGCGGTTCGGGCACGGGCGTGACCGCGCCGGCAGGAATCTGCGGCGTACCGCCGCCCGGCGTCGGGGTGAAGTTGGTGCTGCCGGTGTCGGTGGGCAGGTTGGCCACCTGGGCGAAGCTGTTGCGATCGCTGGGCAGGTTGTCGATCACACCGGCGGCCGGCGGATCGATCAACAGCGGTGCGTCATCGACCTCGGACTTGGCGCCGATGATGTTCTCCGCGAAGGCCGGCAGGGCCGCCACCGGCTTGACGGGCAGGCGCCTGATGCGGCTCACGTTGCGGCACACGGTGGGCACGACCACGCAGTGGTTGTCCTCGCAATAGACCAGGCCGCGCTCGGCATGCTCGGAAGACCACTTCTTGCGCGTGACGGTGCGGCAGACATTGCCGCTGGCGCCGTAGTGCATGTCGCGGATCTCGGCACCGTACTCGCTCTTGCCGGTGATGCTGTCGCGCCGGATGGTGACCAGGTCCTCGTACTGCCGGTCGCTCATGCGCTTCTTGAGCTTCAGCCGGGTGGCCTCGGGGATGTCCTTGTAGTCGTCGACAGCCTCCACCACATCGCCCATGAAAGGATTGACCCCCGGGCGGTCCCAGGAGCAGTGAGGCAGGGCGAGGCCCGAAGCCGCCAGCGCAAGCGTAGCGATCAATGGCATGGTGAGTCCCGTTCGACGAGGCTCCCGGTGCCGCGAAAAGGCCCGGGATGCTTGAGCCCGCCAGCGAGGGGACGGGCTCTGTGGCGGCAAGTGTAGAGGCGTCGCCCGCCGCCCCCGGGCGACGCCCCCTGATCGCGGGGCCCTGGACGCATGCGGTATTCACGCTTTTCGCACGGGGCCTCTGGGGCGGCAGAGGACAACGGCGCTGGCGCCCGGACTCGCAGGGCCGGCATCGCCAGGCGAAAAAAAACCCGGCGGGGCCGGGTTCTCATGCGGAAGCGGGGCTGCTGCCAGCCCCGCGTCACGACAGCTCACTTCAGGTGGCTGTTGATCAGCTTGGTCATCTCGAACATGTCGGCCTTGGCCTTGCCGAAGATTTCCTTCAGCTTGGCATCGGCGTTGATGACGCGCTTCTGCACTTCGTCCTGCAGCTTGTGCTTCTTGATGTACTCCCAGACCTTCTTGGTCACATCGGTGCGGGGCAGCGGCGCTGCACCGACGATGGCCGCCAGCGCGCTGCTGGGGGTCAGGGCCTTCATGAAGGCAGCATTGGGCGTGCGCTTCTTTGCAGGAGCTGCCGCCTTCTTTGCAGGAGCCGCAGCCTTCTTCGCCGGCGCTGCCTTCTTGGCAGGAGCGGCCTTCTTCGCAGGGGCGGCCTTCTTGGCCGGCGCAGCGGCCTTCTTGGCCGGAGCTGCCGCCTTCTTGGCGGGCGCGGCCTTCTTCGCAGTTGCCATTTCGATTCTCTCCATCAAAAGTTAGTTGATGTGCCGGGCCACGGGCGAAGGTCGTTCCTTCAAGTCTCTCTAGCACCCTGCGCGGCCAATGGTACTGCGGGCCTCTGGCAAAGAGAAGGCTTTGCAGGGGGAGGTTGCCCCTAAGACGGCCTCATTTGATGTCGAGCGGATTGCTTTTGTCGCGGCGCTGCATCAGTTGAGCGCCGCGATGCCGCGGGCAGGCCCATCAACACGGGGCTCTCGCGCCTCGCGCCATCGCGACGCAAGGCCTTCAATAGACATCGCGACGGTAACGTCCTGATGCAATGAGCGCCTGCAGGCCGGCCTCGCCAAGCTGCTCGCGCAGCAGGCGATCGACGGCCTGCCCCATGCCCTGCAGGCTGCCGCAGACATAGATGGCGGCGCCCCGAGCCAGCCATTCGCGCAGTCGCTGCCACTCGTCCTGCAGCTGCTGCTGCACGTGGCGGCCCGGCAGGTCGCGCGAGTAGACGCGGTCGACATGCGCGAGCAGCCCTTCGCGGTGCCAGGTCTGAAGCTCCTCGTCGAAGTGGGTGTCGTGGCGCGCCTGCCGTTCACCGTGCAGCAGCCACACCGGCGCGGCCGTGCGGCCCGCACGCCATTGCTCGGCACGGCGCTTGAGGTGCGCGCGCAGGCCGGCCAGGCCCGTGCCGTTGCCGATCAGGATCAGCGCCCGCTCCTCGTTGCCCGACTGCCGGAAACCCTCATGGGCCTGCAGCCGCATGTCCAGGGCCTGGCCCACTTCGAGCCGCTGGCACAGCCAGGCCGAGGCCGCACCGAGCGCCCCCTGCTCATCGCGACGCTCGCGCACCAGCAGCTCCAGGGCGCCGTCCGCGGGCAGCGAGGCGATGCTGTAGGAGCGCGGCCGCTGCACGTCGTCTGGCGGGAAGACCTGGACCAGATCGCCGGCCTGCCAGAGGGGCAGGGCCTGACCCGGTGCCGCCTCAGCCACGAAGCGCAGCAGGTGCAGCGGCGCACCCTGGCTGCCAGGGTTGAGGCAGCGGCGCTCCTGCAGGACCCAGCGCGTCGTCGATGCCGTGGCCTTCGCGGCCGGGGCTTCGTGCAGCGGGTCCTGCAGGACCTCGGCGAGCTGGCGCCACCATTGATCGATCACCCGCGCATCGCCGCAGTCCACCTGCAGCATCTCGAACAGGGGCTGGGCGCCGCGCGAGCGCAGCCATTGCGCCAGCGACAGGCCGAAGGCGCAGAAGGCCTGGTAGCGGCGATCACCCAAGGCCAGCACGGCCGTCTGCAGCCCGGCCAGCGAGGGCGGCTCCTGGGCCTGCATGCACCCGCTGACGAAGGGCAGCGCGCTGTCGGGCGCATCGCCCTCGCCCGTGGTGCTGGCGATGATCAGGGCCTGGCGGGCCTGCGCCAGCGTGCCGGCCTCCACCTTGCCCAGCGGCATCAGGCGCACGGCCCGGCCCGCGGCGCGCAGGCGTTGCGCGGTCTCCTCGGCCAGGGCCTGGGCCTGGCCGGTCTGGCTCGCATGCAGAACCAGCAGGGCGCCGGCCTGCGCGCCCTCGGCGGCGAGCCGGCCGGCCTCGGCGCTCAACGCCTGCCGGTGCCGCCACCACAGCCAGGCACAGCCGGCCCCGTAGGCCGCCAGCAGCAGCAGCGCGGCGCTCACGCGCGGGGCACTCAGCAGCAGGCTCATGCCGCGTCCTCCAGCAGTGCCTGCAGCGCGGGCGACAGCAGCTGGCGCCAGCCCCCGCCCTCGCGCAGCACGAGGCGTGCCGCCAGGCCGCGGGACGCCGCCAGGGTCAGGCCTTGCTCGGGGCCCAGCACCATCAGCGCGGTGGACCAGGCGTCGGCCCACATGGCGCTCTCATGCAGCACGCTCACCAGGGCGAGCTCATGCGCCACCGGCTGGCCGGTGCGCGGGTCCAGGGTGTGAGACAGACGCCGCCCTTGCCCGTCGATGCGAAAGCGCCGGTAGTCGCCCGAGCTGGCCACCGCCAGCTGGTGCAGGGCGATGCGCAGCGTGGGCAGCTCGCAATCCGTGGCGGGCGGCTCCACGTCCACCCACCAGGGCTGGCCCTCCGGCTTGAGCCCCTGGCCGCGCAGCTCGCCGCCGATCTCGACCAGGTGGTGCGGCAGGCCCAGCTCGACCAGCAAGGTCGAGATGCAGTCCACCGCATGCCCCTTGGCGATGGCCGAGAAGTCCAGCATCAGCCCGCCGGGCTGCATCAGATGGCGGCGTGGCGCGTCCCAGCGCAGCTCGCGCCAGGCCTGCAGCGGCGCACGGGCCTGCGCAGGCGGCTGGCCCGGCGGGCCGAAGCCCCAGCGCTGCACCAGGGCGCCCATGCAGGGGTCGAACGCCCCGGCGCTGGCCTCCGCCACGTGCAGCGCGGCGGCGATGACCGCAGCAAAGTCGGGCGGCAGGTCCAGGCCCTCGCCGACACGCAGGCCATTGAAGCGGCACAGCAAAGAGCGGGGCTCCCAGTGGCTCAGCTCGGCTACCAGCGCGTCCAGCCGCGCCTGCACGGCCGCTTGCACCGGCGCCAGGCGCAGGGCGGCCGGCCCATAGCAGAGCAGGGACCAGCTGGTGCCCATGGTCTGCCCCTGCAGGCTGTGCAAGACCTGACCCCAGGGCGGCACCTCAGGCCGCAGCTGCCGGGGAATGGCGATCTGCGGCGGGGCGCGGCGCGGGGCCGGGATGGGGGCCGGGGAGGGGAACATCGCTCAGCGCGGCAGCACTTCGAAGCTGGCGCTGAGGCTGGCGCGGCGCAGCGGCTTCTCGCGCGTGCCCGTCACGCCCTGCGCAGGCTTGTCGCCCTGGGCGGCGCCCAGCCAGTAGCGGCCGGCCTCGGTCCATTCAATGGTGAACTCGCCCTTGGCATCCGTCTTGATCAGCTGCTCGCCCAGCTTGTAGCGGTAGCGGTTGCCCTCGCGCAGCAGGCGCACCGACGCCTCGGCCAGGGGCTGGCCGTCCAGCAGCAGGCGGAAGCGGCTGCGGTCACCATGGCTGAGCTCGGTGACCGGATCCAGGGGCAGCAGCTCCAGGCCCTGGCCCTCGGGCACGAAGGCCAGCTTGCCCGGCTCTTCCTTGCTGACGAAGATCTGCTGGCGGTTGTGCACCTGGGTCAGGCCCTGCAGCTGCGCGCCGGCGGGCAGCTCCTGGTCCAGGGTGGCGGGCGTGGCGCGGAAGCGCTTGGTCTGGCCGTCCAGCACATAGCTGCCCATCAGGCCCAGCTGCACATGGCTGACGCGGTAGGTGCCATCCTGCGTGAGGCGCAGCTCGAAGCTCTCGCGATGGCGGGCGGCCGTGCGCTGCTGGGCCTCCTGCTTGCTGCCGTCGGGCGCGGTGATCAGGATCTGCTCCAGCTTCAGGGCGCGCTCGAAGACGAAGAGGTCTTCGGACACCGCGGCATCCACGGACACCACGGGCTCCTTGCCATTGACCTGGTAGCTGTTGGCCAGCAGCCAGGTCATGTGGGCCTGGGCGTTGCCGGCCAGGCACAGGGCCAGGGCGGTCAGCAGGGGTCGGGTCTTGCTCCACATGGTCAGCCTCCTCACGGTTTGGTGTTCAGTTGCACGGCGCCGAGCTCATGCTCGCCCTGGGCCTTGGCCTGCTGGGCCGTCTTGACGGGCCAGCTCAGGGGCAGGCGCAGCACCTCGCGGCCGCCGGCCTCGCGGGCGGCTTCCACCACCAGCTCGTAGTTGCCGGCCGGCAGCTGGGCCAGGGCAGGGTGCTTGTCCAGCTGCAGCACGGCCTCGCCGGGCGCGCGGGTGGCGCCGCTGACGCCGTCCGCCGGCAGGCTCAGGGACCGACCGCCCTGGCGCCACCACTGGCGCATGTCGCGCAGCCATTTCGTGCCGCCGTTGTTGGGCTTCTTGAGGTCGTACCAGACGGCCAGCTGCGCCGCGGCGCCGGCTTCGCCGGGCTTCTCCAGCCACACGGCCACGTAAGGCTTGTGATACTCGGCCACGTTGAGGCGGGGGATGTCGAGCTTGAGCTGGACTTCGGCCGCCCAGACCGGCGAGCCCGCCAGGCCCAGGGCGCCGAGGGCCGCGAAGCGGGCGCTGAGGAGAGAGGTTTGCATGAGGGTGTCCTTCCAGATTCCTTGAATTCAGTGCACCAGCAGCAGGGCCAGCAGCACCGGCAGGACCAGGCCCGCGCCGACCAGGGGCCAGGTGCTCGGGCGCCGCCCCGCGTGCTGCTGCAGGATCAGCAGGCCGGTGAGGCAGAACAGCAGGCAGGCGCCTGCGAAGACGTCGATGAACAGGCTCCAGGCCCGGCCGGCATGCCGGCCCTTGTGGAGGTCGTTGAAGTAGGCCAGCCAGCCGCGGTCGCTGTTCTCGTACTCCAGCGCGCCGCTTTGCCGGTCCAGGCGCAGCCAGGCGTCGCCGCCCGGGCGCGGCAGGGCCATGTAGAGCTCCTCGGGCGACCACTCGATGCTGCCGTCGCGGGCCAGCTCGGCGTCCAGCTCGCGCACCAGCCAGTCGCGCACCGGCGCAGGCACGGCGGCATCACCCTGCAGCGCGCCAGATGCCAGGGCCGGCAGCAGCGCGACGGGCAGAGTCAGCTCGCGCTGGACCACGCGTGGCCTGCTTTCGATGTCCGACGCATGGTTGAGCGTGAAGCCCGTGACCGCGAACAGCAGCATGCCCACCAGGGACAGCGCCGAGCTGATCCAGTGCCACTGGTAGAGCGTGCGCATCCAGCCGGCCCTCGAGGGTTTGGCTCCGGGCTTGGCGATGTCGGTCATTCCGCCCATTGCTGCAGCAGCTTGTGATAGTGGCCGGTCAGCGCCGTCACCTCGGCGTTGTCACCCAGCTGGCCGCGCAGCTTGACGATGGTCATGTCCAGCTCGAAGAGCATGGCGCGGCGCCAGGCGTCGCGCACCAGGCTCTGCGTCCAGAGGAAGGAGGCGATGCGCGCGCCCGAGCGCACCGGCTCCACGCGGTGCAGGGAGGTGGAGGGGTAGACGATGGCATCACCCGCGGCCAGCTTGACCTCGTGCGTGCCGTAGCTGTCTTCCACGATCAGCTCGCCGCCCTCGTACTCCTCGGGCTCGGAGAGGAAGACCGTGGTCGACACGTCGGTGCGCACCACCTGGCCGCTGCGGCGGTCGGTCTGCAGGGCGTTGTCGATGTGGTTGCCGTACTGGCCGCCACCCTGGTAGCGGTTGAACATGGGCGGCAGCACGTGGCGCGGCAGCACGGCCGAGAGGAACAGCGGATGGCGCTGCAGGGCCGCGGCCACACGCTCGGACAGGGGCAGAAAGGCCGGGGAGTCCGGGCTCAGCTGCTCGTTGTCCTTCGCGCGGGCGGCCTGCGGGCCGGCGGTGGCAAGACCTGACACCCAGCCAGCCTCATCCAGGGCGCGCCGCAGCGACTGCACCTCCGACTTGCCGAGAACTTCGGGAATGTGCAGCAGCATGCGGGCTCCTGGGGAAAGGGTGGGTGTCAGTGCCGCGCTCAGAACAGCAGGTTGGCGCTCAGGCTCACATTGCGCTCGGCGCCGAGCTTCATGCGCGCACCGCTGTTGTTGAGCGAGGCGATGTAGGTCTTGTCGAAGACATTGCCCACGTTGAGCTGGAACTTCAGGGTCTTGCTCCAGGCATAGGACGCCATCAGGTCGGCCACCGTGTAGGCCGGGATGCTGGGCATGTTCTGGGCCGCCGTCGCCGTGGTGATGGCGCGCTTCTGCTCGGACACATGGCGCAGGCCACCGCCCAGGGTGATGTCGCCAAAGGTGTAGGAGGTCCACACCGTGGCCGTCCAGTCCGGCGACCAGCGCACGCCGACGGTCTCGGTCGTGCGGTCGCTGCTCCACTGGTCGGACTGCCTGGTCTTCATGCGGGCGATGCCGGCCGAGACCTGCCAGAAGTTGGTGATCTGGCCCACGGCCGAGAGCTCCAGGCCCGTCACCCGGGTCTTGCCCATGGGGACGGGGTTCTTCAGGTCGTCATAGGAGACCTGGCCTTCGTTACGGGTGTGGTACAGGGCCGCGCTGACGTTGAGGCGGCGGTCCAGCAGCTCCCACTTGGCGCCCAGCTCCACATTGCTGGTCTTCTGCGGATCCAGCGCGGCATTGGCCTGACTGGTGGCGCTCGACGACAGCGCGAAGTTGTCGCCGCCCGGCGGGGTCAGGCTGTTGGCCAGCGAGAGGTAGACCGTGCCCTCGGCCACCGGCTTGTAGACCAGGCCCAGGTTCCAGCTCTTGAGCCAGTCGCTGCTCGTGAGGTGGCTCGGCGCGAAGCTGCCCACGTCGTAGCCCAGGGGCTTGTAGGTGGCCAGGTTGCCGCCCGTGCCGCCGGTCACCAGGGTGCTGCTGTTGGTGCGCAGGCTGTAGTGCTCCACGCGCAGACCGGCGTTGAGCTTGAGCTGCTGGCTGATGTGCAGGGTGTCGAAGGCGTAGAGCGCCTGGGTGAGGCTGCGGCCGTCGGTGTCGGCGCCGGTGGCAATGGGCGTGCCCAGCACGTCGGCCATGTTCGGGGCGTAAAGATTGGCATTGGGCAGGGCGATGCCCGGCACCTTGGCCTTGTTCAGCACGACGTCCACGGTGCTGGTGCTGCCGTTGGTGAAGCCGCGGTTGTTCTGCGTTTCCATCAGCAGCTCGAAGCCGGCGCTGAGGTCGTTCTGCAGGCCGCCGAGCTTGAAGCCGGTCACCACATGGGTCTGATTGCCCAGGATCTCGTTGCGCTGGTCCACGCGCTGGCGGGTGCGCGCCACCTCGAGGGCCTGGGTGCCGGCGTTGATGCTGAGGCCGTTGATGCCGGTCAGCACACGCTCCATGTGCGTGCGGCCGTAGCGGGTCAGGCTCTTGAGCTGGGTGCCGCCGCCCAGGTCCATCTCGAGGCGGGCCGAGAACATGTCGGCGTCCACCTTCTCGTGGTCGGCGGGGCTGCCGTAGAAGTTCTCGCGGCGCACCCTGCTGGCGGCCTGGATCCTGGCATCGGCGTTGTAGAAGCCCTGCATGCCGGTGGTGGGGATGCCGCCGTCCGGCACATTGTCCTGGCGCAGGTGCTGGGAATAGAGGAAGACGCGGGTGGGCGTGTTGAGGCCGAAGGCGATGGAGGGCGCGACGCCCCAGCCCTTGTTCTTGACCTGGTCGCGGCCCTCGACGCCGCCGTCCTGCACCATCACGTTGACGCGGGCCGCGGTGTTCGTGCCCAGCTGCACATTGCTGTCCAGCGTGGCGCGCTTGCGGCTGGCGGTACCCAGGCTCACATTGAGCTCGTTGAACTGGTCGGCCTGGGCCTGCTTGCTGATCAGGTTGATGTAGCCGGCGCTGGCGCCACGGCCGATGTCCGCACCGGACGGGCCCTTGACCACCTCCACCGACTCCAGATTGAAGGTGTCACGGGTGACGGCGCCCAGGTCACGCATGCCATCGACGAAGGTGGCGGACTGGGTCGAGAAGCCACGCATCTGGAAGGTGTCACCCGCCGAGGTATTGCCGTTCTCGCCGAGCTGCATGGTGATGCCGGGGGTGTTGCGCAGCGCGTCCATCAGCGAGGCCGCGCCCTGTTCCTGCAACATCTCCTTCTTGATGACCTGCACGGTCTTGGGCGTGTCCAGCAGGGGCTGGGTCAGCTTGATGTTGGCGCTGGTGTCGGCCTTGAAGCCGGATTCGGGCGCCGCGGTGGCCTTCAGGGTGGGCAGCACCTGTTCTTCAGCCTTGCGCGGGGCCGGGGCATTCTCGGCGGCGAGGGCCAGGCCCGGCAGGCTGCCGGCCAGCAGGGCCAGGGCGGTGGTGCTCAGGCGGGCGGGGGCCGCGTGCTTGCGGCTCTTGATGTGCGACATGGGGGCTCCGTTTCGACGTTCAGGGGGCGGCTGGCTACCGAAGGCCGGGCCTCGCACCCCCTCGCCCTGCCGGGCCGGTGCGCGAGGCACCCCGCCCGATGAAACGGATGGCTTGCTGCGACAGATCAGTATTCTAGATGCGAAGCATTCGCATTTGCAATTGATTTATGTCAGGGAACTCGCATTCAGGCCCGGGCGCGCACCTCCGAGAGGTCCCGGCAGCCGCACAAGGCCATGGTCAGGGCCAGTTCCTCCTGCAGCAGGCGGATCACATGGGCCACGCCCAGCGCCCCCGCGGCGGCCAGGGCATGGACCCAGCAGCGGCCCAGCAGCACGGCCTCCGCACCCAGGGACAAGGCCTTGAACACATCGCTGCCGCGGCGGATCCCGCCGTCCATCAGGACCGGCACCCGGCCCTGCACCGCCTGCACGATGGCCGGCAGCAGGTCCAGACTGGCGGGCAGGCCGTCCAGGGTGCGACCGCCGTGGTTGGACACGATCACGCCGTCGACCCCGGCCTCCAGCGCCAGGCGAGCGTCGTCCGGATGGGTCAGGCCCTTGATCAGCAGGGGCAACGCGCTGGCCTGGCGCAGGGCCTCCACATGCTCCCAGCGTGGAGCAACGGCCATGAGCCGATCAAAGACGGGGTCCGTGCCGGGCTGACCGGGCGGCAGGGGCGCACAGTCCTGGAGGTCGCGCGGCGCCAGGGCGGGCGGCAAGGCAAAGCCCGCCCGCTGCTCCCGGTTGCGCACGCCTGCGACGGGCGCATCCACCGTCAGCACCAGGGCGCGGCAGCCGGCGTCCTCGGCCCGCCGGACCAGGCGCAGGCTGTCCTCCCAGCGCGGCTGGGCATAGAGCTGGAACCACAGCGGCCCGCTCGTCTGGGCGGCAATGGCCTCGATGCCCAGGGTGGACAGAGTGCTGACGATCAGGGGCGTCTGCATCACGCCCGCCGCCAGGGCGGTCGCGGCCTCGGCATCGGGATGGAAGAGGCCCTGGTGCGCCACCGGTGCCAGCAGCAGGGGGTGGGGCAAGGCCATGCCCAGCAGCTGGCAGCGGGTGTGTCCACCCCGCAGGTCGCGCAGGACGCGGGTCTGGAGGTCCAGGCGGGCGAAGGCGGCGCGGTTGGCGGCGTCCGTGCGCTCATCCGCCGCGGCGCCGTCCAGATAGGCCCAGGCGGCATCGTCCAGGCGCTCGCGGGCCAGCGCCATGTAGTCTGCGGCCGCCACCACGTGCGGCGGGATGGATGTGAGCAGAGGTGAGCGCCAGCTCACCGGCCAAGCTCGTACTGGATGGGGGTCAGCACCAGCATCTCGACCGGCTCGCCATTCTCGGTGTGCGGCTTGAAGCGGGCGGCGCGCATGGCCTGCTGGGCCTGCTCGTCCAGGCGGGCGAAGCCGGAGGACTGCTGCAGGGTGATCTGGCGCGGCAGGCCGTCGCGGTCCACCAGCACGCGCAGCACCACGGTGCCCTTCTCACCCAGGCGGCGGGACAGCGCCGGCACGGCAATAGGCGGCGCCTGCAGATACTGCACCGCGCTGGCAGACACCTCGCGCGGGCCGGAGTGGACCGGACCCGGGCCGGCCGGTGCCGGGGCCGGCGTGGACACCACCACCGGGCGCGGCGGCGGGTTCTCGGCCACCACGGCGAGCACCGGCGACGGTGCCACCTGGATCACCGGCACCTCCACCGGCGGCACGGTCAGCTGCTGGAACTGGGGCGCCAGCGTCGGGCGGGCGGCGGGTGGCGGCGTCGTCTTGGGCGGGGGCACGGTCAGCAGCTTGACCTCCACCGGCGCCGGACGGCTGGGCATGGGCACGACGCCCATCTGCACCAGGCCCCAGGCCATCACCGCATGCAGGCCCAGCACGGGCAGCAGCAGGCGCTTGCTGCGACGGGGCTGCCACTCGGTGGGTCCCAGCAGCGGCAGGGCCGCCAGGGGCGGCTCGGGCTCGCGCGGGGAGCGGGCCGACTCGGGCGCACGTGGCGCCGAGGCGGTCGAGTTGAAGTCCAGCGGGAAGGAGGCAATCGCTTGGCTCATGGCGCGAGGCCGCGCAGCCCTGTCAGCCCGGCCCAGAAACAGGCGCCGGACATCCCGCCACGCGTTGGAATCAGGATGATGAGCCCATCATACACAATGCGAACCATTCGCATTTGCTTTTACGCAAACACTGGGCAGACATCTTCTGCAAAAGAAGGGACGACCGGCGGCCCGGCGCGCCCCCGAGACCGGGGCGGCCACGGCCATTCGAGCCCGACAGGCAGCGGCAGGGCCAGGCCCGATCAGGCCCGATCAGGCCCGGTGCGCCCGGGGCGAGGCCTGGCGGCGCCCGTTCACCAGAGCAGGCCCAGCAGCGCCGCCCGCACGGCGGCGGCCGTCCGGTTGCTGGTGCCCAGCTTGGCGCAGGAGTTGCGGGTGTGGAAATTCACCGTGGCCTCGGAGATTTGCATGATCTGGGCGATGTCGGTGGAGGTCTTGCCCTCGCAGGCCCAACGCAGCACGTCGCGCTCGCGGTCGGACAGGGCCACGGCGGAGTCGTCGCGCAGCAGGTCGCCCCAGACCTTGAGCATGCCGTCGTGGCACAGCACGGAGAGCCAGTGCATGCGCTCGCGCTTGCCGGCGAGCTCCTCGGGCGATACGTCTTCATCGGAGCGCACGAAGCTCAGCAGGCTCACCATGCCCCGCGCATCGCGGCGCGGCACGCCCACGCCATAGCGCAGGCCGTGGGCCGCCGCATCGGCACGCAACTCGGGAGCCTGCGCGTACAAGGCGTCGTTCCAGACCATGATCTCGTCCGAGACGATGGCGCGCTGCACCGAGGGGTCCACCCGCAGATAGCCCTTTTCTTCATAGCGACGCTGCCAGTCGGCCGGGTAGTTGCTGCACCAGACCACGCGCGGCGCCGCCAGCGGCACCGGCCCCTTCATGCCGAAGGAGCAGTAGTTGAAGCCGATGCGGTTGGCCTCGGCGAGCACCGTGTCAAAGGTTTCCTGGGTGCTGGACGCGCTGCTGATCAGGCGAAGCTGTTCACTCTGCCAACATTTCATCGGGGCCTCGTCGGCTGGTTGCTGGACGCCTCCTTGGCGACCCGGCAGGGTGCCAAAGTGTGCGAACAGCGCCAACTAGGGCAATCCCCCCTGCTGCGCCACCCCCTGCGACTAACGCAACAGCTGCTGGCTGGACTGCTTCAGCGTATTCAGGACGATATCCGGCCAGGACCAGGTCTGCAGCAGCTCGGCCAGGTGCCGCTCTGTGCGGGAGCGGCCGGCGTCGCTGCCATCCGGCTGCGTCAGCATGATGTTGGTGCGGATGGAGTGCGCCTTCAGGGCCAGCAGGCCGGTGGGCGGTTGCACCACCCAGTCCCAGCCGATGGAATAGCCGGCATGCGCGCTGTCCACCCATTCGGTGTAGCCCTCGATGCCCTCGGTCAGCCAGGCGCCCTCGCAGCGGGCCTGGGCGGCGAGGTCGGAGAGATCGGCGTCGACGTGCGACTCGAGATGCTCGAAGCGCAAGCGCGCCAGTTGGGCGGCATCAAGCCGCAGATAGAAGTCAATGCTCATAGCTCTTGGACGGGCTCATTCAGGTCCACATGGTCCGCTCCTGCGAACCATCGGTCTGTGGCCCGCTTCCTTTCTTGTGTCGACAGGATCCCGGTCATGCGGCGCTGGCCAGCTCTAGGTGTGGCAGCCATGCATCGCAAGAAGCATTTCCTCGGAACGGTCATTCCACCGCTCTGGTGGGAACTGTACAGACAGGCAGGGGGGCCTGTCCCTAACAGTTCTGTTAGTTGCCGTAAATTGGACCTCCGCCTGAAATGCGGTCCGTACACACAAGTCCACCAGGACCGGAGGAGCCCGCATGAGAATCCATCGCTATGCCGACTCGGCCCTCAGCGCCGCCACGCGCACGGAGCTGGCTGCCTATCGGTATGACGTCTTCGTCGGGCGGCTGGGCTGGGACCTGCCCTGCAGGCCCGGCTGCGACCAGGACCAGTTCGACAAGGCCGACGCCGTCCACCTCGTGGCCCGCAGCGAGGAGGGCCGTGTCATCGGCTACGCCCGCCTGCTGCCCACCGAGGGCAGCTACCTCCTGGGCGAGCTCTTCCCCCAGCTGCTGTCCGGCCACCAGCCCCCGCGGGATGCCCAGGTCTGGGAGCTGTCCCGCTATGCCGCGATGGACATCGTGCAGCAGGGCCTGCCAGGCGCCAGCGCCGCCGACCTGCTGGTGGGCAAGCAGCTGCTGCTCCAGGCGATCCGGACGGCGGCCCAGTCGGGCGCGCGGCGGCTGATCTTCTGCACCACCGTCGCCATCGAACGCCTGGCCATGCGCTGGGGCGTGGACATCCAGCGCCTGGGCGCCCCGCTGCGCAGCGAGGGCCAGCTGCTGGTCGCGGCCATGATCGAGTTCAGTGACAAGACCTTCGAGGCGTTGGCCCCGGCCAGCCAGGTCGATCATCCGCACCCGGCTCCCCTGCCCTTCGCGTGCAGCACGCTGCAGCTCGCGGCGGCCTGAGCCTGAACGCCCGCACCGTCTCTCTCTTGTTCAGGCCCTCGACGAGGGCCTTTTTTGCGGGCGCCCGGCCGTGCTCAGGGTCGCGATGCCGGCAGGCGCGGCGCCGTGCGAACGCTCAGCACCATGGTCACCGCCAGGATCAGCACGACCACCGCCAGCGAGGCCAGCACCGGGATCTTGACCACGTCGATCAGCATCATCTTGGTCCCGATGAAGGCCAGCACCACCGCCAGGCCATAGCTCAGCAGATGGAACTTGGCCGCCATCGCCGCCAGCAGGAAGTACATGGCGCGCAGGCCCAGGATGGCGAAGATGTTGGAGCTCAGCACGATGAAGGGATCGGTGGTCACCGCAAAGATGGCGGGGATGGAGTCCACGGCGAAGATCACGTCCGTCACGCCCACCAGCGCCACGACCAGGAACAGCGGCGTCGCGATCAGCTTGCCGTCCAGGCGGGTGAAGAAGCGCTCGCCCTCGAACTGCGGGCTCACCGGCAGCACGCGGCGCAGCAGCTTCAGCGCGGGGTTGGATTCCAGATCCGGCTCCTGGCCGGCGGCCCACCACATCTTGATGCCGGTGAGCAGCAGGAAGGCACCGAAGACATAGAGCACCCAGTGGAACTGCGCGATCAGCCAGCTGCCCACCAGGATCATCACCGAGCGCAGCACGATGGCACCGACGATGCCCCACATCAGCACCCGCTTCTGGTAGGCCGGCGGCACCGAGAAGTAGGTGAAGATCATCAGGAAGACGAAGATGTTGTCGACCGCCAGCGACTTCTCGATCAGGTAGCCGGTCAGGAACTCCAGCGCACGGGTATTGGCCAGGGCGGTGTCGCCGGTGCTGTCACGCACGGCCCACCACAGCAGGACATTGAAGGCCAGGCTCAGGGCAACCCAGATGCCGGACCAGCGCAGGGCCTCCGGCAGGCTGACCTCATGGGCCCCCTGCTTGCGCAGCAGGACGAAGTCGACGAACAAGGCGCCCAGCACGGACGCGACGAAGAAGAACCACAGCCACAGGGGCGCACTGCTCATGGGAGACTCCCGCAAGATGTCAGACACAGGACGTCCGGCACCGGCAGGCGCGCGGACATCGACGGCTCACGAAAGGTCTTGCGGGGCATGGACCATACCGGTGGACTGGCACGGACTGGCTGCGGGGCCCGGGCGCCCTTGCGAGCACCGTACTGACGGGCGGCCGCCTCGGAACAAGGACCGAGAGCTACTCCCCTTTCGGAAGCCTGCATTGTGCACCAGCGCCCATGGCCTCGTACAGGCCGGGGATGATCCTGAGCAAGTCCCGCGCGACATTCCGCGCCAGACCCTGCGCCAAATTCACGGTCCGCAGGTATGCTCGCCGCCATGAAGACGCTCACCCGTTGGCTGCTGCTGGCCGGCGCCCTGCTGCTGGTCGCCCATCTCTACCCCGGCGTCGAAGTGAAAAGCTTCGGGTCGGCCATGATCGCTGCGCTGATCCTGGGCCTGCTCAACACGCTGCTGCGGCCCATCCTGGTGCTGCTGACCCTCCCGGTCACGGTGGTGAGCCTGGGACTCTTCCTCTTCGTGATCAATGCCCTGATGTTCTGGGCAGCGGCCGGGGTCCTGGACGGCTTTGCCGTCACCGGCTTCGGCGCCGCCCTGATCGGCTCCCTGATCTACAGCCTGTGCGGCATGCTGATCGACACCGTGGTCGAGCGGCTCTTCCCCTCGCCCATGGACTGAAACGCCCCGCGCGCCGCGCTCAGGGCAGCTCGGCGCCTGGTGGCGCACCGCGCGGGTACATCTCCAGCAGCATCTGCCGGCGTTCGTACAGCAGGCTGCGCAGGCGCGCGTCGATCACCGAGGCCTCGAACTGGTCGGCGTCCCTGGTGCGGGACAGGCGCAGGCCCGAGCGCAGGCGATCGATGGCGCCATTGAGGTCGCCCATGGCGGCACGTGACTCGCCCAGGGCCCGCACGGCGCGCAGGGGCTGCTCCAGCTGTGTCCACAGCTGCGACAGCAGGCCCCAGGCTCCGGCATCGGCGGGCTGCAGGCTCACATGGGTCTGGAGCGCCTCCGCGGCGGCCCGCACCCGCTCCGGCTGCTTGTCGACCTGGGCCAGCTGGCCGCGCATCATCAGCACGGCCCGGCTCTTCTCGGGCAGGGCCGACAGCGCCAGATAGCCGGCACCGGCATCGCCCCGGGCGTGGGCCAGCTCGGCACGCAGGAAGACGAGGTCGCGCCGGACGCGGGCGTCGTCAGGCACAGTCTGGCGCTGCAGCTGCTCGGCCTGCTGCAGGGCGGCCTCGGCCCGGCTGAAGTCACGCAACTTGATCGAGGCCAGCGCGCTGGCATAGCGGGCCGCCAGCTGCTCATGGCCATGGGCCAGGGTCTGACGAACACCGGCATCCATGCCCTGGAGCTGGCGCCAGGACTCGGCGCGTGCGTCCATCAGCACGCGCGAACGGGCGGCCATCAGGGCATGCTCCGGCGAGGTTTCCAGCGCCAGGGGCGCCTCCGTGCCCAGGCGCAGCCGGGCGTCGCCAATACGTTCGGTGGTCAGCGGGTGCGATCGCAGATAGGGGTAGGCGCCTGAATCCATCAGGTGATAGGCCTGGTCCATGCGCTCGAACATGCTCACCATGCCCAGGCCCTTGAAGCCCGCGCCCACCATGACGTTGAAGCCCACACGGTCGGCCTCGCGCTCCATGTCGCGCGAGAAGTTGAGCGAGGCCTGGGCCGCCGCAGCCTGGCTGCCCATGATGGCGGCATTGGCCAGGTCCACGCTGCCCGCCTTGGACGCGGCGATGAGCCCCAGCACCATGCCCGCCATCGCGGCCATGCTGCTGCGCGAGTCGCCGACGATGCGGCGCGCGATGTGACGCTGGGTGATGTGCGAGAGCTCGTGCCCGAGCACCGAAGCCAGCTCGTCGCGCGAGCTGGTGATGGCGATCAGGCCCAGGTGGACGCCCACGTAGCCGCCCGGCAGCGCGAAGGCATTGACACTGCGGTCGCGGACCAGGAAGGCCTCCCAGGCGAAGCGCTCGTGGGTGTCGTCACCGATATTGCCCTGGCGCCGGGCGGCCTCGACCAGCGGGCTCCACACGCCCTGCACGTATTCCAGGAGCAGGGGGTCGTCCAGGTAGTCGGGATCGGGGCGGATCTGGCGCATGATCTGCTCGCCCAGGCGCTTCTCGGCACCGATGCTGAGGTCATCCGACACCGAATCACCCAGGGCCGGCAGGTTCACCTGCGCCTGCAGGGGGGCGGCTGGCAGCAGCATCAGGCCTGCGCACAGGGTCGCCAGCAGGCGTTGCGCCAGCGGCTTGCTCGCCGCCTCGGCATGCATTCTCTTCACCAAAATCCCCTCTCCCAGGCTCCGTCGGAAGCTTTGTGCGGCCCCGGCCGACGGGCCGGGTCGCTCGCTATCATGGCAGCCAATCCTTAAGCCTGTGTTGCTGACCATGAATTCGCCGCTCACCCATTTTGACGCCCAGGGCCAGGCCCATATGGTCGATGTGTCCGCCAAGGCGGTCACGCACCGGATCGCGCGGGCGACCGGCCGCATCCGCATGCTGCCCGCCACGCTGGCGCTGATCCAGGGCGGCCACGCCAAGAAGGGTGATGTCCTGGGCGTGGCCCGCATCGCCGCGATCCAGGGCGCCAAGCGCACCAGCGACCTCATCCCGCTGTGTCATCCCCTGCCCATCACCCGCGTGGCGGTGGAGTTCCGCATCGACGAGGCGGCGTCCACCGTGCACTGCGAGGCCCAGGTCGAGACCCTGGGCCAGACTGGCGTCGAGATGGAAGCCCTCACCGCGGTACAGCTGGGCCTGCTGACCATCTACGACATGTGCAAGGCGGCCGACCGCGGCATGGTCATGGACGGCATCCGCGTGATGGAGAAGAAGGGCGGCAAGAGCGGGGACTGGGTGGCCGGGGACTGAGCCCCCGGCCCCGGCTCAGCGGAAGTCCTCGTAGCGGTAGCTCCGCTGCGGTGGGTCGCACTGGAAGGGCCGCAGGGCATGGGCCGGCCAGTTCTCGCATTCGTCCAGCCACTCTTCGGCCGCCGTGCTGTGGAACTCGCGCAGGCGCTGCACGAGGTAGCGCGCCTTGTCGGTCTCTCCCACCGCGTGCAGGGACTGGGCCCAGGCGATCATGAGGCGGACATCGATCAGGTTGTGCCCGGTGCGCCGTGCCGCATCCAGCGTAGCCCGGGAGGGCGCGGGCACCGTGGCGGCAGCGTAGTCGGCACTCGCGGAGAACAGCAGGCTGCGCTGGCCGCGCGCGATACGCTCGTCCAGCGGCGCCATGCGCGGTCCGGAGCGGTAGATGTCGACGATGTGCAGATAGTCCCAGCCCGCAAAGGCGGCCCCGGCGATCATCAGCGCGCCGGCGGCCTGCAGCAGGCGCCGAGGCAGCACGACGGCGGACGGGGTCAGGTCTTGCTGGTCCGGGGTCAGGTCTTGCTCACCTGGCACCGCCAGTGCCAGACCCAACGCGAAGGCCGTGGGCAGCAGGAAGTAGAGGTACCACAGCGGGTACTCCAGCATGCTGTGCAGGCCGATCATCAGCACGACCATCAGCGCGCAGCGGCGCTGCAGCGCCACGGCGCCCCGCGCACGATACGCGGCACGCAGGCCCAGCCACAGCAGCCAGGCCAGGCCCCCCAGCATCAGCAGGCCCAGGGGCCAGCCCATCTCCACCAGGATCTGCATCACGAGGTTGTGGCAATGGTCGAAGAAGGCCACCGGGCGGTCGGGGAAGGGCGTCAGGGTCCAGGCGAAGTTGAAATCGCCCCAGCCCACGCCGCGCCAGGGATGCTGCTGCAGCAGCGCCCAGCTGTTCTTGAGGATGGCCACCCGGGACGGCGAGCCCGCCCCCTCGGCCAGGCGCGCCTCGGCGCCGAAGGCATGGCCGCCGACGGCGGACCACCAGTGCATGAACTGCCAGGAGGCGTAGGTCAGCAGCGGCGTGATCAGCAGGCTCAGGCGGGCCTGCAGGCGCAGCTGGTCGTCCAGCAGTCCCCACAGCACCAGCAGCGCCACGCCGAACCACATGCCCGTGCGCGACGCGCTCAGCACCACGCAGAAGAGCAGCAGCCACAGCATCAGCGGCAGCAGCGCGCGCAAGGCCGGGCGCTCACGCCCCCAGCTCTCGCTGAGCCACACCGCCGCGATGCAGCCCCACAGCAGCAGACTGGCCAAGTGATTGGGCTGGCGGATATTGCCCACCGCGCGTCCGGCAATGCCCGAGCGGGCGATCCAGGCGGCATCGGTCCAGTCCGGCAGGAAGACCTGCACCAGCGACACCAGCGCGCCGCCCAGCCCCGCCAGCAGCAGGCCGAGGGCGAAGGCTCGCCCCAGGGTCAGGCCTTGCCCCGAGGCGCCTGCGCGGGCTCCCGCCAGCACCAGCAGGCCGGCCATCAGCAGCGCCAGCGCCGGCAGCAGGGCCAGGGCGGTCAGCGAAACGCCCAGCAGGGCCACAAGGACGGCAGCCGCCACCGCCAGCAGGCCCGGGGCACTGCGCGGCAGGAGGGCCCAGCCGGCCTGGCGTGTCTGGACCTGCTGGGTAAGCAGCACGCCGCCCCACAGTCCCACGGCCAGCAGCTGGTTCAGCAGCGTCGTGGAGGGCGAGAGACTGTAGGCGAGAAGCGTGGGGAGGGTGCCGGCAAGGATCAGGGTGGTGGGATTCACGGTGCGCAGTCTAGTTGTGAATCGTCAAGAGGTTGTTTCCTGACGAACTGAGCCTGGAGATGGGCGGCAGACCGCCGATGCCGCTATGCGGACGGTGGCAGTTGTAGTGATGCTGCCACTGGGCCAAGGCCTCAGTGCGCTGGGC